>CAYMYI010000089.1:0-18358 GCA_964394585.1 uncultured Roseobacteraceae bacterium
AATCCATTATTCTAAATTAACCAAAAATTCCCATTCCTCTTAATTATAGGTATAGATAAAGCTGTAGAATGGTATCAAAAATCGGCAGATATGGGACACCCTGAAGCACAGCTTTCGTTAGGAAATTTGTACTTGAACGGAAAAGGAGTGGAAGAAGATAAAGAAAAAGGCATTGAGTTAATTCATAAAGCAGCAAACCAAAATTACTCCTCCGCATTGTCTCGATTAGGGTATTTATATTACATGGGGGAAGTAGTTGAAGAAGACTATGATAAATCATTCCAGTTTACGAAAAAAGCCGTTGAATATGATAACGATAATGTGGTGGCAATGGAAAACCTTGGTTATGATTATAAAAAGGGTGTGGGAACAGAAAAAGACTTTGTTTTGGCTAAAGAATATTATATTAAAGCCATACAAACTGATAGCACTAGAACAGAAAATTATATTAGAATAGCTGAACTATACGAAATGGGAGGTTTTGGACTCGAAAAGAGTGATAGTTTGTACATTAGATATTGCCAATTGGCTGAAGACAGTGGAAACCAAAGGGGGAAGCGATTATTAGGAGATTTCTACAACTCAAAAGGCTATGATTACTTTATACAAGGGAATTATTCCCAAGCAAAGAGATATTTCAAACTTGCAAAGACAAAAGGGAACACGGTTGGTGAAAAAAATCTTGAGTACATGGAGATGAAAGGTTATAAATAGGATGCATCATTATATATTCGATGAAAAATGAATATTTCTTAGCAACAATGTCATTATGTTCGCCCCCCCCCCAATCCAAATTGGTTATGAATTACCCCTAACCAAAAAAATCCCCTAATGAAACGATGTTCACTAGGGGATAATGGCTACAATTGTAGAGCCGAGGGGTTAATCGTCCATGCTTTTTTTCAGATCGTCGAACTGAGTGGTCAATTCTTCAAAACGGTCGAGGGCATCTTTACCCGGTGTTTGCCCGTTCCCGCTTACCACATAATACAAATAGGCTATCTGGTCGATGAGCATGGGCTGCATGTAAGTGCCGTCTTCGGTTTGGAGGGTTTTCAAAGTAGCCTCCAATGCTCGTAGTTTCGCTTGTTCAGCATCGGTAAGTGCCTTCTTTTTTGAGAGGTCTTTGTGTTGTTTTTGTAGGCTTTGCTCCATTTTTCGGGCTTCGGTTAGTAGAGCCACCACTTTGAGGGCAAGTTCTTCTTGCTTTTGTAAATCGGCGATGGTTAACCCAGAGGCTTCCATACGAGGGTCGAGCGTGAGTGTAAATGTTTGCTCTTGAGTTACTTCGCCTACAGAAAGGCGCGCCGTATATTGCCCCGGAGCTACCAAAGGGCCATTTTGAAACCGGTAACGTTCATTAGAATGCCAAGCGCCGGCGTGGGTCATATCCCAAGCGAAGCGGTGCAGCCCTTTGGTTGCCTTCAAACTCCGATCGATTACATAGAAACGTGTATTCATACCCATGCTTTCCACCATTTCGGCGATGGTTTCCTTGCTGGCATTGTTGCTAAAAAAGGTGTTGACCACTTCGCCCTGGGCGTTTAGAATTTCTAAGCGGATTGGAGAGGCTTGGTCGGCAGGTACATAGTAATCGAGCATTACGGCAGGGCTAGGATAATCGGGTAAGGTAGTGCGCCGTATGTTAGGGTATTCGTACCGAGGGGTATCTTTTGGGGGGAATAGCACTGGCGTTTCTGCCAACTGATTGAAACTTTCTTGATACAGCGGGGTGAGGTTATCTACAATCCAAAAGCCGCGCCCCATGGTAGAGAGTACCAAATCGTCTCGATGGATTTGTATATCGGTGATGGGGGTAACCGGTAAGTTTTGTTGGAACGATTGCCACGTGTTGCCATCATCTTGCGAAATGAACAAGCCAAACTCAGTACCTGCATACAGTAAGCCTTCGCGGTTTGGGTCTTCGCGGATTACACGGGTAGGATAATCAGCCGGAATTCCATTGCTTCCCGAGGTGAGCAATTGCCAGCTTTTCCCATAGTTAGTCGTTTTATAGATGTAGGGTTTCCAATCGCCGAGTTGGTATCGCAATACCGCTACATAGGCTTTGGCGGCATCGTGTGGAGAGGGTTCCACTGCATCGACTCTGCCTCCTGAGGGCATTTTTGGGGTTACATTTTGCCATGTGGCACCGCCATCTTGCGTAACGTGTACGGGACCATCGTTAGCCCCTACCCAAATTACCCCTTTTTTCACGGTCGATTCGCGCAAGGCATAAATAGTGCTATAAAATTCTTCGCCGGTGATATCGCGGGTAATCGGCTCGCCGGAAATCACTTGCTTATCGGGTTCGAAGGCGGTTAAGTCTGGAGAGATAACCTCCCAGGTTTTGCCCTCGTCGGTGGATTTGTGCACAAACTGTGAAGCGTGGTAAATCACATTTGGGTCGTGTGGCGATACGTGGATAGGCGATACCCGCTGGAAGCGGAATTTTAAATCTTTCGGGTTATGCCCATACATATTGGCAGCGCCTACATCGTATCGTTTTTCCACACCGGTGCGCTTATCGAATACGCTAAAACGCCCTTTGCAATTGGAATACACAATATTGGGGTCGCCGGGTTTCGGAACAGCTGGGCCGGTTTCGCAGCCGCCCGTGTTGATAATCCACCCGACTTCAGAGGCTTGAATGGCTCCTGGTGCCCGGCTTGGCACGGCAATAGTCGAATAATTATCTTGCTGCCCTCCGTAGAGCCAATAGGGGTATTGGTCATCTACTTCCACTTGGTAAATTTCTGCTGTTGGTTGGTTGAATTGGGTCGACCAAGTTTTGCCGCCGTTTTGGGTAACATTTGCACCTCCATCGTTCGATTGGATAAAAATATCTGGGTTGTTCGGGTTAATCCACATATCGTGATTATCGCCGTGCGGCGAACTGATTCGCTTCCATTCTCTGCCTCCATCGGTCGATTTGTAGTAGCCCGTAGCAAGTACATACACAATATTCGGATTCGTTGGGTCTACGTCGATATTTGTGTAATAAAATGGGCGCGTCCGCAATCCTTCGTAATTGGAAAGGTGTTCAAACGAATAGCCTTGGTCGTAAGAAACATAGACGCCGCCTTCGTCGCCGGGCGCTTCTACGAGTGCATACAAAATCTTAGAGTCGGCAGGGCAAACAGCCAAATCAATTTTCCCGATAAGCCCAGTAGGTAGTCCGCGCGAAAGTTTTTGCCAGGTTTTTCCCGCATCTACCGATTTGTAAATTCCTCCTTCTTCTTGTGAGCCTCCACTGATGATAGTCCACGGTTTTCGCTCGGCTTTCCATGCGCTAGCGTACACTACATCGGGGTTGCCGGGCAAGAATTCCACATCGGTAAACCCAACTTTATCGGAAATGAAGAGTACTTTTTCCCAGGTTTTGCCGCCATTGGTCGTTTTAAACACCCCACGTTCAGGGTTTGCCTGAAACGGCTGCCCTATAGCTGCCACATATACTATGTTATGGTTCTGAGGATGAATTTCTACCGCTCCGATTTGCCCAACCTTTTCAAGGCCAATAAACTCCCACGACTTCCCCGCATTTACCGATTTATACATGCCTTTTCCTACAATTACGTTACTACGCAGGCCATCAGACCCGGTGCCTACGTACACAATGTTAGGGTCGTTTTGAGCCACGCGAATTGCCCCGATAGAAGGTGTGGCAAAGTATCCATCCGAAACGTTATTCCATGTAATGCCATAGTCAGTAGTTTTCCAGACGCCACCGCCCGTAGCGCCCATGTAATAGGTGGAAGGTTGACTTGCCACGCCAGCAACGGCGGTAACACGCCCCCCGCGAAGAGGGCCTACATTTCGGTATTGGAAAATATCGAACACAGATTGGGCAACGCTACTGACGGATAGTAACAGCAGCCCTGTTAAAAAAATAATGTGTGGTTTTTTCATAATACAGTGTATTGAATTAATGATGTGAGAACAAGTGTTGCCCATTTCTTTATAAAGAAAGAGATGAAAACAACCGTGAGTATAACGAATTTACGCCTTTTGCAGGGGGATTCCATAGAAATCTGGTTTTTCCGTAGTTCATCAAAATTTTATCCCCGATTCTTGGCTGAAAATTGCCCGCCTGTGAGCGAACTGGTTATTTTGCAACATCACCTTAACCCATTGGCACGATGAGTATTCGCATTATTGTAACCGGAGGTACTTTTGATAAACACTACGACGAAATCCAAGGCGAACTTACCTTCCGAGAGAGCTATCTCCCTCAAATCTTGAAAACGGTGCGATGCACCCTGCCCATTGCTTTAGAGCTTAACCAGCTGATTGATAGCTTGCACATGGACGAGAACAAACGTAGGCAAATACTCCTTTCCTGCGAAAATGCACCCGAAGAGCGGGTAATTGTAACGCATGGTACCGATACCATGTCGACCACGGCGCGTATGCTCGGGAGGGCGAAGCTAAACCGAACTATCGTACTTACCGGCGCAATGGTGCCTTATGCCGTGCTAGGTTCTGATGCCGTTTTTAACCTTGGGTGTAGTATCACGGCTGTACAAACACTCCCGCATGGGGTATATATCGTAATGAACGGCCAGGTTTTTACGTGGGATAACGTGCGGAAAAATCGAGAATTGGGCATCTTTGAAACCTTCCCAAAAGATAGCTAGCCCTTTTAAAACTGCCGATATGACATTAAATTGCTTGTAGCAAACAATAAAAGAGACATATTGTCATTATTTTTCTATTTTTAATTGCATTTTGTCGGAAAAATCGCAGTGGCACATGGCTTGCAAATTTTTGAGTGAAAATCAATTATTCACTTAAACTCAAACTAAGCCATGTCACTAATTAAATGGAACAATCACAATGATTTACTCCCTGGCTTTGCAGGATTTGTAGATCGCTTTTTCGAAGATTTCGGTACTGATTTTTACCGCTCTACGCCTGCGGTGAACATTTCTGAAACCGACGATGCTTACACGCTTGAAGTGGCTGCCCCTGGTTTGAAACGCGACGATTTCCAAATCAACCTCGACCACAACGTTTTGACCATCGCGGCAGAACAAAAAACAGAAAACGAAGAAAAGAAAGAAAATTACAAACGGCGTGAGTTTGCGTATACTTCTTTCAAGCGCTCTTTCACCTTGCCCAATGCGGCCGATGTAGAAGGAATTGAAGCCAAATACGAAGATGGTGTACTGCACATCACGCTTCCTAAAAAAGAGGAAACTAAGCCACGTACTATTGAAATCCGATAGCCAATCGGGATAAAGCAAATTGCTAGGAGTGTTTGGAGAGCACCTCGAATAATCGGGGTGGCTCCCTTTTTTTTGCTCACTCGGCAAGGGCTACTACCCGAAAGCCGGTAACCTGCCTTCGGCTGTTGTTTTTGTGAGTTTCTTGAAAGAAATTAGGATACCCTCGCTGCTCGCTTTGCCAATGCCCTCCGAGTTCCGGGCTGCTCAGGCCCAAGGAGTTGCCTTGGTCTGCCCAGCACCATTCGCTCACATTCCCTAACATATCGAACAAGCTGTATTGGTTCGGCTTCATTTCTTTCGCTGCATGAATGTTCGTATTCGAATTATCTTTTAGCCACGCCACCTCCATAAGCTCACCATCTGAAAGCTGTGTGTGGTCGGCTACAGCCTGTTTCCATTCTCGAACACGGGGCAAGCGATATCCATTTTGATTGGAGCGAAGCTGCACATTCACATCGTTTTTATCGCGTGGGTTTTCATACAGATAAATTCCTCCATCGTACTGATATGCAGGTGTTTTCTTCTGTATTTTACTGAGCCAATTACAGTAGTTCACAGCATCGAAAACGGTTACATACACCACAGGCTGTTCTTCATCTTTACTAAAACGGGCACTTGCCCGCGATTTAATTTGGTTAGCATAGATATATAGATTCCACTGCGCAATGGTTACTTCTGTTTCTCCAAACTGTAAGTTTGTGCCTGGTACATTACGAAATTTACCATAATACTTTTGGCGTAAATAGTTGAGGTAAGGTCTGCCTGTTAGGGCGGTAATATAGTTGCGAATATTCGCTCGGGAAGGGTTTCGGTCTATTTGTAATGTGGGGCGCACGAGGCGTTTGGCTAGGTTAGCAATTTCAACACAGCGTAAATCTACATAGCTGGTAAAGTCGAAATCAGGAGCATGGCTGTAGATAAACAGAATTTCGCAGTAGGCTTCTGCCACAAGGCGGTTGGCTTCTGGTGAAATAGGCCGAAGCTTGCTAAGTTGTTCAATGGCTTTTTCGTATTGAGCCTTCGAACGATGCTCGCGAATTACTCCGTTCACTACCGACCTGATGCGTTCTAAATTTGCCGCCCGGTTTGAGCTAACCAGGGTTACAATGCGCTTATCGCGCTCGTCAATAGCATCCCAAAGGCTTTGGAGAGAGTCGTAAGCACTTTGCAACGAATCTGCCCTTGCTTGGGCAACAATTCGTAAGGAATTTGCCTTACTTTGTTCATTTTTTAACGAATCGCTTTTCTGTTCTAACGATTGCGTTAGTTTAATCTCTGTGCGATATTTTATCCCGCTAATTGCTCCAAAAATAGCCGCCACGATAAACATTACACTTGCCATTGCCAGTACGCCGCGCAATATCCGAATCCGCTTTTTTTCTTTCCGCTTAGAAAACTCGTACACCCGTTTACTTTCTTCAATAAAACGGTGTTGTAGGTTGGTAGGTGGGGGGTCTTTATCTTCGGCAGTCGCTTTTTCTATCCATGCCTCGGCAGATACCAACGAGGAGGGGTTGAGCAAGAAATCTTCGTGGCTGTGGTTATTCTCCCAATCGAGGGCTTTTTGTTGCCATTTCACGTGCTTTTCGAGGTACTCTCTATCGGTATTGAGGAGTACCTGCAGGTTTTGAAAGGCTTTTTCGATGTCTAAATCGTGAAAGTTAATCCATTCAATATGTTGATATTCTTCAGGAACTTTCGCATCGTAATCTTTTGCAGGCCGCCAAAGGATGGGTATAAACCGTTTGTGGTGTTGGGCAGCATGTTGTAGTTCTTTTTCGCAAAAGCCCGATTGGAGCGCATCGGGGGAAATGATGAACACAAAATTGTGAGAGGCTTCGATACCTCGTAGAATTTCTTGGTAGAAATTTGTGCCTGAAGCAATGCTTTCTTGGTCAAACCATGTAAAAAAGCTGGCTTCTTGTAGCCGTCGGTTTAGTTTGCGGGCAAAGTCAGCATCGCGCCGCGAGTACGAAATGAATACTTCGGGTGGGTGCAACCCTCGGCTTTGAGCGCTTACATTGATGAAGTGCCGATGCAAATCGGTTGGGGGGTGCGTTTCTTCTTCGTCGTGTTCTTGAAGCCACGCTAGGGCAGTATCTAAATTATGCCCCGATAACAAAAACGTTGGCTGATGTTTCCGTTGCCATAGAATTGCCTGTACAAGCAATACTTTATGCTGATGGTAATATAGTTGGTTGCGGCGTAAAATGCGTAAAATATCGTCGATGTCGCGTTCAATATCCGTTTTACCGAACTCATCGATATTGCCTTCCACGTTATCGGTAAAGTCGACAGGACGTATCGCCAATAGTTGGCTTATCGCTTCTTCGGCTTCTTCTACAGCGGGCATTTCGTAATAGCTGATGATGCCCACTTTGAGCGGGATAATGCGTTTATGCAACGACTGCGCATACTGCAACGCCTCGATACAATGGGCAGAGGCTAGGGAATCTTCTGAGAGAAGAAACAGAAAGTTATCGGCTCGTTCAATGCCTTTTCGCTGTTCGCCGTCGAGCTGGGTGTCTTCTGCCGCAGCACCGCGCCATGTAGTAATGGCATGGTAGGCGAGTGAGTCGTCAATCGTTTGTAAAATAGGCTGATTTGCTGTGTGGTACGCCAAGTACACATCGGTCATCTGATGGAAGGCATTTTGCTTCGAAGCACAGATGAAGTTGGCATGTAAACGAGAAGGTTCGCACGGGACTGTGCCCCCTTTAAACTCGGTAAGTAACCACTCTTCGGCGAGTTGACGTTCTTCTCCTACGAGCAGAAATTGTTCTTTATTTTGCGTTTCGTGTAGCCAATCGTACCCTCGGTTCAAATAGTCGGTATGTTGCCATACGTATTCGTATTCGCGCTGAGAGGTATCGAGCAGTTTTTTTACACAGCTCTCTAGGGTTTCGTCGGTACTCCAACAAATCGGGCATTGCCACTCTTTTAAAAAATCAATAGATTCATGTTCGGGCCAATGGTTTTCGTAGCCTTCTTTCCAAGCAACCAACGCTGAGATATCTTGCGCAGCTTCAAGAGCATATACCCAATCGCGCTCGCTGATTAGAAGAAAGGTCTCGTCTCGAATTTGCTGTTCTTCCAGGTTATACGGTCTGAAATCGTTCAGTTGGGGATCAAATACAGAAGTAGGAGCGCTCTCTTCTACATGGAAAATAGGCAAAATGCGTTTGCCTAATTCGGCAGCATATTTCAGCTCTTTGAGGCAATAAGGGGAAGTAACCGAACTAGGCGACATCACAAAGATGAAATTTTGCGCATCGCGAATCCCCGCATTGATGCGTTCTTGGTAGCGTTCACCCGAATGGATGTTCACTTTATCAAACCAAACGCTTTTTCCATGTAATGTAAGTGCCTGATGAAGCCGCCCTACGAAGGCTAAGCTATAGGTGCGTCCATAGGAAATGAAGAAATCTTTATAGTTGCTCATGAAGCGTTGCGTAGGTGAAATATGAGAGCATGCTTGTTATATATCCTGTAAAATAATAAGG
Source organism: uncultured Roseobacteraceae bacterium (assembly GCA_964394585.1). GTDB lineage: Bacteria > Bacteroidota > Bacteroidia > Cytophagales > Flammeovirgaceae > CAYUJH01. Next base: position 8,735 of record CAYMYI010000089.1, read on the forward strand.
GGATAGGTATTTTTAAAGCAATGCCAGTAAATCTGACTAGAATCTTAGAAAAGCGCTTGGGTAAGCAGTCGGTTGTAGGTTTTTACCCCATGTAAATTTTGTAACCCTTTACATCTATTTAATGTTTATTATAGTAAGTATTCACCCCTAAAAATTCAACGCTATGAAAAATATAAATCGGTTTTTCTGCGGGATGCTCGTCCTGGCAGTACTGCAAAGCTGTGTGGTGGTTCGGCAAGATGAAATCGCCATGAAACGTAGGTTTGGGAAGCTCTCTGGCACTCCGCTTCAAGAAGGGGCCAGAGCGTATAACCCTCTGTTTGCAAGTTACATCAAGGTGCCGGTGCGCAACATCAATATGGAAGTGCGCCTTGAAATTCCTTCGAAAGAAGGGCTTACCATTTTGTCGGAAGTTTCTATTTTATACCGGATTGATCCTTCAAAAATTGAAGATATTTTGCGCAACGTAGGCACGCGTTACGAAGAAGACTTAATTTCACCGGTATTTCGTTCGGCAGTTGCCGATGTGAGTGCTAAGTTTATGGCAAAAGATATGCACACCGGTAAACGTGCCGAAATAGAAAAGGCAGTGAAAGAAATGATGATGCAAACCGTAGCCGATAAAGGTTTTATCATTGAGTCGGTATTGATGAAACGCATTGTATTACCGGAGTCGCTCTCGCGAGCTATCGAAGAAAAACTTGCCGCCGAACAAGAGGCACAACGCATGGAGTTTGTACTCGAACGCGAGCGCCAAGAAGCCGAACGCCGTAAAATTGAAGCACAAGGGGTGAGCGAATCGCAGCGAATCCTTTCTGAAAGCCTCACCGACCCTGTATTGCGGTACCAAGCCATCGAGGCATTCCGAGAAATGTCAAAATCGCCTAATGCTAAAGTGATATTCTCTAACACAATGCTTCCGATGCTCTTCGACGAGAACTAGAGCCGCATACATACCATGCAAAGGGAAAGGGTGGCGAACATCTTTTCCCTTTTTTATGCTTTCTTTTTACAAAATATCTTTCTTTTACTTTGCCCTATTGCCAATTATATTTGTTAGAAAGGAATTTATTGAAGACTTCTTAAACAATTACTATGGCAAAGATTAAAGTTAAGAACCCAGTTGTAGAACTAGATGGCGATGAAATGACGCGCGTAATTTGGCAGTTCATCAAAGATAAGCTGATCCTACCGTACCTTGAGCTTGATATCAAATACTATGATTTAGGCATAGAAAAACGCGATGAAACCGATGACCAAATTACTGTGGATGCGGCAAATGCCATCAGAGAGTACGGCGTGGGCATTAAGTGTGCTACCATCACCCCGGACGAAGCACGTGTTGAGGAGTTTGGGCTTAAAAAAATGTGGCGCTCGCCTAATGGCACTATCCGAAATATTTTAGGAGGGACTGTATTCCGTGAGCCTATTCTCATTAAAAATGTACCACGGTTGGTGCCCGGCTGGACAAAGCCGATTTGCATCGGACGCCACGCACACGGCGACCAATACAAAGCTACGGACTTCCTTACCAAAGGGAAGGGAAGGCTTACCATTACATTTACTCCCGAAGATGGCAGTGAGCCTATCACCCACGAAGTCTACAATTTTGGCGATGATGGCATCGCTATGGCAATGTACAATACCGACGAATCGATTCGGGGATTTGCACGCGCTTGCCACAACCAAGCCCTCGCAAAAGGGTGGCCTTTATACCTCTCTACAAAAAATACAATTCTGAAAAAATACGATGGCCGATTCAAAGATATCTTCCAAGAAGTGTACGATACGGAATTTAAAGATAAGTTTGAAGCGGCAGGAATCACTTACGAACATCGCCTGATTGACGACATGGTAGCTGCCGCCCTCAAATGGGAAGGAGGTTTTGTGTGGGCGTGTAAAAACTACGATGGCGACGTGCAGTCGGATACCGTTGCCCAAGGATTTGGCTCACTTGGTTTAATGACCTCGACCCTCGTAACGCCCGATGGTAAAACCATGGAAGCTGAGGCCGCACACGGAACGGTAACTCGCCACTATCGCCAGCACCAGCAGGGTAAAGCGACTTCGACTAACCCAATCGCTTCAATTTTTGCTTGGACACGCGGCTTAGCATTCCGAGGTAAGCTCGATGACCACCAAGAACTTATCGATTTTGCGCATGCCTTAGAATCGGTTTGTATCGAAACTGTAGAAAGTGGTAAAATGACCAAAGACTTGGCGTTGCTCATCCACGGGAAAGGCATGACGGACGACCACTACCTCACTACGCAAGAGTTTTTAAATGCTCTGGACGAAAATCTACAAGCAAAACTTGCGTAATGCATGGATTTGAATTAGCTATTTCGCCCTTCTCGTTGTTGAGAAGGGCTTTTTTTTAAGTGAAAGGATGTTTGAGGAGGGCTGCTACATCATCTTGTTAAAAAAAACTGTGCCGATTGGCAAAAAATCATCCGTTTGAACATACCATACATGAAAATAGACTCTGCCTTTGCCATGCTCTGTGGGATAGAAAGAAGCCTTGTTGCCTTTCTAAAAAAATGTATTTTTATACAAACGCAACAGCACTATGCATTACAGAAGGTTTAGCCTCGGTATCGGTTTTTTGGTTTGGTTTTTTGCAACCATAGCTTTTCGAGTAGCTGGCGAATATTTTTTCTTAACCCAAAATAATGGGGTGATGGTAAGCCTTTATGTGGCAGTAGTGCCTGCGTTAGGGTTTATTACGCATGCGGTGTTTAATCGTTTGAAATTAAATAAGTTGCAGGGAGTGCAAGCAGCAGTACTTATGGTATTGCCGGGAATGTTCTTCGATACGTTTTGTATTGAAATGTTCGACGTAGTATTCCCGAATTTGCCACCTGCCGATGCCGGCTCGTTTGCTGCATGGCTGATGTGGTCGTACATGTGGGTGCTTTTATTTGGCGTGCTGCGCAAAGACCGTGAAGAATGACCTTCGCTTCGGTTTCAATCTGTACCTTTGCGGCACACTATCAAGATGAATCACTATGTATAACACAGAAGAAATCAATACGTTAATTCGAAATCGCCGCTCGGTATTTCCTAAGCAATACACCGGGCAAACCGTGGAAAAGGCAGTGATTGAACAAATGCTAGAGAATGCCAATTGGGCACCAACGCATGGTAAAACAGAGCCATGGCGCTTTTTTGTGTTTTCAGGGGAAGGGCTTAAAACGTTTGCGCACTTCCAGTCAGAACTTTACAAAGAAATTACCCCCGAGGAGGACTTTAAACAAGCTACTTACGAGAAACTGCAAAATAACCCGCTGAAGGCATCGCACATTATCGGGATTGCTATGAAACGGCAGCCCTCTGAAAAAATTCCCGAGATTGAAGAAGTAGAGGCAGTGGCTTGTGCTGTGCAAAACATGTACTTAACGGCAACGGCTTACGGGGTAGGCGGTTATTGGGCAAGCGGTGGCATTACCTATAAAGAAGAAGCCAAAGAGTTTTTTGGCTTAGGGCCTAAAGATAAATTATTAGGGTTTTTCTATGTGGGTATACCGGCAGAAACTCCAGCAGAGGGCAAACGCGGTAACATTGCCGAAAAAACTACATGGGTAGAGGAATGAAACCAATCATTATTTTAGTTACGAACACAGATAAGTACATATGGAATTAATCGATGGAAAAGCCACGGCAGCGGCAATCAAAGAAGAAATTGCAGAAGAGGTAAAAACGCTTGTGCAAAAAGGAGGGCGCCAGCCGCACTTAGTTGCCGTACTGGTGGGTAACGACGGCGCCAGCCAAACCTATGTGGGTGGAAAAGTGAAAGCATGCGAGCAAGTGGGCTTTCAATCTACCTTAATCAAAAAAGAAGAAACCATTACGGAAGAAGAATTGCTCCAAATTGTACGCGACCTGAACAACGACAATTCCGTCGATGGCTTCATTGTACAATTACCTCTACCCAAACACATCTCCGAACTGGAGGTAACCGAAACCATTGACCCAAACAAAGATGTTGATGGGTTTCATCCGGTAAACCTGGGGAAAATGGTTTTGAATTTGCCTACCTACTTACCGGCAACTCCTTATGGCATTGTACAACTGCTCGAACGCTACAACATCGAAACGAGCGGCAAACACTGCGTAGTGGTAGGGAGAAGCCACATTGTAGGCTCACCAATGAGCATCTTGATGGCACGCAAAGCAAAGGTGGGGAATTGTACCGTAACGCTTACGCACAGCCGCACGCAAGACCTGAAAACCGAAACGCTACGCGCCGATATATTAATTGTGGCTCTGGGCGTAGCTGAGTTTGTAACCGCCGATATGGTAAAAGAAGGAGCCGTAGTGATCGACGTGGGCATTACCCGCGTTCCCGATGCTACCAAAAAACGAGGCTTTGCCCTCAAAGGCGATGTGAAATTCGATGAAGTAGCTCCTAAATGTAGCTACATTACACCAGTGCCGGGTGGTGTAGGCCCTATGACCATCGTTTCGTTATTAAAGAATACACTGCAAGCTTCGCGCAATCGGCAGGGTATCGAAGGATAAACACATACCATATGCAACAAAGATTTACCAATGAAAAGCTTCCTCTCATGGAGGCTTTTTACACATTACAAGGAGAAGGAATTTACAGCGGGCAAGCCGCATATTTTATTCGTTTAGGAGGGTGCGATGTAGGCTGCGTTTGGTGCGATGTGAAAGAATCGTGGGATGCTGCAGCACATCCACAAGTTTCGGTGGAAGAGATTGTAGCCGAAGCCGCAAAACACCCTGCGCGCCTAGCGGTAATTACCGGTGGAGAACCACTCATGTATGACCTCACGGCGTTAACCACTGCCCTAAAAATGGCTGGTTTTCGTACGAATATCGAAACTTCAGGAGCGCATCCGTTCACAGGGCAGTTCGATTGGGTGTGTTTCTCTCCGAAAAAATTCAAAGCCCCTTTGCCTGAAATTTATGAACATGCCGACGAACTGAAGGTCATCGTGTATAACAAAAGTGATTTTGCATGGGCAGAGTCGTTTGCTGAAAAAGTACGCCCCACATGCAAACTGCTGCTACAACCCGAATGGAGCAAGACGCAGCAAATGATGCCGCTAATCGTTGAGTATGTAAAGCAAAACCCTACATGGCAGGTATCGCTGCAAACCCATAAGTTTATGGCGATACCTTAATCATATTAAACTCGAAACTAATTTTTTTAGGGAAATTCAGTTTTGTAAACCCTTGAACATCAGGTTAATCAAGTGAAAGAAATCTGCAAAAATCACATGAGTTTAGGGGTCTAGTTACCCTCAGCCACTAAAAAGGGGGTTCGTCTTCCATAGGAGGGGGAGTATCATTCGGTGGGGTAAGCTGGTTTGCCTTGCTGCCCATCGTAATGGTGCTTGCGGGGATGTCGTCTTCTTCTTGCGAAGCGAGCACATCGCTAATAGGCGTAAGCCCTCCAATGCCATCTTCGTCCCAATCGGTAAACTTGGTAAACTCGCTGATAAATTTGAGGCGTACCGTCCCTGTGCTGCCATTTCTATGCTTTGCCAAAATTACCTCACCAAGGCCTTTTACAGAATTTCCTTCGGCATCTTCGGTGATTTCGTAATACTCCGGTCGGTAGAGGAACATAACCATGTCGGCATCTTGCTCGATTGATCCACTTTCGCGCAAATCGCTGAGTTGTGGGCGTTTATCACCACCACGGGTTTCTACAGCGCGGCTCAACTGCGAAAGGGCAATTACCGGCACGTTTAATTCCTTTGCCAATTGTTTCAAAGCGCGCGAAATAGAGGCAATTTCTTGCTCTCGGTTGCCCCCTTTTTTGCTTTCGCCGGTCATCAGTTGGAGGTAATCAATTACAATCAGTTCGATGTTATTTTGTGCTTTGAGGCGTCGGGCTTTGGCGCGAAGTTCGAGCACGCTGAGTGCAGGGGTATCATCAATGAAAATAGGCGCCTCGGTGAGTGCGGTAGTTTTATGGAGTAGCTGTTCCCACTCAAAGTCGGCGAGTTTACCGGTACGCAGTTTATCGCTTTGTATTTCCGCTTCAGCAGAAATCAGACGTTTCACCAACTGAACCGAGGACATCTCTAAAGAAAAAATCGCGACGGGCTTTTTAAAGACTACTGCAGCATTGCGGAGAATCGTCAAACAAAACGCCGTTTTACCCATGGCAGGGCGTGCCGCACAAATAATCATGTCGGATCGTTGCCAGCCCGATGTAATTCGGTCGAGGTCTGCAAATCCGGTAGGCACACCGGTCAGCCCTTCTTTATTATTTTTAAGGTGTTCTAATTCTTGGAATGCCTCGCGCATAATGGCATTCATTTTTGCATAGTTTTTCCGAATATTCAGCTCTGAAATCTCAAACAGCGATTGTTCCATGTGGTCGAGGATATCGAACGCATCAGTCGTTTCTTCAAACGACTGTTCCTGAATTTTCCGCGAGATGTAGATCAACTCTCTTTTGATGGCGTGTTCTAACAACAAGCGGGCGTGGTATTCAATATTGGCGGCAGACTCTACCCTCTGGGTTAAAGAAGCCACACCATAGGCACCTCCTGCTATTTCAAGGTCTCCACGGCTGCGCAGGCGGCTCACCACGGTATGAATATCCACAGGTTCCGACATGGAGAACAGATCTTGAATAGCCGCATAGATTTTTTGATGGGCTTCTCTGTAAAATGTTTCTGGCTTTAGCAATTCGACCACTTCGGTGAGTGCATCTTTTTCGAGCATTAAAGCTCCAAGCACTGCTTTTTCAAGTTCAATATCAGAAGGGGGTTTCTTCCCTAAAGACTCCTGCAATTGGGCGTTTCGCTGTCGTTTTAAACTCGATAGGGCTTTGTTGCTTTGGCGTTGTTGGTTGGCTGCTTCACTCATAGATGATTAAAATTAAGAATACCCGAAAGATATTGAATACCTGTTTCCAAAAATTTGCCTGTGTGCGCAAAGAGATGCAAGACGCGCCATACCATTGCGCAAAAAATGGGGAATGCGCAGGGTTATACAGGAAAAGCCAAAGTTAGAGATTTTAGATTCGTTTCGTCCGCTATTTGCAAAAATTAATTTACTTTTGCTCGAAAGTTTTGAGAAAATCGGGTGCTAAGCTGCTTGCTTTTTTTCGTAAACAGTGTTAACTAAGATAATCGATAAACAGCCTATACCCTCAACCGACAAGCCTACAGTATGAAGATTCATTTTATTGCCATAGGAGGAAGTGTGATGCATAACTTGGCAATAGCCTTGAAAGAAAAAGGATACCAAGTTTCCGGATCAGACGATGATGTTTTTGAGCCTTCTCGGACTCGGCTAGCTTCTTACGGGCTACTCCCCGAAACGATGGGATGGCATCCGGAGCGGATTCATACAGGATTAGACGCGGTAATTCTTGGCATGCACGCTCATGCCGATAACCCTGAACTTGCCAGGGCAAAAGAGTTAAACGTACCCATTTATTCGTTCCCCGAATATATTTACCAGCAATCGCATAACAAGCAACGTTTGGTAGTAACGGGCAGCCATGGCAAAACCTCGGTTACTTCTATCCTTATCCATGTATTGCAATACTGGAAGCGCTCAGTCGACTTTGTGGTGGGGGCAAAACCCCATGGCGTAGAGTCTACTGTGAAACTCACTGAAGAAGCGCCCCTCATCGTGATTGAAGGCGACGAATACCCTTCTTCTCGGTTAGATTCCACCCCCAAATGCCTTCATTATCAGCATCATTTGGGCATTGTTACGGGGATTGCCTGGGATCATATCAATATTTATAAAACCTTTGACGACTATTGCGCTCAATTTAAACGGTTTATCGAGCAATCGGTAAAAGCAGGCGTTTTGGTCTACAACGAAGAAGATCCGCTGTTGGCAAAAATGGTAAAAGAGGCCGAAGTTCGGAGCGATGTAGCCATCTTGCCTTATAAAATGCATCCGTATAAAATTAAAGAGGGGCATACCTATCTTATCGATGATCAAAAGAAGCTAGTGAAAATCAAGCTTTTTGGAGAGCATAATATGCATAACATTAGTGCGGCATTACAGGCTTGCTCGCGATTGGGGATTAGCAAGCCAGAATTTTACGAAGCGATTGCCACGTTTGAAGGAACGGCTCGCCGCATGGAAAAACTAGGCGAGAACGAAAACATGGTAATCTACCAAGATTTTGCGCATGCGCCTTCAAAGCTGAAAGCTACTACTAAGGCTTTTAAGCAACAGTTTGGTAACCGAACGCTCACTGCTTGTATGGAGCTACACACCTACAGCAGCCTAAACAAAGAATTCATTGGGCAATATCGCGATACAATGAACGATGCTGACGAAGCCATCGTCTATTTTAACCCGAAAACTGTGGCGCTCAAAAAACTAGAGCCTCTTTCCGAAGACAGTTTGCACGCAGCTTTTGGGCATAAAAATTTGAGAGTATTTTCCGATTCCTCTGCCTTGGAAACTTATCTTTTGAATAAGCAGTGGCAAAATGAGAACCTGTTGCTGATGTCGTCGGGAAATTTTGACAACCTCAACCTGAAAAAAATCAGCGAGCAGATTCTCCATCACTTTGCCTAAGTGTCTCATGAGAGTAACCCTCAATGCTTCCCTTGCACCATACAACACGTTTGGAATTGATGTACCCGCACAACGTTTGGTTACTCTTCAACAGCCAAGCGATCTTACAGAAGCATTAGCAATCGATCAACCGAGTAATTTTTTAGTAGTAGGAGGGGGCAGTAATATCTTGTTTACGCAGCCGTTCGAGGGTACTATTCTGCACGTAGCTTTTCGGGGAATTGAACTTATCTCAGAAGACGAAGAATCGGTTCGTGTGCGAGTGGCTGCCGGAGAAAACTGGCATCAGTTTGTAACATACTGTGTACAGAAGAATTGGCAAGGGGTTGAAAACTTATCGCTGATTCCCGGTACGGTAGGCGCTGCGCCCGTGCAAAATATTGGGGCATATGGCGTAGAAGTTTGCGAGGTGCTCGAATGCGTGGAGGCAGTAGAACTTGCAACTAAGCAGCCCAAAGTGTTTTCCGTTAAAGAGTGTGGTTTTGGGTATCGCAAAAGTGTATTTAAATATACGCTGAAAGGGCAGTATCTGATTACCCACGTGGTATTTCGCCTACGCAAAAAACCTCAATACAATACTTCGTATGGCGCATTGGCGAGTATGCTTGCTGAGCAACCGCTCACAGTACATGCAATCAGCCAAGCCGTAATTGCCATCAGGCAAAGTAAATTACCAGACCCTAATGAGTTGGGTAATTGTGGTTCGTTTTTTAAAAACCCGGTAATTTCTGAGGAGCAATTCAATCAATTGAAGCAAAAATACCCGGCTATAGTGGGTTTTCCGCAAGGCGAAGGAGTAAAAGTAGCCGCCGGCTGGCTAATTGACCATGCCGGCTGGAAAGGCAAACGCTTGGGCAATGTAGGCACCTACCCTAAACAAGCATTGGTGATGGTAAATTGGGGTGGTGCTACCGGAGGCGAGGCGAAAGCTTTCGCCGAGCAAGTACAGCAGGTAGTGCAGCAAACCTTTGGGGTTTGGCTCGAACCCGAGGTCAACATCCTTTAAGTGTCGCTTTGTAGCTGTCTTTTGTAAAGCTGTATGGTGTTTTCTAGCCCTAAGTAGATGGCGTCGCAGATTACTGCGTGTCC
>CAYMYI010000090.1:0-18334 GCA_964394585.1 uncultured Roseobacteraceae bacterium
TTTTTTGTTGTTGTTATTATTTAAGTTGAGTTAAGATATAATTCGCTGTATTGAGCGTAAATTTCGGATAGCGAAATTAGAGATTAGACCTTATAAAAGAAAGTAAGGCAGATTCGGCACACCGTACTAAGGTGTATTGGCTTTGCGAATTGATTAACAGATGCCTTTTCTCGAAGAAATTGGGCCAATTTAGCAAAACAGTGCTATCGAATCATCTCTAGGATAATGGGCTTTAAGCCACTGAAAAAAAACTCAACAGCGATTACCATCACAATCAATCCCATCAGTCGCATCATTACATTATTGCCTGTGGCTCCCAAAAGCTTAATTAAGCGGCTTGCGCTAAACAGAATGATGTAGGTAAGCAATATCACAAGGAACACAGTCCCGATGAGCACGGCTTTCAGCGCCATAGTATTGGCGTCTTCCATTAAAACGATAGAATTGGTAATGGCCCCCGGCCCACAAATCATTGGGATGGCAAGCGGTGTAACCGAAATATCATCAACATAGGCTTTTACTTCTGACTCTTTCACTTTTACCTTATTGAGGCGCGCTTGTAGCATGTCCATTCCCATTAAAAAAAAGATTACACCACCTACAATGCGAAAACTGTTTACGGAAATCCCGAAGAAATCGAATAATAATTGCCCAGAAAAGGCAAATAATACTATAGTGATGAAGGCTACAATGGAGGCTTTCCGTGCCGTGCGAGTACGATGAGCGGCATCCAACTCAGCGGTCATCGTCATGAAAATGGGCATTGTCCCCAAAGGATTGATTAGGGTAAAAAACGAAGTAAATGCCAGTAAACCAAACGAAATCAGCTCATTCATACTGTAATACTTTAGAAATGATGAATTAAAAAGCAGAGTTAGCAGTTTTCCGCTGACTTGCAAAATTATTGAAGACAAATCGGGATGAATCATTTTGGGATATCTCCTTACAGACGCTTGCCCTTCCTTAAAACAAAAATGGTATTTTCACAGTCGTTTGAGCATATTCACCTATAAAAGAATTATTATGAAAAAGTACTACTCTTTACTACTTAGTTTTTTAATTGGGCTGAGTGCGGCTTGGGGACAAAATGAAAACCCTACGCAAACCGATGCTCGCATGTACGACATCATCGATGCAGTATCGGCTGAGCGTCTCGAGGCAGATATCCGAAAGTTAGCAGGCTTCGGTACACGCAATACGCTTTCTGATACCGTTTCTGAAACCCGAGGGATTGGCGCAGCGCGCCGATGGATTAAATCAGAGTTTGAAAAGATTTCGGCTGATTGCCAGGGCTGCCTGGAAGTTTTTTACCAAGGTGGCATGGTGAAGGGAGGAGAGACTCCACGCATCCCTACGGATACGTACGTGATTAACGTGGTGGCAATCCAAAGGGGAACTGTACACCCTAACCGATACATTATTATGTCGGGCGATATCGACTCACGCGCATCCGATGTACTCAATGCTGAAATTGATGCTCCCGGCGCAAACGACAACGCCACGGGCATGGCAGGTGCTTTGGAGGCAGCTCGTGTGCTTTCGCAATACGAATTTCCTACTAGCATTGTATATGTAGGCCTTTCCGGGGAAGAACAAGGTTTATGGGGTGGGAAACTCCTCGCCGAAGAAGCGAAAGAAAAAGGTTGGGACATTATCGGCGTGCTAAATAACGATATGATTGGCAACATTGAAGGTATCGACGGGGTTGTGGATAACACATCGTTTCGGGTGTTTTCGGAGCCTGTACCTGTTACAATCTCGGAAACAGATCGAAACCGAATGCGATATTATGGAGGAGAAATCGATGGCGTCTCTCGGCAATTGGCGCGTTATGTAGCTGCCATTACAGAGACTTATATGACCAACCTCAATGCTAAAATGATTTATCGCCTCGACCGCTTTGGGCGCGGTGGCCACCATCGGCCTTTTAATGATGCAGGCTTTGCCGGTGTACGCATTATGGAAACCCACGAAAACTACTATCGGCAACATCAGGATATTCGCGAAGAAAATGGCATTGCCTATGGCGATGTAATCGAAGGTGTCAACTTTGAGTATTGTAAAAAGCTCACGGCAGTAAATGCCCTTACTATGGCGGCGTTGGCATGGGCTCCTCCTCAGCCATTAGAAGTAAAAATTGGCGGTGCCGTTCAGCCTTCTACTACATTAGCTTGGACAAAACCTGAAGACGAAAATATTGCCGGTTACAAAATCTATTGGCGCGAAACCACAGCCCCTCAGTGGGAACATTCCCGTTTTGTAGGAAATGTCGCTGAATTCACCTTAGAAAATATGGTAATTGATAATTACCTATTTGGCGTGAGCACAGTAGGTAAAAATGGCCACGAAAGTGTGGTAGTATTTCCCAGCGGATTAATCCGATAGCTGAATAAAAAAAGCCCACTCTGTAGTGGGCTTTTTTCATCAACGATTAGCTTCTTAGTTTTTTTTCAAAAACTTAGATGAAGGGACGTATAGATCGTCGTACAGATGAATAGAACCTCCTGTAAAGTAAGAGTTTCGATTCATAGAAGAGTGCATGTAAAACGCACCGTTGGAATCATCTTCGTAACAAGATACCACAATGGGCGTCATATTATCCCCTTCGAATGTAGCTTTGTATAATGGCTCGCCCTCCGGTTTAAAATCGTCGATAAAATCGCTCATGGTTTTAAATCGAAGTTTTGAGAAGTAATTCGCTACAGTGGCAGAATCGGCATGATTACCCTCTATTTGCCATACGTCACCTACTTTGTTTAACACATAGCCACTATCGGCAGGGTAATCGAACCGGACTGTACGGATTTGCTCAGGATTTAACTTCAAAAAGTCTTTGTTTCGATAGGCATCTGCCCCTTGTCCAAAGGTAGTTGCAAGCATCCCCTCTACGGCAAACGTTTCTTGCTCATCGGTAAGGCGCACAAAATTCGCAACGCTTCCTGTTCTCTGCTGATAGTTAAATTTTCCCACCATCACATCTGCCACTAATTGATCCTCAGCATATACTTGCACGCGTGTGCCAAGTGAATCGTTCACTTGGTATTTTTGCCAATTCTCTTCGCTGCGGCCAGCCAAACGTATAGGTTTTAATTCGGCAAAAGCATTTACCATATTATTTACCATACCTCTAGCCGCTTCATCGGTGATGGCTCCTTTTACCACTTTCCATTCACCATTTTGGCGTTCTACACTAAACGGCTCTTTGTTCAGTGTAGCTTTAGGTGTAATCACGAACCTATCAATTTGAGCAGTATCTACTGCTACCAAAGTTTCACGTAATGTGCGATCGCCGGAATCGGCAAAGCGAGTGGCTACAAACACAACTACCAACCCGGCTAATACTGCCATTAGAAATTTGTTGTTTCGATTATTCATAGCTTTCCTCCATTCGTTTAATTCTTACACTTTTACGTTTTTGCATACGAATAATGCCATATAGCATTACCAAAAATACAGGAACTAAGAAGTTGGCATATTTCAAGATAGTTTTTGTACCGTCTTCTAGCGTTTCAAGCGGGCGCGAAGTGATCCCTTTCGTCCGTAAGTCAATGAGCCCGGTATCATCAGAGAGCCAATCGATGCTGTTTACGAACAAGCTCAAATTATCTGCCTGTACTGGCTGATCGGGTTCGTCATCTTTTGAGTTCACGGCAAAATCACCATCGCCAATCACCACGAGCTTCGATTCTTTATCGCCAACGATGGTGCCTTGAAGTGCTGCCGCCGCCACTTGTTTTTCGAGTGGGAAGTCCGTTTCCTGCCATCTTTTCTGAATATTTAAAGCAGTGGGCACTACTTGCGTAGCCGAGCGCTCCGAAGAAAATGCTAATGGGATGAATTTCACTTTGGTTGTATCACCTTCATAGGAAATTGGGCTGATGAATGGGAAGGCAACCGACTCTAACCCTCGGGTAATCGGGTGATCGGCAAATTCGCGTAATATCGGAATGTAAGGGAACGATACTTCGGATGCTAAGCGAAAGAAGCCCTGCTGACGCTGTACGGTTACCGAAGCGCAATTGGCATCGAGCAAAAATTTGTTCTCGATTACTACGCCTTTGCGTGCTAGCCAATCTTCGAGGCCGGTAGTTACCATAGAGCCTGCTAAACTTTTCAAATCGCCTTCTACGCGATTGTAGGCAATCAAAACATTGCCTCCTCTGCGCAAGAAATCGTCAATTTTATTAAGCTGTGCTTCCGATATACTATCCTCAGGCGCTACAATGGCAATGGTTTGGAAGCGATCGGGGATACTGGTCGAATCGTTCAAATAATAATCTTCTACATTATAAAGCACATCGAGTGCTTCTTTTGCCTGGGTCATGCCGCTAGTACTCGCTTCGCCATGCCCTTGGATAAGTGCAATGTAGGGTTTATCAACTACAGCGATTTTTTTAATACTTGTAGTGAGTGTGTACTCCATAGCTTCGCCGGGTTGCATAAACGGAATCACTTCTTGGTCGTCGCCCATTTCGATAATTGCTCCCATGTACGCCTCTTGTTGTTTCATTTGGTCTTTTTCGCGTACATTAATCATGATAGGGCTAATACCTGCCTGCAAGGCTTCTCTTTTTAATTCTTCCGACTCGTTAGGGTTAATAAACTCATATACAATGTTACCATCGGCAAGGGTGGCGTACTCTATCAATAACTCTTTAAATGTTTGGCGAGTACGTTCGATAGCCGGCGGTAAATCTTCTGAGAAGTAGGCTTTTACCGTTACCGGCTCGGTCAGGTTGTCCAAAATATCTTCGGTAGCCTTGCTAAGCGTGTAACTTTGGCTTTCGGTGAGGTCGAGCCGAGCGAAATAGTCTGCCGACAGCAAGTTTACCACCACTATAATACCGAATGCCAAAAAGAGCGAGGTATAAAATGCTTTTTTCGTTTTCATGGCTATGCGTTGGTTAAATTTCTTTTAGCTAAACTCATTTCGGAAAGAAGAACGCCTACGGCGATAAGGCTGAAGAAATACACAAGGTTTTTAGTGTCGATTACTCCACGTGCTAGCGACTCAAAGTGAGTAGTAAGGCTCAGGTAATAAAATACTTCGCCGACTATCCCATTAAAATTGAATGATAACACATTGAAGATTACATGGAAGAACAATCCTATGAATAAGGCAAGCAAAAACGCTACTATTTGATTGTTGGTAATGCTACTGGTAAATAAACCAATGCTTATGTATGCGGCGCTCATCAACAATAGCCCTAAATACCCACAACAAACAGCACCATGATCTATGTTTCCAATATTGGCAACTGTAACGTAGTAAGGTAATGTAAAGGTCAAACTGATGGCAACTAAGATGAAACAAGCCAAAAACTTTCCCATTACTACTTGCCGATCAGTTACTGCTTTGGTAAGTAATAGTTCAATAGTTCCTGTTTTCTTTTCCTCGGCTAGCATTCGCATGGTAATGGCAGGAATAAAGAAAAACAGTGTCCAAAAAGCAATATTGAAAAAGTTTTGTAGGCTTGCTTGCCCTACTAGGAAGATGTCGTTTCCATATAACCAAGTGAAAAATCCACTGAAGCCAAGGAACAATACGAGCATGATGTAAGCAATCAGAGAATCGAAGAACGATTGCAGCTCGCGCTTGGCAATAATCCATACAAGTCTCATAGTACTAAGTAGTTATTCTCAATAAATAAAAATGGTTTGGGAGTTTTATTTTGTTGTCAAATTGCGGAAGATATCTTCGAGCTTCGTTTCAGACGGAGTCAGTTCTGTGAGCATCCAGTTATTTTCTACACACAATTTGAAAATTTCACGTGCCGAAGTTGCATCAGGTTTGCTCTGAACTTCAAATTTTCCGCCATCAATTAGCTCAGTGGTTGCCACCGTAGGTAAAGCATTTAGTTTTGATTTGACCTCTTCGAGGCTTCCATCTTCAACTTTCACGGTCAGCAATTCTTGTCCTTGTGCCTGTTTTCGAAGGGCTTCCGAAGTTCCATCTGCTACGATGCTTCCTTGATTAATTATAAGAATTCGGTCGCAAGTAGCCTCTACCTCGGGTAGGATATGCGTGCTAAGAATTACCGTTTTTTCTTGCCCAATCTGTTTAATGAGCTTGCGGATTTCTACAATCTGGTTGGGGTCAAGTCCGGTAGTAGGCTCATCGAGAATTAGGATTTCCGGATCGTGAATCATGGCTTGTGCTAGCCCTACCCGTTGGCGATAACCTTTTGATAATTCGCCAATTTTCTTGTGTTTCTCTTTGTTAAGTCCACACAAGCTTACCATTTTTCGTACTTGGCGTTCCATGTCGCGTTTTGCCACTCCTTGCAAAGCGGCTGTAAACTGTAGGTAATCAATTACCGGCATGTCCAAGTAAAGAGGGTTGTGTTCGGGCAAATAGCCAATGTGCTTGCGGAGCTTTTCGCCTTCCTTGGCAACTGAGCGACCACCAATACGTACATCGCCACTATCGATGGCAATGTAGTTGGTAATCATCTTCATGGTGGTAGTTTTACCTGCTCCGTTGGGTCCTAAAAAGCCTAAGATTTCTCCTGCTTTTACCTCAAAAGAAATGCTATCTACGGCTTTCTGGAGTCCATAGTTTTTGCTCAGCTTTTCAATCGTAATGTCCATCGGTTCTAATGATGTTAAATTGAAAAATACATTTCTGTTGAATTCTTTCACAAAAGTATAAAAATAGTTTTGTGAGATAAAAACGATTTCTATTGGCTGGAACTGAATTAGGCGAAAAAACTCCTTGATTTTAATCCTTTTAAACCTTGTTTATCAGTTTTTAACAAGAAAAGCGTATTGTTGTGCAAACCCTATGATTCCTCAGTCTAGAGCCCTCAACTCTACAGTAAATATACCCTAGAGTAGGTATTTTAAATAATTTTATGCAACCGGTTGCGGAAATTTCATAAAAAGATTGGAAAGCCCCTTTCCATTCGCTAGCTTCGCCACTGTACTTTTAACCTTACCCATAAATAGATATGAAAATGATGTAAGGTTTTGCAGAATTAGCGTTGCAAAGCACTTACTAGTAACAAGAACACAACTTCAGAAGAAGTAAATCTTTAGACTATCGGAAAATCGCTATGGCGAATAGTAAAAAGTTTACAAAAGGAAGTTAGCACAAGAAACTGAAACAACATGCTTATCAACGGAAAGCCTCTCTTATACTAAGAAAGGCTTTTTTGTTTGTTATTCTGTAAACCATTGTTCTTCCATCCGCACAAAATGTTCCAGAGCAACTTCAGCAAGTTGTTCGGGAGGCACACCTCTGCGCTGTGCCATGCGGGCAAACCTCTGCCAAACCGCCTGCCGTAATTCTACATTGGTATGGCGCTGCACCGAAGCGGAATCTTCGCCTCCTACGGCTTGCTGTATGTTTTGCTGTAAAGCCTGCTGAAAGGCTGTAATTTGTTTTTTTTCTTTCTTAGCCATATTTCTCGGAAAGTTCTTGTGCAAGTGTGCGATAATCCTCCGCTCCGCGACTTTCTGGCTCATATTCAAAAACCGACTGGCAAAACGCAGAAGACTCCATCAAAGCAATATCTTGCCGAATGTAGGTACTAAACAACTTGTCTTTCATGGCGGGGTCCGCCTGAATACTCGTAATAATTGCCTGCCCAAATTTTATCCGAGGTGAATATTTTACAAATAAAATCCCGGCAAGTTCCAACGCCGGATTCATTCGCGAGCGCACCTTATCGGCAGTAAATGTTATTTTGTTAAGCCCAATATAAGCAAAGTTCTCGGTTTGCATAGGTACTAAGTAATAATCGGCAGCTACTAAAGAGTTAATGGCAAACGTACCCAAGCTCGGTGCGCAATCGATAAAAATATAATCGTATTGGCTGCGGATCGCATCGAGTTTTTCTTTGAGCAGATATTCCCTTCCAGGCTCATTGTTTACTTGAAACTCGTAATCGGCTAACTTGCCAGAAGCCGGCAACAAATCAACCTGAGAAGTATGTACTACTGCCTGCTCAACAGTCGATTGATCGAGAAGCACACTTCCTATATGGTGTTCCTTATTGTTAATACCCAGTGCAGTACTCAAATTACATTGACTATCAAAATCGATAAGTAACACACGCTTTTTCAACTGTGCCAACGCTGCCCCTAAATTCAAAGCAGTAGTGGTTTTACCAGTCCCTCCTTTGTTGTTGATAATGGAAAAGATTTTCGCCATAAATAGTTAGAATAAATTCGTGATGAGTTCAGCCAAGCCACTTAGCTTGATGTTTTGTTTACTTCGCTAAAATACAAAACGAATGATAGCCCAAAGTACTATGCGAAAATCAAAAAAATCCCGCTATGTTGAAGCGAGCGCGTAGGAAACTTTAATCGAATGCATTCGGGAAGTTTAGGCTTCGAGTTACCCCAAACCGCTTGAACGACTCGGCATCGTAAGCTCGAGCGGCTTTTTCTGCCGTTTCGAACACTCCTAAATAGATGCGTTTACCTTGGTCGTACAGTACAGCTCGGTATTTATTTCCATCTTTTGATACGCCTCGCATACGTTCGTGTGCAGTTTGTTGCCTTCTTAACTCGCCCATCGTCATCCATTCTAAATTTTCAATGCGACAATCGAGCTTATCAGCATTTTTCATAGAAACAAATAGTTTTTTGGGAATTTGGGGTTTAAGCACAAACTGTTCGGCTAATATTTTATGCATATACAATGTTTGTATTTGCCCAAAACGAGTAAACTGCAATACGGCATATCCTGCAGAGTGCAAACGCCACCCTTTGTCTAAATAGTTGCGCTTGAGGTAGCTGAAGCCTTTACGGCATAGTTTTACTTTCGCTTCAGCATTGTTCAGTAAAAGATACATCTCTAAAAAAAGTATATAGCTAAAAAAATAGATGCTATGGTGGTAATAACAGGCAACTCAGGCGAATTGCTGTGCTAATTTCTACATAAAAGCAATAAAATGTTGGTTTTTAAATGAAATACAATAGCTGAATAAAAAGGTGTAATAATCTACAAAAAACAGAAAACGAGCGGTGAATTTGTTAAGGTTTATTTGTTTTTATTTAGTTTTTCAGCCCAAAAATGGGCACTCTTATAACTAGCTTTAATTGTGTACTTTTGAAGTTTAAACCTTCATTTCAATCTCTTGATATATAATTATATGAGCCATACTAAAAACGAAGCCGAACCAAGTAAACCTAAAATAGGAATCACCTTAGGCGACTTTAACGGAATAGGCCCCGAAATTATCATCAAAGTACTTCAAGATAAACGCATTACCTCTTTATGTACCCCTATTGTTTATGGTTCGGGGAAAATCCTTACTCGTTATAAACGGATACTTAATATTGAGCAGTTTAACTACCATCAGTTTAACGAAAATAGCTATTTGAACGAGAAAAAAGTAAATGTGGTGAATTGTTGGCAAGATCAAATGAATATCGAGCCGGGGCAAGTTACTGAAGAAGCGGGGCTAGCTGCTTTCCTTGCCTTACAAAAATCTACCGATGACTTAAAAAACGAGCTAATTGATGCAGTGGTAACCTGCCCAATCAATAAAGCCAATGTGAAACGAAAAGAATTTCCTTTTGCCGGGCATACTGAATATTACGCTAAGGAGTTTGGAGCAGAAGAAAATGTGATGATGCTCTGTAGTGAAACGTTGAAAGTGGGACTTGTAACGGTGCACGTTCCTTTGGCTGCCGTTGCCCCCCTCATTTCCAGAGAGCGTATCATCAGTAAAGCCAATACGTTAATCAAATCGCTTAAGTACGATTTTGGAATTACCAAACCCAAAGTAGCCGTATTGGGGCTAAACCCCCATGCCGGCGAAGATGGCTTATTGGGGGAAGAAGACAAAAACATTATAGCACCTACTGTTTCTGAATTATATAAAAAAGGAAATCTGATTTATGGACCCTATCCTGCTGATGGCTTCTTTGGGATGCTCATGTATCAGAAGTTCGACGCCGTACTTGCTATGTACCACGATCAAGGGCTGATTCCCTTCAAAACTTTGGCATTTGATGAAGGGGTGAATTTTACAGCCGGTTTGAGCATAGTACGCACCTCGCCTGACCACGGCACGGCTTACAATATCGCAGGGAAGGGGATTGCCAACGAACGTTCGCTTCGCGAAGCAATTTTTCTTGCTATCGATGTGGTAAAAAACCGACGTAATAAGGTTGAAAATCAACTAAGAGTCAATAAAAAATTGAAATAAGATTGTATGCAACGGTTATTCCGTCCACTCATAAGTGCCCTACAAGTACTAACCGGAATTTGCTTAGCTATACCACATTCTGGTTGGACACAGCATACGGCTTGGGAACTCAATAAAGAAAAAGATGGAGTTGTAATTCGGACTCGCGAGCGTGCTGAAGAGCATACAAAGGAGTTCCAAGCCGAGATGACTGTTCCGACTTCAGTAAACAAACTGGTTACCCTTATACAAACCGACTCGCTCGGCATACGATGGATTAACCGAGCTGAGCAATTCAAAACGTTGAAAATCGTAAACGATTCGGCGTGGTACTCGTACACGGAAATATCTATCCCTTGGCCGTTTCTCAATAAAGATCTTATCACGTATAATCAATTATTCCGGAAACCCGATGGGAGTATCGCCATCAGTATGGTGAGCCACCCTACTTATATTCCGGAAAAAAAAGGATTATCGCGGCTACAACATTCGGAAGGGTGGTGGTACTTTACTCCCTCTGCAAACGGTGATACACGGGTTACCTACGAAGTATTTGCTAAATCTTCAGGCGGATTACCTGAGTGGATTGTTACTCCCATCATCATCCATGGTTTGTATGTAACGTTGCGCGATTTACGGAGTGTTGTTCAACAGGTTCAAGAAGAATAACTCGAATCGAAGTGTTGTGCTAGGGCTATTACAAAATTGTATCTTGCAGTATGATACTCGTAATTGATATTGGAAACACAAACCTAGTATTTGGCTATTGGGACAGACGAAAGTGGAAAGCCGTTTGGCGCGAAGAAACTTCGGTAGAACGCCCTACGATGGACTATGCCCGCTCCTTTCGCATGCAATTACTTGAGCATAACTTACGCTTTGCCGATATCGAACATGTGGCAATCGGGAGCGTAGTACCTCCCCTCACCGAGCCTATCTCTCAAATGGTATTGCAAACTCTTGAACTAACGCCAATCGTGATGAAGCCATCGCTATACGGACAGCTGCCGATACGGGTTCATAATACTGCTGAAATTGGCGCCGATTTGGTAGCGAATGCACTCGCTGCATACCAACGCTACCAACAAGCTGTACTTATCGTAGATTTCGGAACCGCACTCACATTCACTACTGTGGCAAGTTCGGGCAGTATCCAAGGAGTTGCCATTGCACCAGGGCTTAAAACCGCGATGCGCTCTCTTGCAGGCAATACCGCCCAACTCCCTGAAGTTCCACTTAGCGTTCCTGCTTCTGTTTTAGGGAAAGATACGGCGCACGCCATGCAAGCCGGTATTTTAAGTGGATATATTGGCTTGGTAACGCACCTTATTGAACAGGTAAAAAACGAACTTAACGAACCGTTGAAAGTAATCGCCACCGGAGGACTTTC
The DNA here is from genome assembly GCA_964394585.1 of uncultured Roseobacteraceae bacterium. Lineage (GTDB taxonomy): Bacteria > Bacteroidota > Bacteroidia > Cytophagales > Flammeovirgaceae > CAYUJH01. The sequence continues at coordinate 11,533 of CAYMYI010000090.1, forward strand.
CGGGATTCTAACTCCATTGCACCCGCTTTTTGATGCACTTGACCCCTTACTCACAATCGAAGGGCTGAGATTGGCAGTACTTGCTCATGCAAATCTATAGCTCCGAACTACCCATTGCCTAAAGTTCGAGCTCCGTTGAAGCATAATTATTGATTCTTTCCTGAAAGATTCGCACTTCTTTTTATCAAATGCTAGTATAATTTAAAGGAGTTATCGTTATTTCGCAATTGCATTTTCACTTAATTTAATACCGACATGAATGCAGGGTACTCTCAAGAAGAAATCAATAAAGTAATTGAGCAGTGCAAAAAGACTGGGAAGTCGTTTATGTACCGCGAAGTAGACACTGAAAACCGCACCTTTGCCAATTTCTTGTTTATCGGCGAGAACGATGGCACTCCTGTGATCTTCGATTCGTTTATTTACACGCTTGAAACTGAGTATTTTTCTACCCTTTACGAAGAAGCTCAGGAAGAAGTAATACGCCAACACCCTGAATGGGCGAACGCTAATTTTGAAGCCGAAGAAGGAGAACATATCGACTTGTTAGAGGCAATTGCCGATGAACTCTCCAAAGACGACCAATACGACATCCAAGAATTTGTAGACGTCGACGAGGATGCTGAGTATGGTATCATGCTCGATATTTGCCTTAATGTTCCGGAAATCACCGATGATATCATTGAAAAGTTTGTAAAAGAGTTCAACAGCAATACGCTCGAGCTTGATGAAACTTTTTATTCATTCGATTTAGAATAGACACACCATGATTGTAGTAGTACAGCGCGTTTATAATGCTTCTGTAACTATTGATGGCACTATTAACGGGCAGATTGGAAACGGTCTGCTCGTACTCTTGGGGATAACACATAACGACACCCAAGACGACCTCGATTGGCTCGTAAAAAAAGTGTGTAACCTGCGGATTTTCAGCGACGATGCAGGAAAAATGAATCGTTCGTTGCTCGATGTTAAAGGAGAATTACTCTTAGTGAGCCAGTTCACTTTACACGCCAGTACAAAGAAAGGAAATCGGCCTTCGTATACCGAAGCAGCCTCTCCTGAAATTGCCATCCCCCTCTACGAACAAGCCATCCAATCATTCAGCAATGCGATGGGAAAACCCATCGAAACCGGAGAGTTTGGGGCAAACATGCAGGTACAATTGCGCAACGATGGCCCTGTAACCATAATAATCGACTCAAAAAATCGAAAATAGCCTCTTATCCTCCCCTCTTATGCTGCCTATTGTTCGTTTAATCGGAAAAGCAATTCTATACTTTATTATATTGCTCCTCGTATTGGTAGGGCTCCTGATAAACCCAATAGACCGACAGCCATGGCAACACCACGAAGCCTACCTCAACACATTTCAAACCATTGAAACACTCGATTTTTCTGTTCAAAGCCCTAAAAATACACTTTTAGAAGTTGGTTGGGCGAAAGTGAACATTACCCCAAAAAATCCCACTAAGTTAGTAGGATTTAAACCAAGAGGCCCTTACGAAGCAGTCCGCGATTCGTTATTTGTCCGTGTGATGGTATTTCGAAATGGCGCACAGACTGTCTGCATAGTTAGTTACGATTTACTGTTGCCCCCTCCGATCCTAGCCGACGTCCTCCGTCAAACCGTAGCTGAGCAATTTCCCAATACATTCCTTTATTTTTCGGCTACGCACACGCATACAGGTTTTGGGGGATGGGATGTACAACCTGCCAGCCGTTTTATCACGGGTAGTTTTAATGAACCCCTATTCAATCAACTCAAAAAACTAAGCCTTTCTGCCATTGGTAAAGCAATGGACACGATGGCTCCTGCTTCTATAGGGTTTACGAAAATCGACGCTAGCGACTGGATCGAAAACCGCCTCGACAAAGGAGGAGCTGTAGACGGATGGCTGCGGGTTGTAAAAGTGGAAAAACACAATGGAGAAACCGCCGCATTGGCAAGTTATGGAGCACACGCTACAAGCATATCTTCAAAAATTTTACATCTGAGCCGCGATTACCCCGGCGTATTAGTTGATGCGTTAGAGCAACGAACTACCGATTTTGCCATATTTTGCGCAGGTATGGTAGGAAGCCACCGCCCAGAAAATCACGGTTTACAAGCGTTTACCCTTGCCGACTCATTAGGCAATGTACTGGCTCGCCGAATCCACGAACACTTCGGGCAGATTCCTCTCCAACCAAACAACCCTATGGTATACCATCACATCCCTATAGAGCTGCCCAAGCCACAGCTTCGGCTCACGAAACACTTAGCAGTGCGCCCTTGGTTTTTTGAACGGATGCTTGGCGAGCTAGAAGCAACGCTTACCTACTTCCGCCTTGGGGATATTGTGTTTATAGGAACTCCTTGCGATTTTTCAGGGGAGTTATCACTCGAAGGAAGATTCGATAAATTTGCTACACAACGCAACCTTCAGTTGCTCATCACAAGTTTCAACGGCGATTATGTGGGCTACATCGTTCCCGACCGCTATTACGACACCAAGCGTAGAGAAGAAGTACGTACCATGCAATGGGTAGGGCCGAATAAAGGGGCGTATTTCACAGCACTCATCCATAAACTACTGCTGCAGTAACTAAAAAAAGCCCCTTTACAGAATAAAGAGGCCTTCAATTATTTTTTCCACTGTGTTCTATTCAGGGAACATCTTATTGCGAATATTTTCAATGCGCTCTAATGTTTCCGGAGTAGGATCAGGATATTGATTCGCCAACTGTTTAGGCTCACCACCACGAACTCCATATACTCGCTCACTATCAAGATTTACCCCTTCACTGGGAGCTTCGTTATGTTGCCCAAAACAAGAACTTAACAAAATAACACTTGCCCCTAAGGCTACACGTACTAAAATCTTTTTCATATCAAACGAAATTTATATTGATTGAACGTTTTCACTATCATTTAAAACAAAACAAAGATACAAAGCGAGTGGAAAAATAATAAAACGAACTTGGTTTGTATGGCTGGTTTTTAAACATTTTGCGAATATTTAAAGTATTCTTTTAAGGAAACTGTTTAAAAAACTGCTGGACACTCATGAAGAAAGTTTTTGAAAATCCTTACACAATCATTTATGATATATCGGATGAAATCCCCCATACGATGCTTGTGTATTGGGTTGGTTTCTTCCAAAAGAATGATGAGGAAGCGATGTAAGGATGCCAGGCTACAATCGACTATCTTACTACGGGAAATATCAAATTGATGATTTCTGAACACACCCAAACAGAAGGAGTCGATGTAGATTTTTTGGATTGGTTGCACGAATCGTACTTCCCTGATTGCGTTGCTAATGGGATGATGTTCGAGGTACTCGTACAGTCGGAGCATGATATTGGCGCTATTTCTATCGACTTAGTGTACGATGAAGCCGACTTCCACAAAAAAATTGAAAAAGGTGAATTGCTTACCTACAAGGTAAATACACTTGAAAAGGCAAAAGTATTGGGGGCGAAACTCATTGGAAACTGGGCAAAAGTTTCATAAAAGTCCGTTTGTTATAAAACCAGAATAATGAGTACTCCACTGAGCATAACGCCTTTTAAAAAATTGCTCAAAAACCGAAAGCTGTTTTGCGTATCGGCGTAGTAGAGCCGATACACAAAAAAAGATGCAGGCAGCAACATTAGCAAGAAATACCCCTGCAAAATGGGGATATTGGCTTGCCATACGATAGCAACTACTGTCGCGATAAAGCCTATAAGCACTACATATAAAAATTGTTTGGTTTTACGATAGCCCCATAAAATAGGCAACGTTTTGCAACCATATGTCCGATCGCCACGGAGGTCTTCCATATCTTTCACTATTTCCCGAATGAGTGTAGTGAAAAAAGCAAAGGTGGCAAACACATACACCAGCGGATCGTGTTGATTGAAATATACTGCTACAACCCATACTGAAGCACCGGTGAGTATAGAAATGGTGAAATTGCCTACAAAGGGAAGGCGTTTGAGTTGGTTGGAATATAACCACAATAAAAAACCTGAGAAAAAATTGATAATTCCTACATAGGTGGAAAGCGCAAAACCTATGGAAATCCCTATAAAATTCAAGATGAAATGACCCATCATCGCTGTGCGGCGTTTGAGTTGATGCCCCACCACTACCTTCTCAGGTTTATTGATAAGATCGATTTTAATATCGTAATAATCGTTTATTATGTAACCTGCCGATGCAATAAGTACCGTGGAGAATACCAATAGCGCAAAAGGTATATCGAGTAAATGAGCGACCCATTGGCTTTTAGGCCCAATGATACTGATGCGTACCAGATATTCGGTAAGCACAATGATGAGCAAGTTTGGGAACCGAATTAGATGATAAAAACCTATTACGGTGCGCCGCCATGATTTCAGGGTCGCCTTCATGCCGATTTAACACGATTCAATTAGTTTCCGTTTGCGAAAGTAACAGAAGCCTTTGAGATGCTAGCCGTTCCATTTGTTTATTTCCTCTAACTTTTATCATTTCGCAACAAATCAGTCAAAACATCTATTTGGTATCTAAATTAAAGTCAACCTCCTTATGGAAAACAAAATACGGCTCGCCGTACAAAAATCAGGGCGTTTGAGCGAAGGATCTATGCAACTTATTCGCAACTGCGGCATTAGCGTTAGCAATGGCATTGGAAAATTAAAAGCTGTTGCCTCTAACTTTCCTATCGAATTTCTTTTTCTGCGCGACGACGATATTCCGGGCTATGTTGCCGATCACATTGCCGACATTGGTATTATCGGGGAAAATGTATACGCAGAAAAGCAAAAAGATGTGGAAATTGTACACCGATTAGGATTTTCAAAGTGCAGACTTTCCTTAGCAATTCCAAAATCGGCACACTATACAGATATTTCATACTTTCAGGGAAAAGCAATTGCTACATCGTACCCTAACTTACTGCGCAACTACTTGGAGGGCGAAGGGGTAAAAGCCGATATTCACGAAATTAGCGGATCAGTAGAAATTGCCCCGAGTATTGGACTTGCCGAAGCTGTTTGCGATATCGTAAGTTCAGGTAGCACGTTGTTTACCAATGGTTTGAAAGAAGTGGAAACCATTTTTCGCTCAGAAGCGGTAATGGTAGCACATAAAGCACTCTCTGAAGAAAAAAAAGAGATTTTAAACCAACTTCTGTTCCGAATAGAATCGCTGCAAAATGCCAAAAACAACAAATATATATTGTTAAATGCGCCCAAATCGGCAATAGAAGATATCAAAGCTTTATTGCCCGGGATGAAAAGCCCTACGGTGATGCCCCTCGCTGAAGAAGATTGGGTTTCCATCCATTCTGTGATTAATGAAAATGATTTTTGGGCACAAATTGAAGCCATAAAAGCTGCCGGTGCACAAGGGATTCTAGTAGTGCCTATCGAAAAGATGGTATTGTAAAAACAGAGTAGTTTATTTTTAGTGATTGATACACCATGATTGAAGTTAACCGATATCCACGAACTGAAGTGTGGGACGCGCTGCTCACACGTCCGATGATGGATTTTTCAGAAATTGAAGCGCAAGTAAAACCTATTTTGGAGCAAGTAAAGTCCGAAGGCGATGCAGCAGTAAAAGCGTTTAACGAAAAATTCGATAAAGTTTCGTTGGATAATTTGAGAGTATCCAAAGAGGAAATTGAACAGGCAGCATCTTTGGTAAACCGTAACCTCCGCAACGCAATTTTGCATGCTAAAACCAACATCGAAAAGTTTCATATTCTCCAAAAAGAACTTGTAAAAAAAGTAGAAATATTAGAAGGCGTTACTTGCTGGCGAAAATCGGTTCCTATTCAAAAAGTAGGACTTTACATTCCGGGAGGTACTGCCCCTTTATTTTCCACTGTACTTATGCTAGCGGTGCCTGCTGCTATTGCAGGCTGCCCTGAAATTGTGTTGTGCACACCTCCTAACCGAGAAGGAAAAATTCATCCGGCAATTTTATTTGCTGCAAAAGAAGCCGGTGTAACTCAAATTTTCAAAGTTGGAGGTGCACAAGCAATTGCCGCCATGACTTACGGCACCGAATCAATCCCGGCCACGTACAAAATTTTTGGACCCGGAAACCAATATGTTACAGCAGCTAAACAACTCGCTCAAAATGAAGGGATCGCTATCGACATGCCTGCAGGTCCTTCCGAAGTATTGGTAATGGCAGATGAAACCGCCAACCCAATTTTTGTCGCCGCTGATTTATTATCGCAGGCGGAACATGGTGCCGACAGCCAAGTAGTACTTGTGAGCGTAAGTTCTCACCTGATAGATCAAGTGCAAGAAGCACTGCAAAAACAAGTAGCTCTTTTGCCTCGTAAAGAGATTGCTCTAAAAGCCCTACGCAACAGCCGCATCGTGCTGCTTGAAAGCTTTACTAAAGCTATTGAATTCACTAACGCATATGCCCCTGAGCATCTAATCATAGCCATGCAAAATGCACGCGAAATTGCCGATAAAATTGTAAATGCAGGCTCCGTTTTTGTTGGGCATTACACGCCAGAATCTGCCGGTGATTATGCTTCCGGCACGAATCACACGCTCCCTACCAACGGATATGCTCGTAACTATAGCGGCGTTTCGCTCGATAGTTTCTTTAAAAAGATTACATTTCAAGAAATCACTTCGGAAGGGCTACGCCGCTTAGGCCCTACAGTAGAAATTATGGCGCAAGCTGAGCAACTCGATGCCCACAAAATGGCTGTGAGCGTCCGTTTAAAATCGCTTAAAAAATAAAAAGTTTAAACGGTAGAAATCAGAAAGACCTTTCCCAAGTCGTTAGCCGGCTTGGGAAAGGTCTTTTGCAGATAAA
>CAYMYI010000091.1:0-18313 GCA_964394585.1 uncultured Roseobacteraceae bacterium
AAGTGGCAATGGTTGCCGATTTGCTCGCCCTCACCCTATTAAAAGCACCCGGTGAAATGGGAGCCGATGTAGTGGTAGGTTCTGCACAACGATTTGGAGTGCCCATGGGATATGGAGGACCTCATGCTGCCTTTTTTGCCACTCGCGAAGAGTTTAAACGGCAAATCCCGGGGCGTATCATTGGCGTTTCGAAAGATATTACCGGAAAAGAAGCCTTCCGTATGGCATTGCAAACGCGCGAACAGCATATCAAACGCGAAAAAGCCACCTCTAATATTTGTACGGCTCAGGTATTGTTGGCGGTAATGGCTTCAGCCTATGCAGTATATCATGGACCTAAAGGACTGAAAAATATTGCTTTACGCACTCACGGACTCACCGTTTTATTGCGCGATTGCTTGAAGCGCATGGGCCTTACCGTAGAAACTACCGCCTTCTTCGACACGCTAAAAATTGCCGTTGCCGATAAAACGCAACAGCTCAACGTATTAGAAGCCGCAGAAGCCAAAAATATCAATTTCCGCTATTTCGATACACACCATGTGGGCATTTCCCTCGATGAAACCACCACCCTCAACGATGTAAAAGCAATCATCACCGTATGGGCCGATGCACTTCAAACTGCCATCCCCGATTTCCTTACGCTCTCCAACGAAGTAACCTCTCAAATTCCAGAAGTGCTTCAGCGCCAAATCCCTTACATGCAACAAGAAGTGTTTAATCGCTATCACTCAGAACACGAAATGCTGCGCTACCTTAAAAAGCTAGAAAACAAAGACCTTTCGTTGGTACATTCAATGATTTCCCTCGGTTCGTGCACAATGAAGCTCAACGCTACTACCGAGATGATTCCCGTTACATGGCCAGAATGGGGCAATTTGCATCCTTTCGTTCCGAAATACCAAGCGAAAGGATACTCGCAACTGTTCAACGACCTCGAAAAATGGTTGTGCGAAATCACCGGATTCGATGCGGTTTCCTTACAGCCTAACTCCGGCGCTCAAGGTGAATACGCCGGCTTGATGACAATCCGTGCCTATCACCTAAGCAATGGCGATACCCACCGCAATGTGGCGCTTATTCCCTCTTCGGCGCATGGCACAAACCCGGCGAGCGCTGTCATGGCAGGTATGAACGTAGTGATTGTACAATGCGATGAGAGAGGAAATATCGACCTCGACGACCTCAGAGCCAAAGCAGAAGCAAATTCTGAAAAGTTAGCGGCACTCATGGTTACTTACCCTTCTACACACGGCGTATTTGAAGAATCCATTAAAGAAATTTGCGAAATTATTCACCAACACGGAGGTAGAGTGTACATGGATGGCGCAAACATGAACGCTCAAGTTGGTATTACAAGCCCTGCCAACATTGGCGCCGATGTTTGCCACCTTAACTTACACAAAACCTTCTGCATTCCGCATGGAGGCGGTGGTCCTGGCATGGGTCCTATCGGAGTAGTGAAAGACCTTGCCCCATTCTTACCCGGGCACAAAGTAGTGGAAATCGGTAGTAAAGAGGCTATCACAGCTGTATCGGCTGCCCCCTATGGAAGTGCCAGCATCTTGACCATTTCGTATGCTTACATTGCCATGATGGGCAGCAACGGCCTCACTCGCGCTACTGAACTTGCCATCTTGAATGCTAACTACATTAAAGCCCGTTTGGAAGACTACTTCCCGGTGCTGTATACCGGAAAAAGCGGAAGAGTTGCCCACGAAATGATTGTCGATTGCCGCGATTTTAAAAAATCAGCAAATATTGAAGTAGAAGATATTGCAAAACGCTTAATGGATTACGGATTTCACGCTCCTACGGTATCGTTTCCTGTAGCTGGTACAATGATGATTGAGCCGACGGAAAGCGAATCGAAAGCAGAAATAGACCAATTCTGTGAAGCAATGATTGCCATCCGCGAAGAAATTCGGGAAATTGAAGAAGGCAAAGCCGATGCTTCCAACAACGTACTAAAAAATGCTCCCCATACTGCCGAGTTGATTACCGCAGATGCTTGGGAACTTCCTTACACACGCCAAAAAGCCGCCTATCCGCTACCGTTTGTGCAAGAGAAGAAATTTTGGCCTGCGGTTCGTAGAATTGACAGTGCTTATGGCGATCGTAACCTTATTTGTAGCTGTGCGCCTGTTGAGTCGTACGCTAGCGAAGCTGCCGAAGCCGAAGCATAAGTAGCAGTTGCATTCAATACATAGGGCTGTTCTGAAAGTCGCCGTTTCGCTATTATGCTGAATATATTTCAACAGAGCGTATAACTTGGCTTTCAGGACAGCCTTTTTTTAAGCAAACCGCCGAGCAATTTGCAACGCCGACCTCCCATAGCCCCCACCAAATAAATGATAATGGTTCAGGTAGTGGTATAGTTGGTACAACTCGTTTTGCATGCGCCACTCTTTTTCTAAAGGATAATAGTGCTGGTATGCCTCCCAAAATGCAACAGAAAAACCGCCAAACATGGTAGTAATTCCAAACTCAAACTCGCGGGCAGCATAACAGCAGGCGGGGTCAATCAGCGCAGGGGCCTCCGATGCATAAAGGTAATTCCCCGACCATAAATCGCCGTGAACCAAGGCGGGTGGTGGCTCGGCAGGCAACCACTGAGGCAACTGATCAATAACTCGTTCGTAAAGTTGCCACTCACTTCGAGATAGCCCCTGCGAATGCTCTACTAGCCGTAGAAGTGGGCGAAGGCGGCGCTCTCCGTAAAAGGTGATCCAATTGGTTTCCGCAGTGTTATCTTGAAGCGTAGCACCGCAATACGTAGCTCGTTTAAATCCAAACGTTTTTGCCGTAAATTGATGAATCTCTGCCAAGCCCTCGCCTAGTAGGGTATCGTTTGGCTTACCAGCCTCCAAAAACTCCATCACAAGAATGCCGGGTTGAGCCGCTGTAATTTCCGTTGCCAAGTACACCTTCGGAATTTTCAGCTTTTGGGTTGCCTCTCGTAACTCGGTAAGGCAAGCGGCTTCTGCCAAAAACAAATCCGATGGGGCATGCGCATTCCATTTCACAAAAAAATTGCCTTGGGAAGTCATCACTTTTGTAGCAGCATTGATGCACCCACCCCCTACCGATTGGAGGCGCTCTACCTTTAAAGAAGCATCTATTTCCCGGAGGTTTTCCTCAATAAACGTTCTTGTATTCATATTAAGCACTGATAATCATACGGTTATTTTTTTTGAAAACGAAATTTCCCTTCTGTATATAGACGATAAAAACAGCCTATCGTTATCCACGATAGGCTGTTTTCTGATAGAGGGTAAGGAATGCCTTGGTTATACCGAAATTTCTTGTTGCTTTTCAAGCAGTTTCATCTCGCGGATAAAGCTAGCACAGGCGTCGGCAGGTTGGGGTTGTTTCATGAAGTTTTCCCCAATTAAAAAGCCTGTGTAACCGCTGCGTTTCAAACGAAGCAGATCAGCAGGTTGTCGCAGTCCACTTTCCGAAATTTTGATGAACGTATCAGGGATTCGCTCGGCAAGTTGTTCGGAAGTTTCCAAACTTACCTCGAAAGTCTTTAGGTTACGGTTGTTTACCCCTACTAAGTTAAGCGAATCGCACAAACTGCGCTCAAGTTCTGCTAAGTCGTGCACTTCCATGAGCACTTCTAACCCTAAAGATTGGGCAAATTGAGAAAGTCGTCGGATTTCTTCGGGTTGGAGCACTGCGGCAATGAGCAAAATAAAATCGGCACCAATTGCCTTGGCTTCTACAATTTGATATTCATCGATTATGAAATCTTTCCGTAGCAAAGGGATTTGGGTAGCCTTTTTGGCTTCGGTTAAAAAATCGGCAGAGCCTCCGAAAAACTCCCGATCGGTAAGGATAGAAACCGCCGAGGCTCCTGCAGTTTGATAGCCTTTGGCAGTTTCGGCTACCGGAGCGTTAGCATTGATGATGCCCCGCGAAGGCGACTTGCGTTTTACTTCGGCAATGATACCCGAAAACTCAGGGCTGGTGATGAACGTACTTGCCGAAAGTACCTCTCTTGTAAAATAGGGCGACTTTTCGAGCGTGGCAGCGGGAAGTTCGGCTTTGTTTTGCGCTACTTCCGTGCGCTTATGAGTGATGATTTTATCGAGAATATTCATAGTGTGAGTAATTCTGTAGAGTTGCGGTTGATTTTTCTGGGGAATTTAGAAATTCTATTGGTAAATCCTAGTGCCCTTCCTTTTTATTACGCAAGAAGCCGGTAAAGAGCTGCACCTAAGTAACGGCTTTTAAGGTTATCTGCTTACAAAGCACACCAAAACGTTCATTATCTTTTTACATAAAAATCGAACGAGGCTATTTTTTTAGTACAGAGTTCCGTATTTTCAGTTCACAACAGTTTCATCTCTTCATCTTCTAGAAAAACACACGCGTATGGATCACAAAGCAATTTTAGACTTCCTAAAAAAGGAAACAAAAGCCCTGGAAGGCACTTACATTGAGTACAACGAGTCGAGTGTAATGCTAACCGTACCGGTAGACGACACCCGCTTTCAAAATGTGAAAGGATACTTAGAGGATGAAGGCGAATCGCTAACCTTGAGCTTTATGTCGAAAATTTGTAAGTACGACGATTACCCCGACCTCGACTATAAACGCATTTTGCGCGAACATTATCGTTTTAAATATTCTAAAGTGATTATTTATAACGAGTACATTCAGCTCTATGCCTCAGAAGTATACGATCGTGCTACGCTCGAACACGCCCGCGAAATGTTCCTAGAGGTAGCCAAAATGGCTGATTACCTCGAACTAGAACTAACCGGTGAAGATTTCCACTAGTTTTCTTGAAACTCTTCAGATACCCAACGATTGCCAGCGATATCGTAGGCGCAAATGCGATACACATACGTTTCGCGGCGATTCAACTTGGAAAGCCACACCCATGCACTCCCAAAGTAACTCGGTGTGGCTTTCCATATTCCTGAGCGGCTACCTTTATATTCAATCTGATATTGGGTGAAATGACCCGGCAATGCAATGCGCAAGGCAGCACTTTCTCGAAACCGAACCATCGCAGTAAGCGTCGCTTTCTGAGGAGTTGTACTAGCCGGTACTGCCGATATCGCTTCAGACCATGCCGAACTGCCTACTTTTCCGCGTACCCAAAGCGTAGGCGATGCTTGTTTCACATAAAAAAACGACTGCTTGCTAGCCAAACTTGGCAAGGTAGTGAGCGAATCAGCTTCGGAGGCAATTTGCACATACTTCGTGGTTTGCTCCTTTGCGCCTCGCATAACTACCCGATAAAAAGGCGGTTGAGCAGCCATAACTTGCACAAATGGGGCAAAAGGTTCTCCTTCTGTTTGAAGTGCCTTTTTGCTAAGGCTGAATTGAGTAAAACGTTTTTCGCGCAGAAGGCTTCCTTGCCAAGTTTCCGCATTAGCGTTGAATTGAGGTAGGGAAACATCGCGTTGGGCGTAAATACCTGGTTTCAAGTAAAGGGTATCTTTTCCCACATTGTACAAGCGTATCGAAGTTGCCGAAGCTAAAGTGTTAGGAAACTGAATGCGGAGCGTTTCATGGGCGTAAGCAAAGCGGAGGTCGGGCATGGCAGGTTTATCCTGAAAGATTGAGTCGGCATACACTACAACGTTCTGAGGGGAAACCACTTGGTACACCAAACGATTATAAGGCTCCCTAGGCACTCGCCAAGTAAAGCGTACAATAAATGATTTATCTCCGGGGGTAATCTCTTTCAGCGTTGCGACATCTCCTTCTACTACTTGGTTGCGGTAGTCTTTAGCGAACCAAACTAAACGATAATTGCGCAAAGTGTGCGCCGGATAGCGCCATGAACGAGCCGGACGGATTTCCACGAACGTATCAATCTGTTTCTTCGGCTTTAGCTGTCCGCTATGGGAAACTACCAGCGAATCGAGTAGCATAAACTGCCGCATGTTTGCCTCGTATCGTTCTCCGATGCTAGCGTCCGAGCTTTGATAGCCTTGCTGTGCCCACACAGAATACGCCATAAAAACCCCTCCCGAAAAATGAGATGGCAGTACCGAGGTATTTTCTTGAAAGGGCAGCCCAGGATAGTCGGGGGTAGTGCTACTTCGCAGGTAGGCAAAAGGCACATCGGATAGCATGGCTCCCCAAGCATTCAAATCAGTTACCGAAGCGGTACTGTGCTGCACAAAAGCAACATCCGCAAAGCCTTGTAAAGGCGGAAGCGTGCCTTCGTTTGGGGTAAGCACTTGCGCCAAAAATGCACGATGCCCACTTTTCCAAGAGCGCCACTGGCTATCAAAGGGTTCGTGCAACAACCAGCCTAGCAAAGAAGGCGCAGCATCCAAATCGCTCATCATACCCTGCAAACGTTCCAGGGTAAATAGCGAAGTAGCTTGGGGCGGAAGTTCTATCCACACCATCATCCCTATTTCGGAAAGATAATCGAGCAAACCAGAAGAAACCGCGCGCAGCGGAAGCACTGCCACAGAAACGCCTGCTTGTTTCATTTTTGTAAAATGATGCTGTTGTGCAGCAAGCGTGTACGGAGGGGCGACATCGTACAACATACCCACCCAATGTAACAGCTCGTTATTTAGGCTGATTTGCTTATTTTTCACAGTTTGCGTTCGAAAACCGACGATACGTTGCATTTGCTGAAGTGTATCGGTTCCACTGGTTAAGAACAACTGCACGCGATAATTAAGCGGGGTATCAACGTGCCAAATTTCAGCGTTGCGTAGGGTTTCTGGTGCACAGGCAAACGATTGGGTGTTCGAAGCTGCTACGCTTATCGGGGTTGCGGTTAACCGAAGGGTATCGGGGTTGGGAACACCCGTTAGCACGGCGTAACCACTAACTTCGACAGTTGCCGCTTGCTTGCCTGTGTTGGTCACTGCTCCTTGAACCGTAAGCACACCTTTTCGGCGGTCGGTAGTAGGTTGTAGTGCTACGGAACCAAAGCGCACAAGTGGAGCCATCTGTAGCCATACATTCCCCAACAAACCACTTCCTTCTTGTAAAAATTGATAATCGGATAAAGTATTTAGGCGGATGATTACGTGATTTACGCCAGAGCGCCATTGGGGTGAAAACCTCGTGATAACACCCTTCACACTGCCGTTTTGAACATTCCCATTTACCCATACCATAGCATTCGGCGGGAGATGCTCAATGCAGAGCTGCACCGCATTACCCTGCCATGTGGTAGGGAGTACGATGCGTTTGTAATACCACCCGATGCCCTCAAATTGTTGATAGGGTAAAAAGTGCTGCCAACGTTCGGGGACAAGCAGGGAATCCCAATGAGAAGCATCTGTAGTGCGAAACCATTCAGCGGCAAGTCCTTCGGCATAGTAGTCGGCTTTAAACTGCCATATACCTTTTAAGGGATGTAGCGTTTGAGCGGTTACTTTGAAGGAGCTACCCCATACGAAAAGAAAAAAAAACAAGACGATGAATCGGCAAAATTGCATAGGCAAAGACAGATGGAGATCAGTAGATGATTGTAGAGAAGCCAGGAAGAGGCTATTTTAGGTAAGGGCGGTTTCAGGGCAGCCCCCCTTTCAATAGCCTCTTTCAGTGATTTTAATGACGGAAATGGCGGATTCCCGTGAGTACCATTGCCATCTGGTGAGCATTGCAGTAATCGATAGATTCTTGGTCGCGGATGGAGCCACCCGGCTGAATGACGGCTTTAATGCCCTCGTCGTTGGCAATTTCTACACAATCGGGGAAGGGGAAAAATGCGTCGGATGCCATCACAGCTTGCGACAAATCGAACCCAAAGTTTTTTGCTTTGTGGATGGCTTGTCGGAGGGCATCTACCCGTGAGGTTTGCCCGGTACCACTAGCAAAAAGCTGCCCTTCTTTGGCAAGCACAATCGTGTTCGATTTGGTATGCTTTACCAATTTATTGGCAAATAATAACGCCCGTATTTCTGCCTCGGTGGGTTGGCGTTCCGTAGCCGTTGTTAAATCGGCTTCGGTTTCAGTTTTTAAATCTTTGGTTTGCCCAATCACCCCGTTTAAGAGTGTCCGGTACAAAAACGTAGGCATAGCGGTTTCTTTCCGCTTTAAGAGGATGCGTTTCTTTTTGGTCGTCAGCAGGGCTTGAGCATCTTCGCTATACTCCGGGGCAATCAATACTTCAAAAAACAGGCTATTCATTTCTTCAGCAGCGGCAAGGTCGATGGTTTGGTTGCATACCAAAACGCCTCCAAAGGCAGAGACTGGATCGGCTTCTAATGCCATTTGATACGCTGTTTTCACATCGGCAGCTACTGCCATTCCACAGGCATTGTTGTGCTTTAAAATAGCAAATGCCGCACCTTCGGCAGCCGGGAACTCGTCGATGAGGGCAACGGCAGCATCTACATCAATCAAGTTATTATACGATAATTCTTTCCCACTAAGCTTGTCAAATAGGGCATCCAAATCACCAAAAAACACCCCTTTTTGATGAGGATTCTCTCCATAGCGAAGAACTTGTGCTTGGGGCTCGCTCGCTTTATATACCAGCGATTGATCGGCTTCGGGGAGTGTACCATTAAAATATTGGAAAATTGCCGTGTCGTAATGCGAACTTACTTGGAACGCTTCGGCGGCAAACTGCTTGCGGGTTTCCAACGAAGTGCTAGCGCTATGATCTTTCAACAAAGTTTCCACACGGCTGTATTGCATTCGCGATGAAACGATGAGGACGTCCTCGTGGTTTTTAGCAGACGCGCGAATCAGGGCAATCCCTCCAATATCAATTTTTTCAACAATATCGGCGTAGCTTGCACCAGAGGCTACGGTTTCTTCGAACGGGTACAGATCGACCACTACCATATCCAACTCAGGGATTTCGTACTGAGCCAATTGCTGTTGGTCTTCGGGGAGGCTGCGACGCGAGAGAATGCCTCCGAATACTTTAGGGTGCAAAGTTTTGACTCTTCCGCCTAGGATAGAGGGGTAAGAGGTGAGCGATTCCACTGCTACCACCGGAATCCCTAACGACTCGATGAACGATTGCGTCCCTCCGGTAGAGTAGAGCGTTACTCCATGTTCGTGCAAGGTTTTCACAATCGGTTCTAATCCATCTTTATAAAATACAGAAATAAGGGCAGATTGAATTTTTTTCATAGTACAAGAACAGTAAAGTTAAGGGCTTTTCAAAACGCGAAGGTACAAAGCGATTCGATGAAACGCGCTGTTGTGAAAAGGCTCATTTGGGGAGCATCTGTACAAAAAAGGACTTGCTTTGCCCAATTTCTCGGTGTTATGCCCTAATTTCAAGCAGATATTTCAACGTAATCTTTTATAAAAATGAAATTACTTTTGAGAAGTGTAATCGGTTTGATTGCCCTGATTACTATGAGCAACCAGCACCTTGCCGCCCAAAACGATACTGAACAGATTAAGCGTATTTTCGATGAGGCATGGCAAAATGGCGAAAGCTATGCTATGCTCGATTACCTCTGCAACCAAATTGGCGGCAGGCTGAGCGGTTCGCCACAAGCGGCGGCGGCTGTGGAGTGGTCGCGGCAAGTCATGGAAGCCTATGGATTCGATACGGTATTTCTGCAACCGGTGATGGTGCCCCATTGGGTGCGAGGGCAGAAAGAACAAGCCCGCATTATCAATTCCAAAAAACTAGGAACTTTTGAGGTAAATGTATGTGCCTTAGGCAACTCGGTAGGAACTGGTGCCGCCGGCGTGGTAGCGCCTATCGTAGAGGTGCAAAGTTTTGAAGAACTTGAAAAATTGGGAAAAGAAAATATAGAAGGGAAAATCGTTTTCTTTAACCGACCGATGGACCGTACCCTAATAAACACCTTTGCCGCATATGGAGGAGCTGCCAATCAACGCGGGGCAGGGCCTTCTGAAGCTGCAAAATACGGCGCAGTGGGGGCAGTGGTGCGTTCCCTCACACTAGGCGACGACGACATCCCACATACCGGAAGTACGCGCTATGCGCTAAACGTCCCACAGATTCCAGCGATTGCTATTAGCACCAACCACGCCGATTTGCTCAGTGGTTTACTGAAAGATGACCCTAACCTGCAGTTCTATTTTGAAACCCATTGCCAAATGAAAGAAGATGTGCTCTCGTACAATGTGGTAGGGCAACTCAATGGTACGGAGTTCCCCGATAAGTACATCGTAGTGGGGGGGCATCTCGATTCGTGGGATTTGGGCGACGGGGCGCACGACGATGGCGCCGGTTGTGTACAATCCATTGAAGCATTGCGGCTTATGAAAGTATTGGGCATTCGCCCACGCCATTCGGTTCGAGCGGTTATGTTTATGAACGAAGAGAACGGTTTGCGCGGAGGACGGAAATACGCAGAACTTGCCGAAAAAAATAAAGAAGAGTACGTAGCAGCGATTGAATCGGATCGAGGAGGGTTTACCCCGCGTGGTTTCAGCATCGATGCCGACTGGAAAACCATACAGCATATGCAACAGTGGAGCACACTGTTTGAACCCTACGGGGCAGGAGATTTCGTAGCAGGGGGTAGCGGCGCGGATATCAGCCCGCTCAAGCCGCAAGGCGTTACACTCATTGGGTTTGTGCCCGATTCCCAACGGTATTTCAATTATCACCATACAGCTATCGACACCTTCGATAAAGTCGACCGCCGCGAGCTAGAGATGGGAGCCGCTGCTATGGCAGCCCTCGTGTACCTGATTGACACCTACGGGGTCAAGTAAACGGCGCTTTTTTTAGGCTTTAAAAGCAACAAGAACTTGAATATCATACAGTACGTTCAAAAATTTTAATACTATTAATCCTGAAGATATACAACGGAATGCCGTTCTTTGAATAACACAAATCCTTTTGGAAACACAATCAGTCACAACTGCTATGAGAAAACAGCTTGTATTTTACATATCCTTTTTAAGCTTGGTGGGGGTATTGAGCGGATGCGGCTCAGCCTATCAGAAAGCTATTATGCACTTCCAACAAGGGGAGTACCAATCGGCAATTGAAGATTACGAACAAGTAGTGAACAACGGGGGGTTACCTTCGGACGTTACCAATGGCGACTTGTTTTATCAGATTGGCGAGTCGTACCGGCTGTCAAACCGTATTGACCTTGCCCTACCCTACTACCAACAAGCCCTCGATGCCGGCTACTCGCACGATAGCCTCCTGTACGTAATGGCACAAGCCTACAAAGCCAACAAACAGTATAAAGAAGCTCAACAGTATTTTAAACAATATGCACAAGTAGGAAGTACCCTCGAAGCCAAGCGAATCGCGCAATCTGAGATAGAAAATTATAGTTTGATTGACTCGCTCAGCCAACCGAACGAGTACATTGCCCTCCAAAATTGCGATTCGTTAAATACAGAGGCTTCAGAATATTCGCCTGCCTTGTGGAACGATAAGCTGGTGTTTACCAGCTCGCGCGGCGATGGGAAAATCTACGAAGGAACCGGTACGCCTTTCACCGATTTATATTTTATGGAAATGAAAGACGGAGCGCGCTGCGAAGGTCAACCCAAAGCATTTACCGAGGCGATTAACCTGCCATACCTACACGAAGCAACGGCTACGTTTAGTGCCGATGGGAAAACAATGGTATTCGCCCGTTCAAACGCTGGTAAAAAACGTGATGAACGCGTAGAAGTCGATTTATACATGGCTACCTACGATGGGACTCGCTGGTCGGAGCCTGTATTGCTCAACATTAGCAAACCAGACACATGGGATTCTAGCCCAGCACTTTCCCCCGATGGCGAAACCTTATATTTCGCATCGAACCGCCCAGGCGGAGAGGGCGGAACCGATATTTTCCGAGCAACACGTGGCAGCGATGGACAATACAAGGCAGTAACCCCACTAGGTAAGCCCATCAATACAGAGGGCAACGAAATGTTTCCTTACCTTACCCCAACCAATCAGTTTTACTTTGCCTCTGATGGACACCCAGGCTTGGGTGGGTTGGACTTGTTTAAAGTGGAAAACTTAGATAGCGTGGTAGTAGAAAATTTAGGAGCGCCGTTTAATTCTGTAAAAGATGATTTTGGCATAGTCCCTACAAGCGATACCACCGGGTATTTCACCTCGAACCGAGGAGGAGAAATGGCAAAAGGGGATGACGACCTGTATTTCTACGAAGATAATTCCCCAACAATAGAAGATGTGAAGTACCTTTTAGCGGGTACTACCTTCAACCTCACGTACGATGGAGATACCTCTCTGCTGAGTGGAGTAACTGTCAAACTGCAAGATGCTGAAGGAAATGTGCTCGAACGCCAAACCTCGGATGGCAATGGGCGCTATAAGTTTACAGAAGCTCTCAGCATTGGCGAAGTGTACTACATCAACGGATTAAAAACAGCCCATTTTCCCGATTCTACAAATTTCGACACAAACGGAAAAGAAGCCACAGCAGATGACATCGCTGCCGGGAAGTTCGAAATCGTATTTGAAACCGAGCTGATGCTCAAGCAAGACCTGTTTGAAGGTAAACTCGAAGTAGGAGGCGGAGAAGTAGAACTAGAAAACATCCTCTACGATTTGGATAAGGCGAACATTCGCCCCGATGCAGCAGCAGAACTCGATAAACTTGTGCAGTACATGAAAGACCGCCCCGATATAAACATTGAGCTGGGTTCGCATACCGACGTGCGCGGAAACGATGCCTACAATATGCGCCTTTCGCAACGGCGTGCTGAATCGGCAGTGCGATATATTGTGGAGCGAGGGATCGACCCTTCGCGCATTACTGCAAAAGGCTATGGAGAAACGCGCTTGCTGATAAAGAATGCTACTACCGAAGAAGAACACCAGCAAAACCGACGCACTACAGTACAAATTGTGCAGTAACCGCTAATCCATTGGCAAGAAGGGTTTACCGTAGCTAACTGACCCTCTGCCAGATATTTACTGCAAAATGCCACAATTCGCCCTATCTTCATGAAAAATATAGATTTCATCTAGGTAGGGCGAATGAATTTTAGAGCAACAATATATCCTAAGGAAGGCTGGAACGTCTCCGCATCATTTCCAACACTGAAACGTTCAACTATGGCTATTCAGAAAAAAACATTGTATTGGCTATGCCAAATTGGAGGCTGGTCGGTCTACGGGCTGTACATGATTTTACTGATGCACAGCGACGGCAGGCTTTCCGTTTACAGTGCCCTCGATTTATCATTCACCGTGTTGTGTCTGCTGTTGCTCTCGCATGTATATCGCTTTTATATCATACGGCAAGGCTGGCTCAAATTGCTTTTTGGCAAATTGTTGCTGCGAACGCTGCTTTCCTCTTTAATTCTATCTATCGCATTCATTCCCTTTGCGCTGCTCTCGTCGTGGATGTTCAGCCCCGATGATTTCTTGAGCGTGCTCGACTTCAATGCTCTGCTCTCTTCAGCACTGGCAGGTACCTTTTTGTTCTTTTGTTGGTCGGTGTGTTATTTTTTGTACCACTACGTATCGAACTACAATCGCAACCTGAAGTGGGAGGCTATGATTAATGAGTTTGAGCTTAATAAGCTGCGCTCGCAACTGAACCCACACTTCATTTTTAATGCCCTAAACTCGGTGAAGGTATTGGTAGATGAAGACCCCCGTAAAGCACAAGCTTCTATCGATCAGCTTTCCAATTTATTGCGAAATTCGCTAGTGATGGATCGAAAAAAGGTGATCACCTTTCGCGAAGAGTTTGAATTGGTGAAAGATTATCTTTCCCTAGAAATGACACGCTTTGAAGAACGCCTTCGGTTTGAGCACGACATCGATCCGAACTCTTGGCAGCACAAAGTACCTCCGCTCATGTTGCAAACCATTGTGGAAAATGGCATCAAACATGGCATTTCTAAACTGAAAAACGGAGGTGTCATTAAAATTACTACGCAAATGAACGGCACCGAGCTGTGCTGCCAGGTGCGCAACAGCGGACAGTACCGAACATCCGATAAACTGCGACGAAATAGCGGCTATGGGCTAAAAAGTACTATACAACGCTTAGAGATTTTATACCACGGGGGGGCTTCGTTTCGCATCGTAAACGAAGATTCTAATACAGTTCTCACGCATTTATGCATTCCTGCCTGGGATGAAAGCGAACCGATGGTTTCGCTGGGGAGTCCATCATCAGTGGCTAGTCGTTAAACTGGCTCATGGTGCGGTCAGCACCTATAGCCGCAAACGATAATATCATTTGCCCTGCTTTTTCAATAAGGGTTGGAAGTTCTATTTGCTCCTCATCAAAAAATTCGCCCAACACATAATCTACCTGTCTGCCACGTGGGTAATCATCACCGATGCCAAATCGCAGGCGGCAGTATTGGTTGGTTCCCAATTTCTGTTCAATATCTTTTAAGCCGTTATGCCCTGCTGCCGATCCTTTTTTCCGCATTCGCAGTTTACCAAACGGGATTGCCAAGTCGTCCATAATAACTAACAGGTTTTCAAGAGGGATTTTCTCGGCAGTAAGCCAATGCTGTACGGCTTTTCCACTTAAATTCATGTAGGTAGTAGGTTTAATGCAATAGAGTGAGCGCCCTTTGTGTTTCAGCACGGCATAAAAAGCATGTCGCCCGGAGTCGAACGTTAGGTTGTGTTCTTTAGCAAGGGCATCGAGCACCATAAACCCAATGTTGTGGCGTGTTTGCGCATATTCTACGCCAATATTTCCCAAGCCCGCAATAAGGTATTTCATAAGTACGTGAGGATAAAAATCGAAGGAAGACATGCCCTTTGCCATCGCATAGCCAATAGCAGGTTCATGTCTTCGAGAAGGGATTAAATAGTTTCAATCACCAAATTATGATTTGTATAAATGCAAATATCGGCAGCAATGTGCAGCGATTCGCGCACCATTTCCTCCGCAGAAAGTTGTGGGGCATGTTTTAGCATAGCAAGTGCCGCTGCTTGTGCATACATACTCCCCGAGCCAATGGCGGCAATTTGATGGTCGGGCTCAATAACATCTCCTGTTCCGGAAATAATAAGCACTTCTTCTTGGTTTGCCACAATCATCATGGCTTCTAGGCGGCGTAGGTAGCGGTCGGTGCGCCAATCTTTGGCAAGCTCGATTGCAGCACGTTTCATGTTACCGCCATAGGCACCTAGCTTTTCATCAAAGCGTTCCATCAGGGTAAAGGCATCGGCGGTAGAGCCGGCAAATCCTATCACGATTTTTCCATCTTGCAGCTTGCGTACTTTGCGCACATTACTTTTAGCGACTGTATTGCCGAAAGTAGCCTGCCCATCGGCACCAATAGCAACCTGCCCGTCTTTCACCACGGCTACTACCGTAGTCGATTTAAATTTAACTTTGCTCATACGTTTTTCTGACTCAATTAGTTTTCGGTTGAATTGCCTTCAATTTTGTCAATAATTAAACCTACCTCCATAAATCCTGACAAATCGTCCTCTTCCATCTGGTGCGAAAGTACAAAGGTATGCATACCAGCTTCAAGCACGGTGTTTTCTTCAAGCAGGCAAGGCGTATCACAATAATCGCCCATAGCCTCTCCTATCAGCGTGCCATCTGCTTGCCGAATTTGTAAAAGATAAGTAGCCGTTTCTTCCGTACCCGAAGGCAAGGTATGTTTTAGTTGCACGGTAAGCTGACCGTACTTTATAGACGACAAATGCCGCAGTTCGAGCATCAATTTGGCGGGAGTGTTTTCAGCAACGTCTACCGAATAGGTAAACGGTTCTGTTTTTTTCCACGTCATCCCTGTAGGAGCTTCAAACGATTTATACAAGCGGTTTTGGTTACAACTCAATAGGGTACTCAATGCTGCTAGACATAGGATTACCCCAACTTTCCGAATGGTTTTCATAGGTTTTTTAAAGGTTTTATTGAAAAGAAAATTCTTTTCTACAATATAAACAGTATTCCTTTAAGAGGTGGGGAATTGCCGATGTACAGCCGACGCACCTCGGACAAATTTCTATTGTCGAATGTCTGCTGTTGCCAAGTAATCACGGTTTGGTTTTCTGGGAAGGGAGTTTACATTTTGTCGTCATAATCGCGTATACATTGTTGGAACACATTATTACTTCTATCATTTTGAAACAAGGTTTGCCGTTTCTGGGGCAATTCCAATCGTTGCGATTGCTCCGCTATTAAATCTCAAAAAGTCTTTTTCAATTCCGTCGCTAAAAATAATTCCGTTTTTAGGCATTAATGACTCAATGGTCAAAATATTTTGGTCGTTGATCAGTCCTGCCGTTAATCCCGTTTGTGTTCGAACACTTTGGAATGGTTCGCGAACAGCAAAAATTAACTCGTTATTATGCAGTTTTGGTTTTTTGGGTTTTAAGTTTTTTTCAAACATTCCGGTAATGCCATAAGCCATATTGAAAATGGAACTTAACCAACCGGTCGAACCTGCAGGCGTTGAAACTATTATTCCACTTGATGAGTGTTCTTCAATTGAATTATTAAACGAGATTTTGTAACGTGCCGAAACATGGGAAGAAGCCCCAATAAATAAGTCGTTAAACGCCAAAAGTCGTTGTCCATCATTTAACTTAGCCTCAGCAAATCGGACAGTTTTCGTATTGTTCTTATGGGTTATTGTATTTTCAACTCCCATAATAAAGTCAGAAGTGTTGAATGGCAATAAAACTCCGTCATATCGTTCTTTATCGGGGTTTACCGCAATGATTGGGCAACCTTTTGAATATTTGGCTGTGTTAGCCACAAGACCATCTTGCCCAATTATCACAATAAGATGTTTTTCTGAAAAAATGAATGAAGGCAAATACACCCTATCAACAACCTTGTTTTTGATGACTTTGGAAAGTTGCGCCTGTAAAGAAGCCAAGGCAATGTGGAAAACTTCATGTTCTACCTCATAATCGTCAAAGTTTCCCCCAAGCCGTTCAATATAAAACTTAGCTTGCGCTTTCGTGTTGAAACGTTCAATTAAAGATTCAAGGCGAGTTTTGTTTTTTACAATGATGGCGTATTCATATTTCATTTTCTAGTTGGTCGCTTTTCGTTTAGAATTGAATCTAAAAGTTCGGGGCTGATATTGAGATTGCCAATTTTGTCTGCATTTTCGGCAAGTTGTCTGAAAGCAAGCGAAATGTTGAATTTTGGGTCAGGATTGTTGTTTAAAGCAGTCAATGTTTTCCAATCAATGTCTTTGTATGGTTTTAGTGTTGTTTCAATAACATATCCTTGTGTTTCAGCTTCTTTTTTGTCGTTAGCCGTTTTCTGTTCAATGAGTTGTTTTCTTTGGTTTTCTATTGAAATATCGGCTTCCAATTTCATTTCCCGCAGTTTCCTTTGATTTTCAGCTTTAAGCACGTCAGATTCCATTTTCTTTTCGGCAATTTGTTTTAGCTTTTCTTCTACGGCAATTTCTGTGTTCAATTCAGACTCTCTTATTTTTCTTTCCTGTTCAACTGCAAAGTTCCTTCTTTCATAAATGGCATGGTCAGCTTCTTGTTGTAGCTTTTCCATTGTTTCAGTTTCCAAAGCCCTTGTCATTTCTGGAGTTGCCTGCACTGCCAAAACATTTGCCCCAAGTATTTCAATACCGAGCATTCCTATGGCAAGTGAATTTTTAAGCCCATTTAAAATTTGTTCTTCTATAGTTTTAGCCGAACGAATGGCATCTTTTAACTTAATTTCGTGGATAAGAGTAGAAGTCGCAGTTTGTGCTTCATTGATTATCCTTTGATTGAGTTTCTCGATATCGTTCTTTTTATACTGCCCATTGTCCGTAACAGTAAAGTCCAAAATATCTGCGAGTGTTTTCGGGTCGGCAATTTTATAACTTATTTGGCCTTGAATGTTAACCGTCTGATAGTCGTTTGTAGATTCATTGAAAATAAAAGGCAAGTCGTTACTCCCCAATGGAATCGCCACAATGGAACTATTTGGTCTGAAATAGAAAAAAGAAAGTCCACGACCTTCTCTTTTGATTTTTCCGTTCGTGTAATGAAGAACGTAAGTCATCGAATCGAATTTAATGTGTTTAATGCCGAACATATTGCTTGGTTATTTTATTTTTCAATTTCACTCTTTTCTTTTAATGTATGCCTAACGGTGAGTATATGGCAAATAAGCAATTGCGGGCTTCAAACCTATCAAACTACTAAGATAGTAAAGTGGGCTATAGCCTTTGTATTTGCTGCTATTTCGCTTGTTTCGCATATACAGTCTTATATGCATCATTTCCTGATAAAATCGTCGTATACCTCTTTGTTTTGATTTTCAAAAAGGGCTTTTCCAAATAAAAATATGATAGTGTTGAAATTAAAACAGTTATCAATATCCCTGGTATAAATAAAAATAATCTAGGCATCTTGTAATCTAAAAGATCAAATAGATATACCCATAATTAATTATTTTGGGAATAATAGGAGTATCCCCCGACGGTTTGA
>CAYMYI010000092.1:0-17966 GCA_964394585.1 uncultured Roseobacteraceae bacterium
ACATCAGCATCAAAAGTAATCTTCGATGCATAAATCTGATTGTTGTGGTTTGAAAAAAAGTTAATTGTAGTTATAAAGCACATGCAAAATGTAAAAATTTTACATGTGCAGTTTGGCAAACATAAAAGGATGCTTGTAAAAAATGCTATATAAATATTTAGATTTTTTTTAACAATACTTAACCCCTGTGTAATAGTTTCAGTAAAATCCCCCTGATTAGGGGGAGGTACTCCCTACACAGCTACATCGTTTTCGCGTAATGCATCATTTAACGAGGTCTTCAAATCTGTACTTGGT
Source organism: uncultured Roseobacteraceae bacterium (assembly GCA_964394585.1). Classification (GTDB taxonomy): domain Bacteria; phylum Bacteroidota; class Bacteroidia; order Cytophagales; family Flammeovirgaceae; genus CAYUJH01. Next base: position 298 of record CAYMYI010000092.1, read on the forward strand.
TTGCGTTTTCCGATAATCAATGCGGCACCTACGTGGTAGTCGCCTGCCGGGAATGTCTTGGTATAGCTACCCGGAACTACTACGGAGCGCTCAGGCACAAAACCTTTGTACTCCACAGGCTGCTCGCCGGTTACATCAATAATCTTTGAACTGCCGGTGATGGTTACGTTAGCTCCCAATACAGCCTCTTTGCCTACACGAACGCCTTCTACCAAAATGCATCGCGAACCAATAAATGCCCCATCTTCTACGATTACGGGTGCCGCTTGTACCGGCTCTAGCACTCCGCCAATACCAACGCCCCCACTTAAATGAACGTTTTTACCTATTTGAGCACAACTGCCTACTGTTGCCCAAGTATCTACCATAGTGCCTGAATCTACATAAGCCCCAATGTTCACATAAGATGGCATCATGATTACGCCTTTGTTTACAAAAGAGCCATAGCGCGCAATGGCATGGGGAACTACGCGTACGCCTTTTTCAGCGTATCCGTTTTTTAGCGCAATTTTATCGTGAAACTCAAAAGGCCCTACCGAGATGGTTTCCATTTTTTGCAGTGGGAAATACAGGATTACGGCTTTCTTTACCCAATCGTTTACGATCCATTCTCCATTTTCAGAAGGAGCCGCTACACGTAAAGTTCCTTTATCTAACTCTGCGATGACCGTGCGAACAGCTTCTACAGTTTGGTCTTCTTGTAGCAAGCCACGGTTTTCCCACGCTTTTTCGATGATAGTCTGCAATTCCATAAGGTTTTTTTTAGGTTATTTAGGTTGAAAATGATTTTCGATGTGCCATCATGCTCTATCAACAAAGAATTGTATTGGCTTCTGTAAAGAAACCGATAGATGACCCACGAATGTACGAAAAGATAGGAAGCTCGCTGGCTTCGTCATTTGAAGTACATATTGTAGGTGCCGCAAGTGGTGCTGACAGTCTTGGTAACCGCTGCTATTTCCATCAAATTCCTGTGCAACATGCCTCGCGCACTGCTGCCCTGACCTTCATTTTCCGAAAAGTGATGGAACTCAAACCGAGCATATGGGTGGTGCATACTCCGGAGTTGCTAGGGTTGGCACTATGGTATCGTTTCCGATTTGGTGGAAAAATTATCTACGATATTCGGGAGAACTACTGGCGAAACCGAATCTATCAATCGCACTATACTGGTATCAAAAAATGGATAGAAGCCCTTGGCATACGCACTTTAGAGCGGATTTCCCTGCCTTGGTTTCATGCCGTATGGGTAGCCGAGCTGGGCTATCTCTCAGAAATGTCCTTTTTACCCAAAAATGCTTTGGTATTGGAAAACAAATACCAACCTTTAAAAGGGATACTGCCCAAAACTACTCGGCGTGTTTCGCTACCTTTTACAGCGATTATTGTAGGAACGCTCTCTGAACCATTTGGGACACTAAGGGGAGTGCGCTGGGTAATTGCTGCGCGGCAGGTAGGCATTCCTATTTCACTACAAATCGTAGGCAAAGCAGCTACCCAACCTGTTGCACAAACTTTGCAAAAGCTAGCTCAACAACATTCATTTATCCACCTAGAGGGTATTGAATCGTTAGTGCCTCACGAAAAAGTAATGCGCGAACTGCAAAAAGCTGACTTGGCACTATTGCCTTATCTACCGAATAAAAGTACCGAGAATTGTATCCCAACTAAATTATATGAATGTATGGCGCTGCGTGTTCCTATGCTTATTCAAAAAAATCCATTGTGGGAAAAGGTATGCAATTCGCATAACGCTGCTATCTTCACTGATTTTGCTACTGAAAACATTCACGAAGTCATCGAAAAAATAGTAAAAAAGACATTTTATAACGACGAGCTTGTGCAAGAAGCCTATTGGGCGACAGAAGCCCCAAAACTTCATGAAAAAATTCATCAGCTAACTACTGATAATGCGTGAATCTGCTACTTTTGCAGCGTTTCAAAACAAATGTAAATCTCTAATTATCTGATAGAAACATGAAGTTCAATTTTGAATTACTTAAAGAAATCAGTGAGACGCCTGGCGCTCCGGGATACGAAAAGCCGATTCGCGATTTGGTGATTTCGCATATAGAACCTTTAGTAGATGAATGGTATACCGATGCCCTGGGCAATTTAATCACTCGTAAAAAGGGGCAGCAAAACCCTGAAGGCAAAAAAATTATGCTAGGGGCGCACCTCGACGAAATTGGCTTTATGGTAAACCATATTGATGAAAATGGTTTTCTCAAGTTTATTCCACTGGGCGGTTTTGATCCCAAAACGCTTACCTCGATGCGTGTGCAAGTCCACGGGACAAAGAGTTTATTAGGGGTAATGGGTAGTAAACCCATCCACATGATGCAACCCGAAGAGCGTACCAAAGCAGTAAAACTCGACGACTTCTACATAGACCTAGGGCTTTCGAAAGAAGAAGTAGAACAACTCGTGCCCATTGGCAGCACGGTAACGCGCTACCAAGCGCTCGAAATGGTGGGTAATATGGTAAACGGAAAATCGCTTGATAACCGTCTGTCTGTTTACATCCTCATTGAGGCGTTAAAACAAATGAAAGATGTTCCCTACGATGTTTATGGAGTTTTTACAGTTCAAGAAGAAGTAGGCATTCGGGGGGCTTCGGTGGCAGCTCATCAAATAAACCCGGATTATGCCCTAGCCTTAGACGTTACCGTCGCTAGCGATACGCCCGGCACATCTCCTCATTTAAAAGTAACGGAAATAGGAAAAGGTGCGGCTATTAAGGTGTACGATGCCAGTACCATCTGCGACTACCGCATGGTAGCGTATTTAAAGCAGCAAGCCACCAACCACAACATTCCTTGGCAAGCCGAGGTGCTTCCTTTTGGCGGTACTGATGCATCAGGGATGCAAAAAATGGGAAAAATGGGAGCAATCGCCGGAGCAATATCCATTCCTTCGCGGTACATTCACCAAACGATAGAATCGGCACACCCCGACGATATTATGGCATGCATAGAACTGCTTAGCCTAGCTGTGAAAAATATTCCTGATTACGACTGGTCGCATTAAACTTCTTCGGTTACTTCTTGCAAACAACTGCGGACGTCGTCGACCATGTTCGATGGTCCGGTCATAAACGGAACGCGCTGGTGTAAATCGTTGGGTTTAATATCCATAATACGCATTACGCCAGCCGTTGCTTTCCCACCTGCTTGCTCAGCGATAAATGCCAAGGGGTTACACTCGTACAACAAACGTAACTTGCCTTGCGGATAGGCTTTTGTAGAAGGATACATAAAAATACCACCTTTCAATAAGTTGCGGTGGAAATCGGCAACCGATGATCCAATATACCGTGCCGTGTAGCGGCGCTCTTTGCACAGGTCGAGGTAACGTTTCACACCAGGGGTAAAATCGTTGTATTGTCCTTCATTCACCGAATAAATGTTCCCTTCGTTTTTAAAACGCATGTTAGGATGTGATAGGAAATATTCGCCCAGTGAAGGCTCGTAGGTAAACCCGTTTACTCCATAGCCGGTGGTGTATACAAGCATTGTAGAGGCTCCATACAAAATATAGCCTGCGGCGACTTGCTGATTTCCGGGCTGCAGAGCATCTTCGAGTGTAGGCGTAGAACCTATCTCTGTTACGCGCCGATAGATCGAAAAAATCGTCCCAACCGATACGTTTACATCAATATTTGAGGAGCCGTCGAGTGGATCAATCGTAATAAGATATTTAGCATCAGGACGATCCGTCAAAATCATTTCGGTTTCTTCTTCCGATACAATCGCACAGGTTTCGCCGCCGCGTTTTAGTGCACGGATAAAGCGCACATCGGCAACTACGTCGAGATTTTGCTGATACTCACCTTGTACGTTCTCACCTCCGGTCATTCCTTCAATGCCGGTAAGCCCTGCTCGGTTGATTTCCCGATTAATAATTTTAGATGCCAAGGCAATATCGCGCAGCAATTGCGAAAGCTCGCCGGTGGCATAGGCAAAATGTTCTTGCTTTTGGGCAATGAATCGATCGAGCGCCGTACCCACAGGCGCTGTAAACTTTTCTAGTGCAGTCATGGGGGTTGTGTTGTTTAAATAAAAAAATAGCGTTCACTGTTTGGCAGTGAGTGTTAAGGTTTGGTTAAGCGATTTTCTTTAAAAAATCGCACGAATTTAGGCAGTCGACCACAATTTTAAGCGGTGGTTTAGAAACGTTTAAAAGGTATTCTTAGCAGAAGATACACTATTTTTTAATAAGGAACTACTCACCAAAATACGATTGCTGTGAAATGCTTAACGTATGCTAAGTACAATTTTGTAATGAAAACCTCCCCACAACTGCAATAATGGACGGTTTTGCAGCAAAGTACTAAAAAGCCTCAGCCAAAAAATAAAGCATCGTAGGGTATCAGCGCGCCCAAATTTCCCGTTCTTTCTTATCGTATTTTAATTTGGGTTTATGCTTACGCGATAGGCGCGGTAAGCGGAACCGACGTTTTCCGGCTAATTTATCGGCTACGGGTCTTCTACGTTTTTTTACCCGTACAGAACTCCCTCGCATATTATTCTTTCTCTTGCGTTGCCCCAAACGAGCTGCTTCAGCACGCTCCGCTTTTCCATTGAAAGAACTCGACAAACTATGCCCCGAGAAGCCCAACGAGGTGTACGACATATTCGCTTTACGCCGCTTATGTTCTTTTAAATCGAGGTAGGCCCCCTCCTTTGCTTTGCGGTTCATTTGCCGATCGCGGCGTTGCAACCACCCTTGCGAAGGCGTTGCCATATTTTCGCCCGAAAAAGCATCGCTTGTGCGCGACATATCACGTTTTTTGCGTTTGGAGTGCTTCGGACCTTTAAATAACCGCTTCATTGCCGAACGAGCACTCTGTTTTTTTTCTATCGGAGGTTTGCGAGTGGGGTTTTGCCCCCAAGCGGTGGTAGGTAAGCCCCATAACACAGCCAGGCATAACAATGTACTATAGAATAATTTAAAAGGAAACTCTTTGAAAAAATGCTCCATAAATGAATGAGTTCTGTTTATAGTATCTGTTGATAGATTGATAGTAACTATTGATTTTACTTATCCTTAAATCTCCTGTACCTTCGAAGAAGAAAACGAATTTTTCATCACTAAATCAAGGAAAAATGGAAACTTTAAATATGATAGGATTAAACCAAGAAAAAACAACAGCGCTAGCTGACGAGCTCAATACCCTGTTAGCCTCCTTCCAAGTATATTACCAAAATTTACGCGGCTTCCATTGGAACGTAAAAGGGCGCGACTTCTTTCAACTCCACGAAAAGTTTGAAGAACTGTACACCGTAGCTCAAGAACGCATCGACGAAATCGCCGAACGAATTCTGACGTTGGGCACGACCCCCTTGCACGATTACGCCTCGTACCTTGCTACCACAAAGGTGAAGCCAGCGCAAAATCTGGCAGATGGCGCCGACATGGTGAACAGTACGCGTGAAGCCCTCAAAACGCTTATTGCCCTAGAACGAGAAGCCGTTAAAACTGCTGGCGAACTCGACGACGAAGGCTCGCTCACATTGCTTACCGAGATGATTACCGCACAAGAAAAAGTAGTATGGATGCTCAGTGCTTGGCTTAATAAAGCGTAAACCAACTTTTAGGAAACTACCTCTTTTTTTAGAGGTAGTTTTTTTTGAGCGAACATTTTTAGGGGGTTAACGATTATTTATAAGGACTTCTTTTTTCATTATTTAAATTAAGCCTTATGAGTTTATCAGTTGGTTCTCCTGCACCTGACTTTGAACTTCCTTCTACAAACGGAAAGACTTTCAAACTATCGCGCGATGCCGCCCAGCAACCTTGCATCTTGTATTTTTACCCCAAAGATTTTACCCCGGTATGTACGAAAGAAGCTTGTAGCTTCCGCGATACTTTCGATTACTTCAGCAACCTGAATATTACGGTATTGGGCATTAGCCGCGATGATATCGCCACCCACCTCGAATTCAAAAAGATTTACAACCTTCCCTTCGATTTACTTTCCGATGTAAATGTTGCTGTAGCCCAAAAGTACGATGCCGTAATGCCTTTTATCAATATGCCCAAGCGCGTAACCTATCTGCTCGATGCGAATCATCAGATTGCCGGCTCTTATGATAATATTTTTGCAAGCCAAAAACACATCGACGAAATGATTCGCCGCATTGAAAAACAAGCACTGACGAAATAAAAGATACTGTTAGAGAAACTATCAAGACGGAACACAAAATGCTTGTGTTCCGTTTTCTTTTGTCCGAAGCCTTTGAGAACTTAGAGTATTCGATTGGCTTAATTTTCCCCTTTAAAAAAAATCCACTATGCGTACCCCTTTCCTCTTTCTCCTGTTTTGTGCCCTGCTTGCAGGGAGCATACCCGATATTCAAGCCCAAACGGTTTCCGAAGATCAAGCTCTGCAATACATAAAAACAGGGAATACCCTGCGCGAAGCACAACAATACGAACGCGCAGAAGAAATGCTGAAAATTGGATTAGAGGCTACTAAAGGGAAAAATCGCTATTGGGAAGCTTCGGCAAACGAACTACTCGGAATGCTCTACCGCGATGTAAGCGATACCACAAAAGCCGTATTTTACATAAACGAAGCGCTAGACATTTACCGCGATTTACGCGTGGCTACTAGTGTTCGAGCCCTCACCGATATTCTGAATGGTATGCAAGGGAAGCCAGAACGATATGCAGGTATCGAAATAGGAGCAAAAGGCGTGAAATTGAGTGTAATTGCGGCTCGCCTCAATATCGAGGGGTTTTACCAATTTAAAATCTTACACGACGAATCAATCAACCCTAATATCGTTACCCTTGCCGATTCGGCAATTAACCAAGCTATCGAGGCTGTAAACCTATTTTTAAAGAAGGCCAAAGACGAATTCAAAATTTCAGAAGAACACATTTACCTAATTGGCAGTAGTGGCGTGCGCGAAGCGGCCCAACGTGCAAACCAACTCGCCTCTCTTACTCAACAGCTAAACGATGGAATTGAAAGCGATACCCAAGTGAAGTTTATCACTGCCGAAGAAGAGGCGTTCCTGGTAATCCAAGGATCTACCCTGCCTAAATACCGTGCTATTTCGAGTACAGTAGATATTGGTAGTGGAAACACCAAAGGAGGGTTTGTACGTGGCATTGGTGGCGAACTGCTCGAGCCAATCACCTTTTCGTTCGGAACAGAAACATTAGTTCCATCAATTAAACAACGGCAGTTAAATGGAGACATCAGCTACGATAGCGCTACCGTATTGGTGGGGAAGGAGATTCAGCAAGAAGTAGCCCGGGCATTTGCCATGAACTCCGGCTTGAAAACGCGTGCCATTGTGCATTTAGTAGGAGGTGTAGTATGGGCGGCTACTTCGTATATGTATCCAGAATCGGCACAGGAGTTATTCGTGCGTATATCACCTCGGCATGTTCAGCAGTTTAAGCACTTGGCGATAGAATCGTACCAAAAAGCAACGAACCCTTCGCTCGAAGGCATTGCCGATAGCACCCTAAGGGCTATGGCACAGGCAAATATTCTACAAGCTCAAAAAGATTTTGGTAGAGAACAACTCATTGCCGGGCTCACCATTTTAGAGGCATTGCTCACTCAATACAGTCAAACCCCGCCTACAAAGCGGTTTATCTATGCTCGGCAAGGCTACATTGGCTGGATTACCGGGTATATCATGCGCGAAATTCGGCAAGAGTATGCACGCTTAGGAGAGTAACGCTCTCCGCCTTCCTCGGCAAAATTGTATCTTTGGTAGTATTTACCAGCTATTGTACCCTTGAGAAGAACTTTGGCAAGCATAGCACTTTTCGCCACCTTGATCTTACCCCTGTTGGCTACTTTCGGATGGCTCCAATTTCAAAAATGGAGCCTGAAGCGTAGTGTAAAGCAACGGATGGTGCAATCGTTAAGAAAGACCGACTTGCAATTTTTTGCGTTGACTACCAAAGAAGCAACGCAAAAGCTCCGCTGGGAACACGCTCAGGAGTTTGAGTACCAAGGAGCCATGTACGATGTAGTCTATAAAGAAACAACTCCCGATTCGCTCTATATTTGGTGTTGGTGGGATTCTGCCGAAAGCCACTTGCAGCAATCGTTAAACGAATGGGTGGAGTATCTGTGCCACCACCACCCGCAACGCCAACAGCAGCGTAAGCAGCTACTTAGCTTATATCAATCGCTTTATTGCGAATACCCTATCCCCATTCTATGGGAAATGCGCAACATGCTACCCCAAAAAACTTCTAAGTTTCTCCTCACAGATGTAGAAGCGATCTCCCTCAAATTTCCCCCTTTACTCCCTCCACCAAAGGTCAGTTAACTCCCATAGTATTTATTTAAGAGTGCATTTAAAACTACAATATGCCTCTCATAAGAGAGAGTAGATTGTATGCATTTTTTTAAGGCTTATCCAAACGTGAAAAGAAAGCGTAGGTTGCAACGATTACTTTGAATGCCTACTGATTTTCATGGCGTTAGCTCCCTATTCTTTCGTTTGTTGCCATACTTTTCTAGGGAAAAGCCTGAAGGATTTCTCCTTTTACACATTCATCATAACCAATGAATTTATTATGAAAAAGAGATTGCTATTTAGCTTACTAATGCTTTTGGGCACTCTATCTGTATCAGCCCAAAATATCATAATCACCGATCAAGAAACACAGCAGCCCATTGCATCGGCAACATTGCTGAGTAAATCGCCTGCGAGCTTTGCCGTTACCAATGTGAAAGGGATGGTTAATATCAGCGTTTTTCGAGGAGCAGAATCTATCCAGATTCGTTCTTTAGGTTATAAAACCGTAACAAAGAGCTATCAGCAACTTAGCTCGGAAGGGGGCATTGCCCTAGTACCCACTGGTGTAAACTTAGATGAAGTAGTAATTTCAGCTACTCGATGGCGCCAAACTGCCGATAATGTCCCTTCTAAAATAATTGCCATCACACCAGACGAGGTGGCTTTGCAAAACCCACAAACCACTGCCGATTTGCTAGGACTTTCTGGAAAGGTATTTATTCAAAAAAGCCAACAAGGCGGTGGTAGCCCTATGATACGGGGCTTTGCAACCAACCGACTTTTGTACACGGTAGACGGCGTACGCATGAATACCGCCATTTTTCGCTCTGGGAATATTCAAAACGTCATCAACTTAGATCCTTTTGCTACCGAACATACTGAAGTATTATTTGGCCCTAACTCTGTGATTTATGGTAGCGATGCCATTGGCGGGGTGATGAACTTTCAGACGCTCACGCCGCAGCTATCACCTACTGGCGAGGTACTCGTAAGTGGTAAAGCCGTAATGCGCTATGCTTCTGCTAACCAAGAAACCACTGGGCACTTCGATGTAAGCATCGGAGGAAAAAAATGGGCAAGTGTTACGAGTTTCAGCGCATGGGACTACGACCACCTGCGGCAAGGAAGCCACGGCCCCGACGATTACCTAAAACCTTATTTTATACAACGGGAAGACTCTATCGATCGGGTAGTTACCCAAGAAGACCCGCTGCTACAAATCCCTTCGGCATATTCGCAGATGAACCTTATGCAAAAGGTACGGTTTAAGCCTACCGAACACTGGGATTTCCAATACGGGTTTCATTATTCTACTACTTCGCCCTATGGGCGCTACGACCGGCACAACCGTATGCGAAATGGGCTACCACGCTACGCCGAGTGGGACTACGGGGCACAATCGTGGATGATGAACCAGCTCGCTGTATCGCATGCGGGAAACAATACCCTATACGACCACGCCACCCTGCGTTTGGCACATCAGCAATTTGAGGAAAGTCGTATCGATCGTTCACTCAATGCAAACATGCGCAGTATACGTACCGAACAAGTAGATGCTTATTCGCTCAACCTCGATTTTGCCAAGCAACCTTCACAAAAGCATGTTACCTATTACGGTTTTGAGTATGTATGGAACGATGTAACCTCTTTAGGTACCGATGAAAATATTACGACAAACGAACGCAACAATGGACCTACACGCTACCCACAAGCCAGTTGGCACTCAGTGGCAGCATATTTACAACATTCGTATGAAGTAACTGAGCGGCTTACGTTACAAGCCGGGCTTCGGTATAACCAATTTAGCTTAGATGCCACATTCGATACTACTTTTTACCCGTTTCCTTTTACTACAGCACAGCTAGAGAAAGGCGCACTTACCGGAAGTATTGGTGGGGTTTTTCGCCCAACAGAGCAATGGGTAGTAAGTGCAAATTTTGGCACAGCGTTTCGTTCGCCAAACGTAGACGACGTAGGCAAAGTATTCGATTCAGAACCAGGTGCTGTAGTAGTACCTAACCCCAATTTACAAGCTGAAACCGCTTATAACTTTGATGTGGGCATCGCCAAAATTTTTGGAGAAATTGCTAAACTCGATATCACAGGATATTACACACATTTAGACAACGCCTTAGTTAGGCGAAGCTTTTCGTTAAATGGGGAAACACAAATTATGTACGATGGCATCTTGAGCGATGTACAAGCCATCCAAAATGCAGCACAAGCGAACGTATACGGAATACAAGCAGGCTTAGAGATACACCTTCCTTCCGGGTTTCAATTTTCTACCGATGCCAACCTGCAAGTAGGAGAAGAAGAACTCGATGATGGCTCTACGAGCACCTCTCGGCATGCAGCACCGTTCTTTGGCACTACTAGGCTTAGTTACCAAAAAGAAGGATTACAGCTTATGCTGTATGCTGATTATCAGGGAGAGCGTTCATTTGAAGACCTTCCCGTAGAAGAGCAAGGGAAAGATGAAATCTATGCAAAAGATGAAAATAGCAATAATTATGCACCAGCCTGGTATACCGTAAATGTAAAAGCGCAATACCTGCTCAATACAAATTTTACGATAAATGCCGGTATGGAAAACCTAACTGACCAAAGATACCGCCCGTATAGCTCGGGCATTTCGGGGCCGGGCAGAAACTTCATTCTTTCGGTTACTGCTCGTTTCTAAAGAGATTTCACTCAATAAAACAGAAGCGAGTCGTTACTTTTAAAAAACGGCTCGCTTTTTTTTAAGGAGGTCAGCCCATCATTTTTTTCAACATTTCTTATATCGCTTTTTCAGAAAAGTATTGAAAGACTTACTTTTAAGTCAGTTTTTGCTACAAATCTATTCACTTACAACATGAATTCCCGAATACTATTCCAAACACTGGTATGCTTATGTTGCCTTACTACAACAGCTATAGCGCAAGAATTAAGCAACTACAATGCAACCGGGCGAGGCGGGGTTGCTACTACCTTTGCTACCGATTACCAAACAGTAGGGATCAACCCGGCTAACTTAGCATTTCAAAAAAGTTTCCGCGACCCTACCTATACCTTTGGTTTATCTGAGTTTAACACAACTATTTTCGCCGAAGCACTTCAGCGTACTGAGTTGCTCAATGCTATTTTTCGTTCTTCAAATCAAAAGTATAATTTTCAAACATATGACGAGAAGGCTGAAGCTGCCGATAAAATTGCGAATAGCAATGTGTCGCTCAACATGGATGCCCTAATTTTTGGTGCTAGTGCCCGGCTTAAAGGAGGGCACAACATAGGTTTTGCCATCCGCGATCGCATTCAGTTTTTCACTACGATTAACCAAAACACTGCTGAAATTGCTTTCCTGGGTTACAATGCCGGGTATTTCCCCGAGCTCCTACTCTCTAACGGAGAGGCTATCCTGAACCCACGGAATGCTCAAAATGACCTTCCGCCACTTTCCGAAGAAGTTCAGCAACAAGTAGTATTAGGGGGGTATCTCAGTTTTCCGGATAGTGCACAAACGTATTCTGAAATCATGGAAGGATCTCGTATTTCCAGTTCGTGGTATCGGGAGTATAATATAAGTTATGGCAGAAAACTCTTCGAATCGTATGACTTTACGTTGTTTGCCGGCGTAGGCGTAAAGCTTATTCGCGGTTTTCTTCTCATCGATGTGGATGCACAAAATAACACGTTAGATCCTTCTATTATTTCAATTTCACCAACGTTTGGGGTCGATTTTGGCGAAGGTGATGGAACTACCCCACAAAGCCCTACATTTCAGCCTCCGCAAGATGTTTCCACTTTTCGTAGAGTTCTTTTCCCCCGAAAAGTAGGTGGGGGATATGGGTTTGATTTTGGACTTACCGCTGTAATCAAACAAAATTTATATATTGGAGCCGCGCTCAATAATATCGGTACAATCCGATGGGACGGAAACGTATATCAAGTCAACGACGGTCAGTTAGTTAATTTTGCTGGTGCAGGGCTTGATAATTACAACATTTTTGCGGCAACTGAAGGCGCTTTTCAATTTGCCGGCGACCAATCGCCCCTACGTTGGGAAGGAATCAATGAGATTGACGAGCCACTTCCTAGCACTTTACGAGTAGGTGCCAGTTATGAGTTTTTTCGCACATTTCATATAGGGTTCGATGTGGTAGCCCCCCTCAACAAAGTAGGAGGTAACTTAGAAAATACGCTTTGGGCAATCGGTGGCGACTTTCGCCCTAGCAAACTATTCCGAATTTCCACAGGACTTAATGCCGGTGGCAATAATGGGGGGAGCATCAACTTCCCCGTAGGAGTTACCTACATCGCTCGGAAAGGATTTTATGAAGCGGGGATTTCTACCCGCGACATCACTACATATTTCGCCAATATTGGCGATGGTAGTACCTTTTCGTTCGCACTTGGCTTTTTAAGACTTAAAATTTAATTGCTTTTAAAATATTTTTTCAAAAAAACGTTCTTAAAAAGAAGTTAAAAATAAATGTAAATTTTGTAACTTTCCTAGAGAATAGTTTCTAGCTTAAGATGATTTTTATGTGAAAATGAAGACGAAGGTATGATGAATGAAATCCCTACAATCAGTTTAAAAATGTTACTTATGATTTCTTTCATAAGTGTATGGGGATTTTTACTACCTACCGATTCTTTAGATGTTTCTGATGCTAAACGTTTCTCGGTGATTAATGATACTACAGAAGAAATCAGTAATCTTCTGAAAGACGCCCAAAAGAAAATTGACCAAGGGCAGCTCGATGAGGCTATGACACTGGTCGAAAAAGCACTTTCCCTCTCAGAACAATCTTCATTTAAAGAAGGCACGGTTAAGTCGTATATCATGATGGGAAGTATCTTCAGAGTTAAACGCGAGTTTCCCAAAGCGCTTGACTACTACCTAAAAGCAAACCAGATTGTTAACACCCTTTCTGACGATGCCCTATCATTCTATGTATACCGTGAAACTGCCGGCCTATATCAAGATTGGAACGTAACCGAAAAGGCAATCGAAAACTATCAAGCAGCCCTCCCCCTCAGTAAAAAACTTGATAAGTCTTCTTATGTAAAAACCATGCAGGTTTTAGGGTATTTACACCAGCAAACCGGCGACTTTGAAAATACCATAAAGTATTTTGAGCAACTAGCCGATTTCTATAGAACAGATAACGATAACGCAGGCTTAGTATCCACACTTAGTAGAATGTCAAGTGTATACTTATCGCAAGCTAAATACACCGAAGCACTCGATTTGAACGAAGAAATCCTAGAAATCAAAAAGCAAGAAGGGGACGAAAATAGCATCTCTAAGCAACTGAACGAAATTGGGTTCATCTTACGGCAACTCAACCGGGATAACGAAGCCCTTCGCAATTTTCAAGAAGCCCTTAATATACAACGGAAACTAGGCAAACCCGATATTGAAAATACCTCTTTAATTATTAATATGGCGGTAATTAACCAACGCCAACGTAATTTCGATAAAGCAATTCAGCTATACGAAGAAGCACAACAAATCTTTGAAGATGCAGAAAGACCTGCCGACGCCGCCAATATGCATATTTATCTAGCCGCAACTTACTATGGCATTGGCGATTATACCAAAGCTCGTCGGGCTTCAGAAGAGGCAATCAAGCATGCTGAAGAAACCGATGATTTGCCCCTCATGGAGAAAGCCTATAACCGCCTTTCTAGTATTTACGAAAAACAAGGAAATACTCGGAGTGCCTTGGACGCGTATAAAAAGTATATTCGGGTAAAAGAGCGGGTGTTTGATCAGGAAAAACAAAGCCTTAGCCAAACTACTGCTAACCAGCTAGATGCCGAAAAACAAGAAAAGCGTCTAAAATTGCTTATCGTTGACCAAGAACTTAAAAATGTAGAGCTAGAAAAGCTTGAAATGCAAAAGCAAAAGCAAGCACAAGATTTAGAGATGAAAGAGCAACAGCTCACATTACTTAAGCAACAGCAGGAACTCCAACAAGCTAAAATTAAAGCCGAGCAGTTAGAAAAGCAGCGGGTTGCTCAAGCTCTTCGCCTTGCCGAAGAAGAACTCGAAGCCGAGAAAAGTCGCCAAGAAATTGAAGAGCTACAACGTGAGCAAGAACTCCGCGATTTAGCCTTAAAGCAAAAGGAATTAGAAGAAAAAGAGAAAGAAAAAACGATCAAACTCCTCGAAAGCGAAACAAAACTCCTAACTCAAGAAAGTGAACTTCAACGAATCCGCTTAGAAGAGGAAAAACGTTTACGGCTATATGGTATTGGCATTATTGGTCTATTCGTAGCAGTGCTCGTACTTATTATTGCGGGTTATATTGGTAAGCAAAGAGCCAATGCTAAATTGGCACGCCAAAACATCGAAATCACCGAGCAAAAGAAAGAAATAGAAACAACGGCTTCCAAACTAGAAATGGCAAACAAAGCCATTGCAGCTCAAAAAGAAGAGCTAGAGTTTAAAAACATTCGGCTTACCGATAGCATTGTATACGCAAAGCGCATTCAAAATGCTATCTTGCCTTTAGCAGAAAACATCAATCGGGTATTTGCCGATCACTTCTGTATTTTCCGTCCTAAAGATATGGTTTCCGGTGATTTCTATTGGTTTACTACACTAGAAAATAAAACTTTCTTCGCAGTAGTAGATTGTACAGGGCACGGAGTACCCGGAGCATTTATGTCGATGATTGGCAATACACTACTTAATCAAATTGTAAAAGAACAAGGTATTTACGAGCCTCATCGTATTTTGGAAGCACTTCACTATAATGTAAGAGATGCACTACGACAAAGAACCTCTGAAAATGTAGATGGCATGGACGTAGGAATCTGTTGTATAGAAAAATGGGAAGATGGTGTGATTAGCCTTCAGTTCAGTGGAGCTAAATGTCCATTATTACTCGTGCACAACAATAAATTAGAGTACATTCGTGGCGACCGCAAGTCCATTGGAGGATGGCAAAAGGATAAAACACATGATTTTACTCCCCATAGTTTGCAAGTGGAAGAAGGCGATTTAATTTACCTAACTACCGATGGGATAATCGATATTGCCAATCAGTACCGCAAGCGCTTTGGGCGGCGCAACCTCCGCGATTTCATTTTTGAAAACCGCCATTTATCTCTAACTGAGCAAAAAAATAAATTAGAAAATTTGATAGATCAGTATCAATCAGGGGCAGACCAACGCGATGATATTACATTTGTAGCTCTTAAAGTTTAACTAAGTAAAAAAATACGATGAGCAAAATTATCAATCTATTTGACTATTATTCCCTCACCAATTCAAAAGAAGTGCTTCTTTCTTACAAAGGGCCTGTTACTGAGGTTATCATGGCTGAAATAAGTCGCGATATACGCACCAAATTAGAAAGTAACCCTACCGCTAGCCGCAGACTGTTTTCTGTTTTTATGGAACTAGCACAAAACATTCTCTATTATTCTGCCGAGAAGGTTACCTTTTCAAATCGAAATGATAGTGTAGGCATCATTCTAATTACCGAAAAAGATGACGAATATGTGTTTTCTTGTGGGAACTTGGTAGAAAACTCCTATTTAGATGAGCTACTTTCAAGTTGCGAAACTATTAATAATTTAGATAGAGAAGATTTACGAAAACTGAAGCGAGAAGTGCGGGATCAGCCAATACAAAACGACAGAAGCAAAGGAGCGGGTATTGGCTTAATTCATGTAGCACTGACCTCGCGTCATCCACTTGAAGTAGAACACCGAAAGCTAGATGATCACTACTCTTTCTTTGCTATCTCTGTAAAAGTGAGCAAGTAAGTTGCTCCTTCTCAGGATGCCACATTTTCCAATAGCTTGGAAAGAAACTGATTATTAATTTGAATAAGACGAATCGGGTTAAATATACGAGAACTATCTGTCGCAGAAAGCTGTACAGATAGTTCTTTTATTTTAGTAATCTTATCGCGTTTTGCCTCACTCATTGCAACTTTAAGTATTTTGTTAAATAAGACGATATCGGCACATTGTTCTTTACCCGACATACGTATCTGTCGTTGTATACTATTACTTATTTGTTTAAACAAACCTTGGTCGCCCATAAAACAATACTGTAATGCCAAAAGCGATTTAATTTCTAAACCGGCAATTGGATATTTCTTTAAACTTACCTGATTAAGTAAAGAGTTCAACTCGCGGGCTGCTTCTTCAAAATGTCCTGCATAATAACTCACAATGGTTTTATACACCACGCAGTAAATAAATTGAGGTGTATCTTGTTTAAGAAAGTCATCGTCTAGCAGCGCGATATCTTGACTATCATATAACTCATCGATATTACCTTGCCGTAAGCTTCGCTCTAATTTTAAGTACAGAAAAAATGCAGGAAACGTATAATAGTGATAATTGGTTAAGAGCGATGTGATATTTTCATCAAGTTCTTCAAAATAGTCTTCTGCCTTTTGATACAGCTGATAGCGTGTATAGTATTGAAAACGCAAAAAACTATACACTTTTTGCAAATGAAAATACGTGGCATCAGAAGCATAATTATTAAAAATTGAAGCAGCTTGGTTCAGCACATCTTCAATAGGGGGTTTTTGATGGTTAATTGCCTTAGGATCTTCTACCCACAATCGATGCATTACACTCAGACAATTTTGATAGATAAACAACCTGTGAGACGTGTACATATTGCAAGTATTATCCATCTCGTTCGACATCATCCCCAAAGCGGTCTGCTGAGTAGTATCTCCTGATAAGGAGTATTCTGCAAAACTGATAAAATACTTCATCAACAACTCCTCTGCTTTATCCACTGCCAACGAATACGCCACTCGGCGGTTGTATAGCTGCGAATAATGGAAACTTTTGCTAGAGTGCGCATATAATTTTTTCAATGCCCGATATACACTGATTAGTTCATTTGAAAGGTCGTAATCGAGTAATTCTTTTTCTAGCTTCTTGAGCGTAGTGATAGCTATCGCAGGTTTTTTTGTAAATAAAATCTCATTGATATTTGCCACCTTTTTCAGCAAATCGGCACGCGGACTTTCCATTTGCTGTAGCAGATACTCTTCAATTTTTTGGTTGAGGCGAGACCGCAGCGTATAGTAAGCATTGTGATTTACGTCTATTTCTGACATAATTGCTCGATCCGACAGGTTTTTTTCACGCAGCGTTTGCAATAGAAATGCCGACTTTTCCGCTCCATTCTCAATTAATGATTGATAGATTCGAGAATAATCTTTGGCAGATAATTGCTGAACAATATTCTTAAGCTTAGCCATTAAAAAAAAATTTCTGTTTAAAGGTGTTCTACCGAATTAAATAAATTCAGCGCTTTTAACAAAAAATAATAAAAGTAAATCAGGAAGAGGAAAAGAAGTGGAGAATATAACATCGACTATCAAACACTAGTAAAAGGCAAATTTGATTTACGGG
>CAYMYI010000093.1:0-17433 GCA_964394585.1 uncultured Roseobacteraceae bacterium
TTCAGCGGGCGAGCCACGGTAAAGCAAGAAGTCGTAGTCGTTTTGAGGGTTTTCGGGGATTAGCTCAAAGGTGAGCGTACCGGTTTCTGTTGCTGTGAAAGTATACCATACCGTGTGGTGCTCACGGGTGAAGGCATACAAACTTTTAGCAGGCTGCCCACTGATTTCCAACGTGTTCCCATAGCCAGCAGGAGCTACCGTAGGCCCAAAGGTCAGCCGAGTTCCTAAGCTAAGCGCGGTAGCACAATCGCCATGCGGGCGGATATCTTCTAGGGTTTGGCAAAATATTTCCACAGAAGGAGAAAACAAAATCCCCAATGTAAAAAGCATTAAGGGCAAAAATTTTTTGCGGTAAGATGGAACGAAGCGTAGAAACATTTCCTTATTATATTACGTTAATGTTAAATATATGTAAACTAAAAATGAAGGAGGTGTGAATGAAGGCAATATGTAAATATACTATTTTACCGATTGTGCTACTTCTCGTTACTAATGTGGGAAGTAATGCTAGACAAACTGCAAAAAGCGAACAGTTTACGGCGCCGAGTAAACAGGAACTTTTTTGGTTTGTACTGCGAGGGGAAGAGTCGGGGAACACGAATATTTATAAGTATCAACTTTATAAAGAACTATTAAGCTTAGCAAATGCTTTGAAAGCACAAAATACGGCTGATGCGTTATCGCCTAAAATGTTGCGGAATGTCTATAAAACCACTACTCGAAAAGTATTAAGTGAGTTTGTGCATTTTTCTACTTTGGCAGATTTATTAGAACGCAAAGCGTATAACTGCGTATCTGCTACACTTTTATATGCGTTTTTATTAGAGGAAGTAGGGATGCCCTACACCATTTATGCTACACATACGCACACTTATATTATTGTACATACTTCTAAAGGCGATGTGTTGTTGGAGCCAACCGCACTAAGAGGCGGTATTCTTACAAACGCCAGCCGAATAGCGCGCCAAATTGAAGCGTATAATGCAGAAAGCCAACAGGTAGGTATTGCCCTTTCCGATTCAATATCTACAGAAAACCGTTCTATTTCGTTGAACCAGTTAGCAGGCCTGCATTTTTATAATTTGTTTTTGAAGCACTACCAAGCCAAAGAATACGAGATGGCAGCACGTGCCTTTAAGAAAGCGCTTTTTCTGTACCAAGATGCCCCTGAAATTCGGTTATTTACCAAGCTGTTCGCTCAACGATAGTTTACACGAATATTGAAAGCAATAAAATAAGTAGAAAAGCTACAAAGGCTAACAGGGTTGTTGTTGTAGACCACGCCATAAACGTTTGCTTTTCGGTAAGCCCTAAATAGCGGTTTACGAGCCAAAAAGCCGAATCGTTTACATGCGAAAACGTAGTGGCTCCAGCTGAAATGGCTATGACTACTAACGCGAGCATGGGTTTAGAAAGCGATAGGTTTTCTAAGAGCGAAGCGCTCATACCTGCTGCCGTAATCATGGCTACAGTTGCCGAGCCTTGCATCACGCGCACAATGACTGCTACTAAAAAGGCAAACACGATAGGCGATCCTACTGAACCGGCAAGCTGATCTGCCAATTGCGCTCCAGCGCCGGTTTCAATCAGCATTTGTTTTAACACGCCTCCTGCTCCGGTAAGTAGAATGATAACGCCCGCTGGTGCTAACGATTTTGTTGTAATCTCTAGAAGTTGTTGTTTGCTAAACCCACGAGCAATACCTAATAAACCCCAGGCAAGCACATTTGCCAAAATGAGTGCTGTAAAAGGATGACCTAAAAAGTTGAAGAACTGCTGCCATGTTGGAGATATTTGCCAAACATTGGCGAATTCTCCTCCTAACAACGTGCTTAGCACAATTAGGAAGATAGGAAGCCCAATAATACCAAAAATGAGGGTAGGCGAAGGGAGTTGCTGAGGCTCTGCTTGAGGGGTGTAGAGCTTAGGCAACCCTACCGGGATTTTCCGAGCAAGGTAAGTGGCAAACAAAGGACCGCTTATCATAGCCGTAGGGATTCCCACGAGGGTTCCCCATAAAATTACCCAGCCTAAATCAGCGCCCAAAATATCGGCAGCAGCAATAGGACCTGGCGTAGGCGGAATGAAAGCATGCGTTACGGCTAACCCTGCTAAGAGGGGGATAGCAAAAAGCAACAAAGGTTTCTGTGTATTCTTTTGTAAAGAATATACCAAAGGAACTAAAATGATGAAGGCAACATCAAAAAATACCGGGATGGCAACAATAAACCCGGTGAGCATCATTGCCCATGGAGCGCGTTTTACCCCAAACCCCCGCAGCAAGGCGTTGGCTATTGCTGTAGCACCGCCCGATTGCTCTAAAATAGCACCAAAAAGAGCTCCTAACCCCACTACTGTGGCCACAAACCCTAAGGTATCGCCCATCCCTTTTTGCACCACCGGAATAATAGCCGATAGGGGCATTCCGGCAAAAATACCAATCAGAATGCTTGCCATGAGCAATGCCAAAAATGCTTGTATTTTAAAATAAAGGATTAGAACCAGCAGGAAGGCAATGCCTAAAAGTACGGAGAGGGTGAGCGTCATAGCTAAGAAGAGAGTTATACCAAAAAGTTGAAGATATCGAACCGTTCGTTCAAACGTTCATAACTAATATTGAGGGCATCCATGTTTTTAATCAGACGCTTAAAATCTTTCGCCTCTTTCAGCTCGATACCCACCAATGCAGGGCCTCGCTCACGGTTTACTTTCTTGGTATATTCAAAGTGGGTGATGTCGTCGTCGGGGCCGAGTACATCGGAAACAAACTCGCGTAGCGCACCGGCTCGTTGCGGGAATCGCACAATGAAATAGTGTTTTAAGCCTTCGTAAAGCAGCGAGCGCTCTTTGATTTCCTCCATTCGGGTGATATCGTTATTGCTACCGCTTACAATACACACTACGTTTTTCCCTTTGATTTCTTCTTTGTAAAAATCAAGTGCTGCAATCGAGAGTGCCCCGGCAGGTTCTACAACAATGGCTTCCTCGTTGTATAGTTTTAGAATGGTAGAACAGACTTTCCCTTCGGGCACAAGCACCACATCGTCGATAATTTGCCGGATAATTTGGAAGTTCGTTTCACCTACGCGCTGTACGGCAGCACCATCCACAAATTTATCAATATGTTCGAGGGTAACCACCTTGCCGACATCTAAGGCTCGTTTCATGGCAGGGGCTCCTTCGGGTTCAATGCCGATAATTTTAGTTTTAGGGCTGATTTGTTTCACGTAGCTGCCTACACCGGCACTCAACCCTCCTCCACCGATTGGTATCAACAGGTAGTCAATCTCCACCTCAGTATCTTCCATAATTTCAATACCTACCGTGCCCTGCCCTTCGATAATTTTATGATGATCGAAGGGCGGAATAATCACCTTGCCAAATTCTTCAGCATGTGCAATCGCTTCTTTGTACGAGTCGTCGAACGTATCGCCGGTAAGTACAATTTCGATATGCCCTTTCCCAAACATTTTGACTTGATTAATTTTCTGCGAAGGGGTGGGGTTGGGCATAAAAATCACACCGTTGAGACCCATTTTGCGGCAGGCATAGGCAACCCCTTGGGCATGGTTCCCTGCACTAGCACATACTACCCCACGCTCAAGTTCTTCGGGGTTGAGTGAGCTAATCATGTTATAAGCCCCACGGATTTTGTAGGAGCGCACTACCTGCAAATCTTCGCGTTTTAGGTAAATATTGGCATTATAGTGCTCCGATAGGTTCAAGTTGTGCATTAGCGGCGTGTGTGCAGCTATGCCTTTTAGGCGAAGATGTGCCTTTACGAAGGCTTCTACAGAGGGTAATTTTTGTTCGGTGAGGGTGGTGGAACTTGTGGTAGCCATTTCTTTTGAGCAAATAGATTGAAAAAATGAGAGTATAAACAGAAAGAAATATCTGTTCTGTTTTTCAATTTACATTTTATAGGGCAACAAAAAAGTCTCGGAATGTTTTCCAAGACTTTTAAAAAAGAATCGTATGCGTAAGTTAGTTGTTTTCAGGGCGAAGTTTGCGAACGGCAGCCCCGGCTTGCCACATTTCCGAATCGTGCAGTTCTTTCAGTTCGGCTTCTAGTTTTTCGCGATAGTCGGGTTGGCTGTTCGAGTCGATTGACTTCTGAGCCTCTTCGCCTGAGGCTACACTTTCGTAGAGTTCTTCGAATACAGGAGAAACCGCATCGCGGAATTTTTTCCACCAATCGAGCGCGCCTCGTTGGGCGGTAGTAGAGCAGTTGGCATACATCCAGTCCATTCCGTTCTCAGCAACCAAAGGCATAAGGCTTTGAGTCAGTTCTTCAACTGTTTCGTTAAATGCTTCGGAAGGAGAATGCCCTTTTTTGCGCAACACTTCGTACTGTGCGGCAAAAATACCTTGAATTGCCCCCATTAGTGTGCCGCGTTCGCCAGTCAAATCGCTGAATACTTCTTTTTTGAAGTCGGTTTCGAACAGATACCCCGAACCTACGGCAATGCCCAAGGCTATGGCACGGTCGCGTGCTTTGCCGGTTGCATCTTGGAATACGCCAAAGCTAGAGTTCAGCCCTCTGCCTTCGAGGAACATGCGGCGCAAGCTAGTGCCCGAACCTTTCGGTGCCACCAAGATCACATCAATATCAGCAGGGGGCACAATCCCTGTTCGTTCTTTATAGGTAATACCAAAGCCATGCGAAAAATACAGTGCTTTGCCCGGGGTCAGATATTTTTTTACAGTTGGCCAAAGTGCAATTTGTGCCGCATCGGAAAGTAAGTAGCAGATAATAGTACCGCGTTCGCAGGCTTCTTCAATGGAAAAAAGCGTTTCGCCTTCTACCCAGCCATCGGCAATGGCTTTATCCCACGATTTGGACGGTTTACGTTGCCCAACAATTACGTTCACTCCATTTTCTTTTTGATTTAATGCTTGCCCGGGGCCTTGCACGCCATATCCAATAACGGTAACGGTCTCTTCTTTCAGCACTTCTTGTGCTTTCGAAAGGGGAAATTCTTCGCGTGTTACTACTACTTCTTCTACACCTCCAAAATTGATTTTTGCCATAAGTATTGATTTTTAAGATTAGTTTACTAAAAAGATTTTATAAAAAATTTCAATGGGTTTCTTCGGGAAACTCTGAGCTGTACTCCAACTCTTGTAAGTACGAAGGGAGCTTGGGCATCGACCGAGCCACGGCAACTCTGCCCGAGCGGGCAAACCCAAGCACACCATGTGGGCGGAGCAACTCGAATAACTCTTTAATCTCGTGGTCGTGCCCAGTTTTTTCAATCACTACGAAGCCGGGCTCAATACCTAAAATCCGCGCATGGTGGTTGCGAATAGTCCGCTCGATACTCGGATCTTTCTCTAAGGCAAGGGTAGGGACTTTGTACAGGGCAATTTCTTGGTAGATTACCTCCTCATCGGTATAGTAATATGCTTTAATTACCTCGATTTGCTTTTCAATCTGCCCCACAATTTTCTTAACCTGCGCTTCCGTAGTGCGAATCGTGATGGTAAACCGATAGATATCGTGATACTCCGACTCAGAAGTGGTAAGGCTATCGATATTAATTTTTCTTCTAGTAAAAATGAGGGCGAGCCTACTTACCAAACCCGCTTTATTTTCGGTAAATACCGAAAGGGTATAAAACTTTTCTGTATCCATAATAACTTAAATTTACAATAAACGAAAAGGGAGAGGTTCGGGGGTTACTCTAATCGAATTTCTGATACGCAAGCACCGGAAGGAACCATCGGAAATACGTTCTCTTCCTTTTCCACCACTACTTCCATTAAGAACGATTTTTTGCTTTCGAGCATCGTTTGCATTGCTTGGGCGAGCTCTCCTCGTTCAGAAACACGCTGCGCAGCGATGCCGAAACTTTCTGCAAGTTTGATAAAGTCGGGATTTACCATCTCGGTAGAGGCATAGCGTTTCTCGAAGAAAAGCTGTTGCCATTGGCGTACCATCCCTAAGAAACTATTATTTAAAATCATGATTTTTACCGGGATGCCGTATTGCAAGATGGTGCCAAGTTCTTGCAGGGTCATTTGGAAACCGCCATCGCCAATGACAGCCACCACTTGCCGATCGGGGCGCGATAGTGCCGCACCTATGGCAGCGGGTAGGGCAAAGCCCATCGTACCCAACCCACCTGAAGTTACATTGCTGTGAGGTAATTGGAAGCGATAGTAGCGCGAGGTTACCATTTGATGCTGCCCCACATCGGTTACTACCACTGCCTTGCCTTCTGTTCGTTCTGAAAGCATTTTAATAACCTCTGCCATCTTTATTTTTTCAGTTGTAGGCGAGAAGTCGTTTTGAATTACCTTGGTGTATTCTTGTTTATCACATTTTTTGAACTCCTCAAGCCACTCAGGAAAGGCATTTGGCTTAACCAGCGGAATCAGCTTGTTTAATACTTCTTTGGCATCGCCCAATATGGGAACTTCTACTTCTACATTTTTATTAATTTCAGCTTTATCAATTTCAATATGAATTTTTTTAGCTTGTTTAGCATAGGTCGCTAAGTTTCCGGTTACGCGGTCGTCGAAACGCATTCCTACGGCAATGAGCAAATCGCACTCGTTTGTTTTTACGTTGGGTCCGTAGTTTCCGTGCATTCCTAAGTACCCTACATTTAGTGGATGATCGGCGGGTATCGAAGAGAGCCCTAGCAATGTGTTTGCAGCTGGGATTCCTGTTTTTTCCATAAACGTTAGCAACTCTTGCTCAGCTCCTGAAAGTAGCACGCCTTGCCCTACCAGCATGAAGGGTTTTTGCGCACTATTGATAAGCTGCGCCGCACTTTCTAACGCGTTGGAGTCCACCACAGGCTTGGGTTTATAGCTGCGTACCTTCTTACATGGTTGATAGTGGAATGAAGGGAGCGTATCGAACTGTGCGTTTTTTGTGATATCGAGCAACACAGGGCCTGGGCGTCCGCTTTTGGCAATATAAAATGCGCGGGCAATGGCCTCGGGAATTTCTTCTACGGAAGTGATTTGGTAGTTCCACTTCGTAACAGGCATCGAAATGCCAACCACATCGGTTTCTTGGAAGGCATCGGTGCCGAGTAGATGCCGTGCCACTTGCCCGGTAATACATACCATAGGCGTTGAGTCGATCATGGCATCGGCGATTCCGGTAATCAGGTTGGTAGCACCCGGCCCCGAAGTTGCCATGCAAACCCCCACTTTATCCGATACACGGGCATACCCTTGCGCCGCGTGGGAAGCACCTTGCTCGTGTCGTACCAAAATATGTTTTAGTTGGTCTTGGTATTGGAAAAGCGCATCATACACGGGCATAATCGCCCCTCCCGGATAGCCAAAAATAGTATCCACTCCTTCCGCCAAAAGCGAAAGGACTACGGCTTCGGCGCCGGTTACTTCGCGGTTTACCATCAATCGGTTTGTAGTAGGCTTAGAAGCTTCAGTTTGTATACTCATAACGAAAAGAAATTAAGATGAAGCACCCACCGGGCGCATCGGTTCTTTCAACAATAGATTTAAAGAAGATTTTACGCCTTATCGGTAATGCAGCCTTCTGAAGCAGAGGCAACCGATTTTGCATATTTGTATAAAATTCCTTGTTTGAATTTAAGCGCTGGGGCTTTCCATGCTTTGCGGCGTTTGGCAATTTCCTCTTCAGAAATTTCTGCATGGATTGTGTTGTTTGCCGCATCGATTGTAATGATGTCGCCATCTTTTACCAATCCGATAAGGCCGCCGGTTTGTGCTTCGGGCGTAACGTGCCCTACAACAAAGCCATGTGTACCTCCCGAAAAGCGCCCATCAGTAATTAAAGCCACCGATTTACCTAGCCCGGCACCAATAATGGCAGAAGTAGGCTTGAGCATTTCGGGCATACCCGGTGCGCCTTTGGGACCTACATATCGGATAACTACCACATTCCCTGCTTTTACTTTCCCATCGCGGATGGCATCGATGGCAACAAATTCGTCGTCGAACACTACGGCAGGGCCCGTGAAGTATTCACCTTCTTTGCCGGTTACTTTGGCGACCGCTCCTTCTTCGGCAAGGTTGCCAAACAAAATTTGAATATGGCCGGTAGGCTTCAACGGTTTATCCAAAGGGAGGATTACTTGCTGCCCTTCTTTCAAATCGGGGACTTCTGCGAGGTTTTCGGCAATCGTCTTTCCTGTTACGGTAAGGCACTCGCCATGTAACAACCCTTCTTTCAGTAAGAATTTCATTACAGAGGGGATGCCGCCGATTTCGTGCAAATCTTCCATAAGGTATTTGCCACTAGGTTTCAGGTCGGCAATATAGGGGACTTTATCGCTCACCCGTTGGAAGTCTTTCAAGGTTAGTTTTAGCCCATACGCATGGGCAATAGCCAGCATATGCAGCGTTGCATTGGTAGAACCTCCTAATGCCATAATAAGGGTTAGTGCATTTTCGAGCGATTGCTGCGTAACAATATCACGCGGTTTGATATCCTCTTTTAACAAATGGTAAATAGCTTTACCTATTTTAGCGCATTCTGCGCGCTTATCGGGGCTAACAGCAGGGTTCGAGGCGCTATAGGGCAGGCTCATCCCCATGGCTTCAATTGCCGACGACATGGTGTTGGCTGTATACATACCTCCACACGCACCAGCCCCGGGGCATGCATTACGGATAACGCCTTGGTAGTCTTCGTCGCTGATGGTACCGGCAAACTTTTCGCCTAGAGCCTCAAATGCCGAAACGATATTAAGTTTGCGATCTTTATAGCACCCGGAAGCAATGGTGCCTCCATATACCATGATACCGGGCCGATTAAGTCGACCCAGTGCCATTAAAGCACCTGGCATGTTTTTATCGCAGCCTACTACGGCGACTACGGCATCGTACCATTGCCCGCCGGCTACGGTTTCAATCGAATCGGCGATAATATCGCGCGAGGGTAAAGAGTATAACATGCCCCTCGTGCCGTTCGATATACCATCGCTTACGCCAATAGTATGGTAAATTAAGCCTACCAAATCGCTCGCTTGTACGCCCTCTTTAATGTCTTTGGCGAGGTCGTTCAGGTGCATATTGCAGGGGTTACCCTCGAAACCGGTACTTACAATGCCTACCTGTGGCTTTTTCATGTCTTCTTCAGTAAGCCCAATGGCATACAACATAGCTTGTGCGGCAGGTTGCGTAGGATCTTGAGTAATCGTACGGCTGTAGCGGTTCATTGCTTGTTTTTGGGTAGTGTTCATAGGATGCAGTTCGTTTGTAGTGGTTGTAGAATCTATGCTTTAGATGATTGAATAGGTGTCGTACTCGCCTTGGGTAACCCGTTGGCGGTATTTGGTAAATAGCATATGGCCGAGCGTATCGTGCCACGGAGTATGGAAGGCTTTGCCATTAAAAGATCGGATTCCTGAAATTTCGGCGGCAGTACCTGCAAAGAAAGCTCCATCGGCTTCGGCAAACTCTTCAGGGGTGGTTTGTTTTTCTTTTACTTCAATATCGAGCTCAGCAGCTAACTCAAATACGGTAGCACGGGTAATGCCCGGCAAGATATTCCCCTTGGGCGGGGTGTACAAAACGCCCTCTTTTTCGTAGAAAATATTGGCGACGGAACCAGCTGCGATAAACCCATCGGTATCGGTGAGTACGGCTTCGTCGTAGCCATGTTGTTTCGCCTCGGTAGTGGCTAAAATTGAGTTTACGTAGTGCCCTGTAATCTTCGATTCTACTTCAATGGTTTTAGGGTGAGGGCGTTGATAGGTTGAAAGCATCACATCGAGTAAATCGTTGCCTAAATATTTTCCCCATCGCCATGCGGCAATAAAAATATTGACACCTTCGGTAGGCATCATCAGGCGCATATTTGCCCCAAAAAAGATCAGTGGGCGTATATACGCATCGGTGAGTTGGTTTTGCTCCAACAGTTCGTAGGTAAAGTGCGTCAGCTCTTCAGGCGAGTAAGGAAGGTCAAGCTGAAACTTTTTCGCAGAGGCCTCCATACGCTCAAAGTGTTCGCGTGCTTTAAAGATATGAGGGCCTAGCGGGGTGTTGTAAGCCCGTAGCCCGTCAAAAATACCATTGCCATAATGCATTGATTGTGAGTACAAATCGCCTTGGGCGGCATATGCCGGGATAAACTGGCCGTTTAAAAATACGATGGTGTCTTGCTGATGATACATGCTGAGTACTGATTTTTTTTAAAGTTGAAACAAATGCTTATTAAAAAAGCCATTATCGGCTGATAATGGCTTTACGTAACGTTACATATTATGAAGTTATACCACTATCAGCCGCTCCGAAGGACGAATGACTAGCACGACTAGTGCATTAATAGCGATAATGATGAAACTTCCTGTCATAATGTTAAATCCTTAAACTTGATTTTTCTTACGCTGTAAAGAACGAGAGGCTAAAAATAAATTCCAAATTATATTCTTACATTTTTTATAAAAAGACAATTTTAATCGCCTTTCATAATATTTGTTGTAACAAAAGTTGGTGTTCTTTTTAAAATACAGAATGTACTTTACTGGGGTTCTATTCCCCAATCGATTGCTCTAATTTCTTGGTAAATGCCACCTACGACAGAATCTTGTCCATAAAAAGGATTCAGAAAATTATTGATAAACTGAAAGACTTCGGTTCGGCGATAGACCATGCCTATGTTTTCGGCGTACATCTCGTAGCGGACATCTTTATCCACTAGGCTGGAGTCGGCGCTGTGTTCAATGCGCAACACATTGGAGAATCGTTGCCCCTCTACCGAAAAGGAGGGCAATAGTTCGGCGCGGTATTCTTCGGCAGGGAAATCGTTGAGGGCATTGCCGTTCCAGGTGGTGCCATCGTAGGTAGGGAACACCAGCTTAATGAAGGGTTCGTTGTTTTCAATCTTCACTAACCGACTTGGTTCTTTGCGCAGTGTCCAAACCGAATCGATTTGCCAAGGGCTTTCTGGAGTATTGCGCACAAATTGCTCTATTCGGTAAGCCGTTTGCCCCGAAACATCGGTAAATGTATCGACGACCACTTCGCGGCGTTCAAACGTAACGAAAGAGTCAGGTAAAATTTCGCTGTGAAATACGGTATGTACCCGATAGGTTACATACTGCCCTTTGGTTACAGGGTAATAGGCAGTTCCAAAGAGTTCGGGGGCAACTTCATCGTCGGAACAGGCTGCCAGGCATAAAAAAAATGCGAGAATCCCGCAAAAGTATAGGTATGCTTTCTTCATAAAGGATAATAGATTTACTTTTTTAGAAACCTAACAAAAAGGATACAAAAAAACGCTGTTCTTCAGAAAGAACAGCGTTCTGTCAATAGTATGTCAATCCAAAGACTAATCGTCGATACCTGCAAATTGCAGGACATAGTATAGCAACATCACCAATGAGCCTAAGGCGGCAATTACATAGGTAAGGGCTGCCCATTTTAAGGCATCTTGTGCCATCCCATATTCTTTAGAACTTACTACGCGTTGCCCTTCTACCCAAGCGAGTGCCCGCTTGCTGGCATCGAGTTCTACGGGCAATGTTACAAAGCTAAAAAGGGTAATTACCGAGTAACAAGCAATGATAATGAGTAGAGCAGTAGTCCACGGAATAAATGTAAACACAAACGCGCTGAGCAGACTCAAAATAAAAATCACATTCAGGATGGTGTTGCTTACATTAAGGGCGGGCACCATCATAGAACGAAATTGAAGCATGCTATACGCATTGGCATGTTGTACGGCATGTCCTACCTCATGTGCTGCAACAGCCACGGCGGCGGCATTTCTTCCATGATAGACGTCTTCGCTTAGGTTTACCGTTTTATCGGCAGGGTTGTAGTGGTCGGTAAGTCTGCCGGGTACTGAGGTAATGGTTACATCGTAGATGCCGTGGTCGTGTAGCATTTTAGCAGCTGCTTCGGCACCACTCATTCCCGAACTAAGCGGGATTTGCGCATATTTTCTAAACTTACTTTTCAACCGTTGGCTCGCTAGGAAACTTAGCAAACCAAACACAATGACAATGATCCAAATCATATACGAACGTTATTTAAAGTTTTCTTGAGAAAAGATAATGAGTACAATTGATTTTTAGTGCAACTATCAGCAAAACGATTTCCAACCGAAAAAGTTGGGTAAAATTGGCAGGGTAACATACCGCAAAACGCCAATTTGGCAAGGCGACTAGCTACCCCTCTGCGTTTAAAAACGCAACGAGTTGGCGTGTGGCTTTCCCTCGGTGGCTCATAGTATTCTTTTCTTCCATACTCATTTCGGCAAACGTTTGCAGATTGCCTTCGGGGCGGAAAATAGGGTCGTAGCCAAAACCTTCCGTACCGGAGCGCTCTCGAATGATTTCGCCCTCGGCGACTCCTTCAAACAAATGAGGTGTTCCTTCTAGCACTAAGCAGATTACCGTAACAAACCTCGCCGAACGGTGCGCAGTATCTCCCATCTTTTCGAGTACGAGCTGCATGTTATCTTCGCTGTTGCGTTGAGGGCCAGCATACCGCGCCGAATATACGCCGGGTTCGCCATTGAGGGCATCTACGAGCAGGCCGGTATCGTCGGCAAAGCAACTTATATGATAGTGTTCCCAAACATACTGTGCTTTCTGTTGAGCATTGCCAGCTAGGGTATCTTGCGTTTCGGGGAGTTCTTCGTGGCAACCGATATCGCTCAAACTAAGAATTTGGTAACGCCCTTCTAACAGTTGGCGAATTTCTGCCAACTTATTGGCATTGTTGGTGGCAAAGCAAATAGATTTCATGAGGGGAATACTTATTTGTTATTCTACTGATTCAGTGAAGGCGATTGGGAGATAGTGCTGCGTTGCCTCGGCCCATGTAATGCTCTTTCGTTTTTTACTAAAAATATATTGAAAAGTGAACATAACGGTACTAATCAGTACGATGAAGATTATTACAGAGGGGAAATCGTTGGTAAAATCCCATATAAGATTTTCAATCAATACAATTAAAAGGCTAAGTAATGAGATGCCCCCTACGGCTTTCCCAGCGATCAGCAGTTTGGGAGAAATCGTATGCAAACGCCGGTTGAGCCCTGAAATCCCATACAAAGTTGGATGAGAGGGTCTCAGTTTGGGAAGCAAGACTGCCATAAAATTACTATAAGCCTCCACCTGATTTTCCTGATAGCCTTCCCGTGGATGTATCAGCGAGTTGATTACTAAAGGATGTGAATCCGAAGTTACGATGGTACATCGGTACGTCATCTCTAAATCATCCGAATCACCTACGCGCCTCAGTTCGGTTTGGAAATGCACTTCTTTTACGTCGTTAAAATTGTAGGTTACACCATCGTTTTTTAGTACGGCAGGGTACGGAATTGCCCCGGTAGACTGATGAATTTGCAAGTAATCTTCGTGCAATTCAATAAAAGCGTATGCATGGTAGTAAGTAGCCAGTGGAGTATTCATCATGTTTTAGGTGTAAGAAAGAATGTTCAGTGTGCTCCCTAAATATACGGAAGCCATGCTGAAAAGTAAGGGGGGAATTGTACGTTCGGCTAAAAGCCCCTCGTTATTGCATAAAGAACCTTTGTTTTACGCTTTAACTTTTTGCCTGTGGGAAAGCATACCATTACTACCCTCGTCCCTACTGAAGACAAAGTCGCTTTTTTAAAAGAAGTGGATTTGTTTGTGAATATTCCTACCCATTTGTTGTATAAGGTAGCGCCGGTATTGCAAGAAATTGCCGTAGCACCTAACGAGCGTATCATTGCAGAAGGCGACCAAGGCGACTGCATGTATTTGCTTTACGATGGTAAAATGAAAGTGCATAAAGGGGAGCATACCATTGCCGAAATCGCCCCGAAATCAGTTGTGGGGGAGCTATCGTTGCTTACCAATGCTCCGCGTTCAGCTTCGGTAACAGCAATTGAACCGAGTATTTTGTTGCGTTTAGAGCAAGTTGATTTTTACTACACGTTGGGCGAAAGCCCCGAACTTTCAAAAGGTTTGCTGAATATCTTCATCAATCGGTTAAATACCCAAAGCGAGCGCACCATCGATGCATTAAAAAAACGTGAAGAAGAACTCGAAGAACAAGTGGCGGAGCGTACTAGCCAGCTCGAACGCGAAAAGAAAAAACTTGAAGAAGCCCTCGAAGAAATTCAGATAAAAAACTTACGGCTTTCCAAAGCAAACGATAAAATCAGTGCGCAAAAAACCGAAATTGAAAATAAAAACCGACACATTACCCAAAGCATTACCTATGCAAGCCGCATTCAGAATGCCATACTAGGCGAGCCTCAGCACATTATTAAGCATTTACAGCGGCAAGGCTGCGATGCTTTTGTGTTTTTTCAACCAAAAGATATTGTAAGCGGCGATTTTTATTGGTTCACCCATACCGAAGAGCGTACGATCATCATCGTTTCGGATTGTACGGGGCACGGAGTACCAGGCGCTTTTATGACTATGATGGGCAGCGCCCTACTCAACGAAATTGTGAACGAAAAGCGCGTGTACGACCCTGCCAAAATTCTCTTCGAACTTGATAAGAAAGTTTGCGAAGCAACCATGACCAACGATGAGCTTTCTACCGTGAACGACGGCATGGATATGAGTGTATTGGTGATTGACCGTAAAGAGGAATGGGTTCATTTTGCGGGGGCAAAAAACAGTATTTTCCATGTAACCGATCCTGTGTTGCACATGGGCGAGCTCATCAAAGGCAATCGGTTCCCTATCGGGAGTCAGCAGTACGAAAATGGCAAGCGCTTTTCTACGCAGCACATTAAAAAAGTAAAAGGTGATTTGTTCTATTTGTTTTCAGATGGATTTCAAGACCAAGCCGGTGGCAAGGGCGATGCGGACAATCCATGGGGTAGAAAATACCTTTCGCGGAGGTTTCGCAATTTTTTGTTGCAACATGCTACGCTTCCTATGGAAGAACAACGCGAAGCATTGGAAAGCGAATTACAACTGTGGAAACAAAGCCGCCCACAAACCGACGATATTTTGGTGCTAGGAGTAAAAATATAAACCTTATATCCCACATGCCTGTCTATTGATACCTGTGGGTGCCTTTTGATACCAAACAGCCTGCTAAATATTGGGAAACTGATAAGCAAAGCCATGCTTTGCGGAATCGCAACAAAATAGTGAAGGCTCATGATATCATTTCGAAGAACTCTTTTATCCTTTTTTTGGGCAGGTGGGATTTTAGTAGCGCTCAGCGGATGTAATTACCTTAAAAATGTACAATTACTTACAGGGGGGAAACTGAAACGGAAGCAATTTGTAGAAGAAATACCGTTTTCCTATCGAAAGAAAATCATTGTAGTAAAGGCTCGCGTAAATGCCGATACAGCCATGCGCCATTTTATATTCGATACCGGCGCGTTTAATTCCAAAGTGGAAAGCCAGCTTGCCGGACAGTTAGGGTTGCCATCGGTTGCCACCAAATCGAACCGAGATTCTAACGGAAACACGCGCACGATTACCGTTACACGGGTTGACTCCCTGCGAATTGGGCACACTACCTTCGAACAAATTGGCGCAGGGAAAGTAGAGTATGGGGTAAAATCGGCTAGCCCTTGTCTGGCACCTCATGGAATTATTGGTGCTAACTTAATCCAATTAGCACATTGGAAAATCGACTATCGCCAGCATAAAATTACTTTCTCAGATAATCCGTTTACACCAACCAAAGCTGCTGGCTTCACGCTGCCATTCAAACGCCCAGTGTTATCGGGAGTGCCTTCGGTTACGTTGCGAATTAATGGAAAAACCGTAGATAACATTATGGTAGATGTAGGCTATAACGGAGGGTTGATTTTGCCCGCCCATACCGCCGAAGCCTTTGATGCGCCTACGGAAAGCATCCACCTCGACCAATCTACTTCTGGAATTTATGGGACTAAGGCAGATTCTTTATTTACCAAACGGCTCAACGTGCAGTGGGGGAGTTTCCAAACTGAAATGCCTGTACAATTTTCTGCCTTGGGCAAAGGCTTGCTCGGGAACGATTTTCTTGAGCATTTCACTGTACTAATCGATTACCAAGCAAAGGAAATCACACTCGAACCGCTAGACGAAGGCGTAGTGATTGAAAAAGAAATCGACTTCCTCCCTGCTGTACTCAACGATTCGCTATGGATTGTGAGCCGTACGGTGCCTTCGAGCGCACTGCAACTAGGTGATACTCTTCGTGCAGTAAATGGGAAACAGCCTGCTCAGCTATTTTCAAATCATTGCGACTATTTTTTCAAAATTGGGGAGTTCATTGCCTCTGATACTCTACAGGTAGAAACCCTCGATGGGCATACGGTGCGAGTCCGTTGAAAGAAGAGGGGAGTAAAAGCCCGAAATGCGTTTTTGCCTGCTTTGCAACTTCGGTATCATAACTTTACCCCCCTTTTTTGAATGATAATCTTCGCCTAAGGTTGAGGTTCTTCTACTTCTTTGCCCGGTTGGTAGTTTTTAATAGCATGGGCTTCTACCTCTTCACGGTAGAAACGAACCGTCTTAAACTTAGCATCGGCATACATTTGCGCTTGGTCGTCGAAATGTGGAGAGGCAGGGTCGCCACTTTGCCCACCTGTAGAAATACTGATGGCTTTTACGCGCTCGCCAAACTCTACAAATGCCACAAAGCTGTTTCCGCTAGTGCCGTACATTTTTTTAGTATCAGGATATTTCCTTGAAGCAAAGGACGCGAGCGCTCCCCAACGCGAAGAGCCAAACCCGATGGGTATGCTGGGGGCAGTATCGCTGAAATCTTGCTGGATTTCGCCGGTGATGCGCTGGTACCGGTTTGCTTCGCCGTAAGGGACTTTCCAGCTACCAAAATCGTTTTCTAGTGTAGTTATGGCTTCTTCTAAGGCACTGAGGTGCATTTCGGGAGTAGCTTTGGTTTCCATATAGCCATATACGTTGCTGCCTGTATAGTCTTCGGCTTGGTAGGCTTTTTGGCGAAGGTTTTGTGCCCAAAACGTTGCCAACGTCATTGCTTCGACCTCTTTTCCGGTATTCCGATCCCATCCTTTTAAAAAGGCGATAGGCTCTTGCAAAGCTTTTTTACGTTCGGTACCGGCTTGTTCATATGCGGCAAACAGCGGGGGAAATAAGAACTCAAACCCTGCCATATAAGGAGTGTATGCCATTTCTTTTAGGCTTTCTAGGGTGAAGTCTTTTTTATCTTTCAGCAGGCGCACTGCTTGGATACCCCGATAGTTTTCGGGTTCGGTAGCCATGTAGGCTGGGTAATCTTCGGGCTTTGGCGAGTATTCTGCTGCTGCGGTAAAGGGAGTAGAGTTGCAGTTCTGAATCCATCCGTTAGGCGGATTCACAATCTTAATCATTTCCGAAACTTCGTGTAGCCCTTGCCATTCGGTTGCCGAAGTGCTGCCATCCACAGGGGCAGAGTAGTCGAACTGTGGGTTGCGTTTCGGCATAAAATTACCATGATAGTAGGCAATAGTGCCATCGGCATCGGCATATACCGTATTGTTCGAAGAATTGGTGCGTAGTTGCA
>CAYMYI010000094.1:0-8196 GCA_964394585.1 uncultured Roseobacteraceae bacterium
CGCCAGCAGAAATTGCTGTAGCAGCAACGGTAGGCAAAACTCAGTTAAAAGTTACTGCGCCTCCACGTATGGCGATTGTAGCCACCGGCGAGGAACTCGTGCCCGTTCACCAGACACCGCTACCTCACCAAATTCGCATGTCGAATGTATACGCATTGCAGGCGGCATTGCAAGCATGGCGCATTGCTCCTCATCTATTTCACCTGCCCGATTCGCTCGAAAAATCAACAAAAACCATCGCTAAGCTCTGCGAAGAGTTCGATGTTCTGCTACTCAGTGGAGGCGTTTCTAAAGGTAAGTTCGATTACATCCCCGAAGCGCTGAAAGCCGTAGGAGTTCAGCAGCATTTTCATAGAGTAGCTCAACGCCCTGGCAAACCTTTCTGGTTTGGCAGTAACAAGAGCACCACGGTTTTTGCCTTCCCGGGAAATCCGGTTTCTACCATGGTGTGTTACTATCGGTATTTTGAACCTTGGCTACACCAAAGCTTTCAATACAAAAGGACTGAAACATACAGAGCGCAGTTAACTGAGGTAATTACCTTTACCCCCAACCTTACTTACTTTGCTTTAGTAAAATTGAAGTTTGCAAGCGGTACTTGGTTTGCCACACCAGTGAAAGGAAATGGCTCAGGCGATTTGGTGAGCCTCTCAAACGCTGATGCCTTTTTACAGTTGCCAGCTGAGAAAAATGAATTTCAAATAGGCGATTCATTCCCCTTTTTCCCAATTAGAATACTATAACCCTTGTTTTTAAGCGATGTAGATAGTTTTTAAGATTAATTACGATATTTTTCGTAGATAATCTTTGATACCATCAAAAAAAGAGTTTCTTTGTACGAAATAAATCGTAGATAATCATGAATAAGAAGAAAACCAACCAGCCTACACAAGCAGAACTCGAAGTGCTGCGGATTCTATGGGATTTCGGCGAAGCCACCGTTCGCACCGTACACGAGAAGCTATCTCCCCAAGGAGAAACCGGCTACACTACCACCCTTAAAACCATGCAAAATATGCTAGAAAAAGGTTTAGTAAGCCGAACAGAAGCGGGGCGTTCGCACGTCTATTCAGCGGCAATAGCCGAAGAAAACCTACAAAAAGCACTCTTAGGTGGCTTCTTAAAAGTAGCTTTTGGTGGCTCTGCCAAAAAATTAGTGATGCAAGCCTTGGGCAATCACAATACTACCCAAGAGGAAATCAGCGAAATCCGCAAAATGCTTGACGAACTCGAAAAAAATCAGAAACACTAAACCCCATTTAATCATGAATTTCTTATCAAACCAGCTCACAGAAGCCATCGGGTGGACTCTCGCCCACTCGCTCTGGCAAGGAAGTCTCATCGCTATTGCTTGTGCAATTGCCCTCTCGTTATTGAACCAAGCGAGCGCAAAAACTCGGTATACCCTTGGTCTTGGCGCTTTAGCGTTGCTCATACTGTCTAGCACCCTCACGTTTGGTTATTATTGGCAACATACTGCTTGTACCACATCGTACGCCGAGCCAATAGCCCAAAAAATATTGCAACTTCCTGAAGGCAATACCACCTTCAACAACTTATTTACTGAAAGCGCTTCTGAAGACATCTCACTGCACGTCTTCAAAGAATACTTTCAAGAACATTTACCGCTGGTTGTTACCGGTTGGTTGTTAGGCGTTTTGCTGTTTTCGTTAAGGTTAATCGGCGGTTTCGCTCTTATGCAACGCTTAAAATACTACCGAAACTACCCCGCACCGCACCCCTGGCAAGCGATTTTACACGAATTAGCCGAAAAACTTCAAATCCGTCGTAAGGTAAAACTGCTCGAATCGGCTATGGTAAACTCGCCGATGGTTATTGGCAATTTCAAACCGATTATCTTAATCCCTATCGGTATGGCGACAGGCTTCACCACAGAACAAATTGAAGCCATTTTAGCCCACGAATTGGCACACATCCGCCGCAACGATTACCTCATCAATATTTTTCAACATTTGGTGGAAACCCTATTCTTTTTCCACCCGGCTGTATGGTGGCTCTCTTCGTTAGTGCGCCATGAGCGCGAATGCTGCTGCGATGATATTGCCGTGAAACTTACTAACAATTCTGTAGCCTTTGCCAAGGCACTCACCGAATTAGAAACGTTGAAACATTCCAAACGAACAGCAGCACTAGCACTTGCGATGAAGAGTCGTTCAGGAAAGTTGTATCAGCGCATCAACCGCATCGTATTCCAAAAGCCAAGAGTGCCTGCTTTTAAAGAAGGTGTGCTGTTAGCATCGGTAATTGTAGCCACACTATTCTTTAGTGCCTTACAATGGCACGATGCGAAGGGCACTTCTAACATAAACCCCGTTTTATTGAGTGAAATCCCCCAAGAAATTCATCCTACAGAGTTTATCGCCCTTCAGGATACTTCCAAGAAAAAGCAAATCGAATTTAAAGAAGGTGCCCGCAATTTTGCGTTTACAGTTGAAGGAAAAGTTTATCATTTCATTTTGAATGATGACGACAGCATCGATGAACTGTACGTAGGTGGGGAACTGATTGACAAAACAGAGTATCCGAACCATCAAACTGCTATCAAAACGATGATGCAGATGGTTGCGCCAACAACAGCAGCAGCCCCTACGGCTACTACAGAAGAAACTGCCATATCGATTGCTTCGCCTTCCTTCGTGTTTCGTACCGATGTGAATTCATCGATTCAACAAAGCACAAACGGTACCTATACCTACAGCACTACTACCGAAGATGGCGCTTATGTTTTTGCAAAGCTAGATAAAGACCGCACTATCAAAGAATTATACATCGATGGGAAAGCCGCTACTTCGGCACAAAAGAAAGAATGGGCGCCTCGCATTGCTGAGGAACTCGAAGACGAACGGCAATTCAAATTCAACTTTAAAGAACTCGAAGAAAGGGAAAGAGCCATTGTGGCAACCCTCACCGATGTAGACCAAACGATTATAGCCGAAAAAATAGCGCGAGCAAGAGCCCTCGCTAAATCAACCGAAGAAATTGCCAAACGCCAAAAAGTCATCATTCTAAACGATGAGATGGATGAAGAAGAAAAACGTGAGCAATTAGAAGCCCTTGAACAGAAATTGCAAAACTTAGTGCAGCAAGAAGAAGAAATTGAGCAAAATGAGCTAGAGCGCTTACAGCAACTGCAAGAAGCCCTGCAACAAAAAATAGAACTTTTGCATGAACAGAAACATGAGCAAAATGTACGATTTGAAGTATATAACAACTCCCAAGGAGCATCAGACACTCAATTCAGCATGGTTTTGAATAATGAATCGCTCAAAAAACTACGTAAAGAGTTGCAAAAAGATGGACTGATTGAAAAAGGAGAAAAATTTACGCTGAATTTTTCAGAAAAGCGTATCAAGGTTAATGGAAAAAAGTTATCGGAAGAGCTGAATGCTAAATACAGAGCACTTTTGGAAGAATTACACCTGCAAGCCGATTTTTCTGAGAAAGACACCGAAAATAGCACTACAATCATTATTCAAAATGATGAGGAATAAACGCTAAGCAATCCGTGATAAAAGCCAGCTTTGCGTACATAAAGCTGGCTTTTTTCTTTTCAGACTTTAATCTTTTGTTACAATAGCGCTGTTACCATTTTTATTTTTAATTTTAGCCAAATACACTTTACAATTACTAAACGAAAGTAGAATTATGACAAAAAAAGTCGCAATTAACGGATTTGGCCGCATTGGCAGACTAACATTCAAAGTGTTGTTAGAAAAAGAAGACATTGAGGTAGTGGCAATTAACGACCTTACCGATACCAAAACTTTAGCACATTTGCTCAAGTACGATTCGGTGCATGGGAAGTTTAACGGAACGGTGAGTGCCGATGCCGATAGCATTACCGTAAACGGCAAGAAAATTAAAATTTATGCCGAACGCGACCCTGCAAATTTGCCTTGGAGCGATCTTGGCGTTGAAATCGTATTGGAATCTACCGGTATTTTTAGAGATGCCGAAGGTGCTGGGAAACACATTACCGCCGGTGCTAAGAAAGTTGTAATTTCAGCCCCTGCTAAAGGGAACGTGCCTACGGTAGTACTCGGGGTTAACGATGAAACCTTAAACGATGACATCACGATTGTTTCAAATGCATCGTGTACTACAAACTGCTTAGCGCCTATGGCAAAAGTACTCGATGATACTTTTGGCATTGAAAAGGGCTACATCACTACTGTCCACGCTTACACTGCTGACCAGCGCTTGCAAGATGCCCCACACAGCGATTTGCGCCGTGCACGTGCCGCAGCCTACTCGATTGTTCCTACTTCTACCGGAGCAGCCAAAGCCGTTGGGTTAGTGCTACCGCATTTAAAAGGCTGCCTCGATGGAATGGCTATGCGCGTACCCATTCCAGATGGTTCTCTTACCGATTTTACCGTAATCTTGAAAAAAGAAGCTTCTGCAGAAGAAATTAACGCTGCAATGAAAAAGGCTGCCGATGGCGCCATGAAAGGTATTTTAGAGTATACGGAAGACCCTATCGTTTCTATTGATATTGTAGGTAATTCTCACTCTTGTATTTTCGATGCACTCTCTACTTCAGCCAATGGAACACTGGTTAAAGTAGTTGGTTGGTATGATAACGAAGCTGGTTATTCGCATAGAGCTGCCGATTTAATTGAACGTCTATAATCATTTCATTTGTCTTAAATCCCTAAAAAAGCTACTCTTGATGAGTAGCTTTTTTTGATTATTTTTCTAGGAATTGTAGTGCTTTTTCAATGTCAAGGTCAATTGCAGACTGATAGTAGCTGAGCGTTCTGGGTACATGTACATCGGGCTCAATCCCCTGGTTCGGCTGTTCGGTGTTGGGATAATACCCAATTAACGGAATATCAACTTCTAATTGGGAGTAAGGCAAGCGCATCATAAAAAAGTCGCCTCCATTTGTTCCTTGCAAATTACCGCCAGTAGTTTGTCCTACTAGGGTCGCACGCTGCATGTTACGCAAGTAGTTGGCAAAATAGAATGTACCAGAACTATTTGCCGCATCTACTAAAACCACCACTTTTCCGGTAAATGATAGCAACGATGGGATAATGGTGAGGGTGTCCATCGAAATATCAGCGAAACGGTAGTAGTCTCCTATCCCTCGAATTACCTCTTCGCCACGGTCGAACAGGTCTTTATCCCAAGTACTCAAATAGGGTTGTAAATGTTCAGGTACTTTTTGGTAGCTTAACCGTTGCTGGTAAGGGATTAACTGCACGGTATCAGCATACAGGTAGCTGAATAGTTCTATCCAAACTTCGGTTAGCCCTCCTTCGTTACCGCGTAAATCGAGTATAAGATGCTCGGTTTGCGTATCTGCTAACGTTTGAAAAAAGTCACTCAGGTATGCTTTCCAATCCATTTTCATTTCCCAAACAGCAAAAGTTCCCAGTTTTAACAAAGTTGTGTTTTTCGAAATCGATTCATAATGCCATAACAAATCTTTAGTGATTGGCTGAATGCCATACTTCTCTTGCAAGCGCTGCATGCGGTCGAATCGCGATACTGCGCTGACTTCGTAGCTGAGTGGCACGTTGTGTTCATCCAAAACTTCCACGGTATAAGTACCCTGTTTGGGTGGGAATAATAGAGGAAATAACACATCAAAAGTTTCAAATTTCCCCTGCCCATCAATGCCCAACAATTCTATTTTTTTGAGCGTGTTATCGCCATCAGTGCGCACATATTTAAGCAATGTGCTCTTAATCTCATCGGTTGCAATGGCATTAATAGAAACGATTCGGCTATTTTCAGGAATTTCTTGAAACGATACATTCTCGCGAATCAGCATTACATCTTCTACCCAAACGAATGTAAATGGCAGTTTATCGGTAGCATTAAACAAGGCTTCTTGTACGCTACGTTCCTGGTTCCAATAATTGGGGTAGGTATGCCCACAACGTAGCCCTGCGGTAAACTCGCTCAAGTTCAAAAAAGCTTCTTTCAAGTTGCCACTTTCTTGATACCGTTGTAGACTCGCATCGAAGTAACGGTTGATTTCAGCTTCGCTTTTGAAACGTTGCAAGCCCGAGTGCAAAACTTTGAGAGCTTCTTGTAGTAAGGAAAATTCATTGGCTAGGGAATCGGGGTGAAGCTGTTGCTGTGCATAAGCTGTAAGGCATGAAGCGCATAAAAATAGTGAAATCAAAAAGTGTGAAATTTTCATAGTTTCTTAATCTGAAATAAAAAAGGAGACTTGCTGGTGTATATCTTTTTCTGAAATTAAAATATTTTAAGGAAAGAAGAGATTTTTAGAAAAAAACACGAAGTATACCAAGTATTTTCCTAAACTCAGGATGTTGCAACCGCTAGGTGAGTACAGAAAGAAATGTATATTTACACCCCTTGAAAAGCATCGTGTAGTAACTGTTGTAAGTTGCATTTAGCAAACGTTCTTTCCTAGTTTTTTTAGCTTTTCATGCTTTTTGTAAGCTAAATGCCTTTCAGGAAACACATTAACAACTATTGTTTCTTACTAATCTATTATAACCAACCTTTATTTATGAAACGTTTTGAAGACTTTAAACACTCTTATGCATATAACTCTGCATTTACAAAGCGTGTAGCCTATTTCTGTATGGAGTTCGCCATTGCCCAACCGTTAAAAATATATTCTGGAGGCTTGGGCTTTTTAGCAGGCTCTCATATGCGTAGTGCACATGCTCTTAAGCAAAATTTTATAGGAATTGGTATTTTATGGAAACATGGTTATTACGACCAAATCCGGAAAGGAGACCAATCGATGGATGTATTGTTCCAAGAAAAGCACTACAGTTTTTTAGAAGATACAGGAATCCGGTTCGAAATTAATGTAAACAAACACCCTGTGGTGGTGCAAGTATGGTATCTGAGCCCTGATGTGTTTGGTACAGTACCGATGTTTTTCTTATCGACTGATATCCCCGAAAACGATTACCTAGCTCGTTCTATATCACATAATTTGTACGATGCTGATAAAGCTGCCAAGATAGCTGCTGATATCTTATTGGGTGTGGGCGGTGCAAAACTGCTCGATATTCTAGAGTACGATGCCGAGGTGTATCATTTAAATGAAGCCCACGCCCTTCCTGCTGCTTTTTATCTTTATAATAAATTCCAATCGGCTGAAGAAGTAAAAAAGCGACTGGTATTTACTACTCACACTCCCGAGGAAGCCGGAAATGCTAAAACTGAGATTGGATTACTGGAAAAGATGAGCTTTTTTGCAGGCGTTCCGCTGAATACTGTGCGCGAAATCACCGGGATAGAAGGAAACGTATTCGACCATAGTTTGGCTACCTTGCGAATGGCACGCCTCGCCAATGGCGTATCACAGTTGCATGGAGAGGTATCGCGGAAAATGTGGAAAGGATATGGAAATACTTGCCCTATCATCGCCATCACAAATGCCCAAAACAAAGACTATTGGACCGATGCTCCCCTATATCATTCCCTTGAACGCAACGACGATGAAGCCCTTGTAAAGCGTAAAAAAGTGCTCAAAAGTAGACTTTTTGATATCGTTGCAGACCAAACCGGGAAATTATTTGACGAGAATATACTTACAATTGTATGGGCAAGAAGGTTTGCCGGCTATAAGCGTGCCGATCTTATTGCCCAAGAACGCGAACGTTTTGAAGCGATTATCAATAACCATGACTACCCCGTGCAGATTATTTGGGGAGGCAAACCCTACCCGATGGATTTTAGCGCTATTTCTACGTTCAATAGCTTAGTCCATTTAAGCAAGTCGTATAAAAATTGTGCAGTACTCGTTGGGTACGAACTCGCCCTTTCCACTGCCATGAAACGCGGTGCCGACATTTGGCTCAATACCCCGCGGGTAACTAGAGAAGCCTCCGGTACTAGTGGAATGACTGCTGCTATGAATGGCGCTATCA
The DNA here is from genome assembly GCA_964394585.1 of uncultured Roseobacteraceae bacterium. Classification (GTDB taxonomy): domain Bacteria; phylum Bacteroidota; class Bacteroidia; order Cytophagales; family Flammeovirgaceae; genus CAYUJH01. Next base: position 7,893 of record CAYMYI010000094.1, read on the forward strand.
ACTTTTCAACTAATGATGGTTGGATTCCTGAGTTTGCCAAGCCTAATCACAATGCATTTATTATTCCTACTGCCGATACCAACTTGCCCGTACACGAACAAGATATGGCTGACCTAAATCACTTGCTCGATATTTTGGAGCAGCAAGTAATTCCTACATATTACAAAAAACCGCAACATTGGGTGCAATTGATGAAAAATAGCATGACAGAGGTATTGCCCTTTTTCGGTTCAGACCGCATGGCTACGGAATATTACGAATTGCTCTACAATGCAGAATAGTTTTAACAGTGTGAGGCAAGGCA
>CAYMYI010000094.1:8206-17383 GCA_964394585.1 uncultured Roseobacteraceae bacterium
TTTGTCCTTACCTTTTGTTAAAAATGAAGCAATAATGTAAGCTGCAGGAAACGAAAGCCGTAATTCCTTGTTACGAAGCGATAGAAGAGCTTTTATAAGTCATTTTTTCTAAGAGGAACATCACCTCTAAAGTTCATATACTAAGAACTTCATACTTTCTTCTTATCTGCCATGAATCTTCGAATTCTAATTATAGGATATCTTATCGGCACGGGTGTAACTACCCTATGGGCGCAAACCCCTACTAAAATGCTGCCCCATATCGATAGCGTAGAGTATTTACTCACTAACCAAACCGTGCAAATCGAATGCACTTCAGGAGTTGACGATTTGTATAATTTCAAGTTCAAAAGAGCTGAAAGCCAGTTTCACTGGTTACGGCGGTATTACCCCAAACACCCATTACCGTACTTCTTGTTGGGTTTGAGCCAATGGTGGAAAATTGCTCCTAACCTCAATAATGAAACTTACGATGAGGTATTTTTAGCTTATATGGATTCCTCCATCATCTTCGCAGAACAACTTTTTGACGAAGACGAATCGAATGTAGAAGCGTCCTTTTTTTTAGCTGGCGCTTATGGGTTTAAAGGTCGCCTTTACTCCGAAAGAAAGCAGTGGACCAAAGCTGCGATTGTAGGGAAACGCGCTCTTAAATACATGGAATATTGCCGCAAGAAAGATGACCTTAGCCCTGAGCTGCTCTTCGGGGACGGACTTTATAATTATTACTCAGTTTGGATTCCTGAAAACTATCCAATGCTACGTCCTTTTTTATGGTTTTTTGATAAAGGCGATAAAGCACAGGGAATAGAACAATTACAAACCGTATCGCGCGAGGCGTTCTACACAAGAGTAGAAGCCCAATACTTTCTTATGCGCATTTTTGCCATCGAAGAAAACAACCCCTACGAAGCTTTGCGCATTGCCCAATATTTACATAACACTTACCCCGATAACCCGTATTTCCATCGGTTTTATGCCCGTATGCTGTACCAAACCGGGCAATACAATGAGCTTGAACCTATCTGCAAAAGTATTTTAGACAAAATCAACAATAACATAACAGGCTATGAAGAAATCAGTGGGCGCTATGCGAGTTTTTTCCTGGCTTCTATCTACAAAATAGCGAAACAAGATTTTGCCAAAGCCAAAGCCTATTACCAGCTGACTGTAGGGTATGCAGAGGCTATTGATGCTGAGTCTTCAGGATACTATCTATATGCCCTCACTTATTTAGCTCAGTTTGCTAAGCGCGAGAAAGATTACGATGAAGCATGGATTTATTACCAAAAAATACTAGAACACGCCGACAAAAAACACCCCACGCACGACGAGGCAAAAGCTTATAAAAAAGAATACCGTAAACTCAAAAAAGCAGAACGTAAAGAGGAATAGCCCCTAAAACCTGCGTAAAGTTTCTAGTTTTATACTGAATTATTCCCCTTTTTTTACAGGCACTTGAATAAAACTCACTATGCTGCGATAAAACTGTGCGATTTCAGCAAACATTGTTCGAATATGCACATTTGATTCGTAAAAGCCCTCATCCGCTCGATTAAGCAAAAATCTGAATATCAACACTTTAAATATCAAAGTATATTTATTGATGTATTATTAGCAACTTCACAATCAATTAATATGGAATGCTTATGAAACGCAGACTCTTAACTACCCAGCTACGTTCCACTCTTTCAATCGCACTTATTTTACTCTCTTTCTTAGGAACTCTTTTTTCTAAATCGAGGAGTGAAAGTAGCGAAAAAGCAAAAGATAAGACAGAAGTGGTAGAACACGTTCGATAGTGTTAAAATCTTAATTTTTTAATCGAAAATCATTTGTAGAGATACAAATGATTTTTTTCATCAACTAGGTAGTACTTTTTTTGAAGAACTATTCCATGGGTTGAATAGGTACTTCTACTAAGGTACTTTCCCACTTCATCTGTAACATGATACGCTTTCCTTCTTGTGCGAAACTCATCGTAAACTGCTCTATTTCAGGGGCTTGCACTTGGGGGGCTACCTCAATAGAAACTACATCTTTCTGGTAATCGGGTTCGTAATATCCCCAAGCCCCTAATTCGCTATTTAATGCTACTTTCCAGGTGTTTTCTCCCGGCACAGTATACAAGCGATATCGCCCTTGTTCTACTGTGGTTTCTCCGAATTGCACAGCGGTGCTAAACTCAATTTCGGTTGCTTCGTTTGCACCTGTGCGCCAATATTCTCCATACGGTACAAGTGCCCCTTCTGATTTATCGCCAAAAATCAACCGTCCTTTCTTATAAGGCTGGCAATACACTACCTCAATTTTAAACTGTTCGTTTTCATACCGAATAGTATCTTGCGGACTGTGCGAACGTGTCGTAAAGATTAAATAAGCAAAATAGGCAATCACTAAAACGATGAGTGCTCCAAACCCTAATAAAAGTTTTCTTAACATAGTACAAGCTATTTAATAATTCTTCAATGTAAACAAACTATTTACTAAGCTACTAATTCAGGTTCTTCTTTCACTTCTACTTCTAGAATTGGTTTGGCAATACCCAACTGTTTTTTCCGACGCAAACTTAGATACTGAAGACCCATCTGAATGCTTTCGCGGATATAGTCAGGTAGCCACTTGCGGCGAAACAATAAAATGAAAGCGTCTATCAAGAAATACAATAAATAAATTAATAAGCCAACTCCCTGATTTATAGGCAGAAAAAGTAAAAACCATGCTGTAAGGACAGTTCCTATATTCAATACAGTGAGTATGCCCCACGGTACCCAACGGCTGGTTCCGCTTTTTGTAGAAAACCGCCGGCTATACACTAAATGGAGAGGAATGCTACAAAGTAACGTAGGAAAGAAAAACACCAATAAATAGATAGGTGCAAATACGAAATAGAAGAAAGGTTTCAACCTTTCTGCATAATAATGCTGAAAAGCGATGTGTAAAGGAATGAATAAAAAGGCATGTGGTATTGCCAATAAAACAGCCCATATAAAGCTGGTTTCATCTTCGTTCGATAGCCCACTGATAATAAACGTAACAAGTACTAATACCATTAGAAGCAGCACCAACGAATACATGCGTTTGCCAAACGTTTTTGAAAGAGTATCTTTCAGATAAGCAAACATGGCAACTAGCCCGTAAAAAAGGGCAATTCCGCCTGCGAACACATCAATTTCTCCGCGTGTTGCTACATAGTAAAACCAACCTATAATCGCATATAATACAATGTACACACCAAGCTGTAGATAGCGCTTTTGTTCTATCCAAGCAAGGGTTTGTACTACAACACGGTGTAATAAGATGATTCCCGCGCCTAACAGTAGAGCCGGAATGTTGTGGTCTTGCATGGCAAAAAAGCCAATCATTACAGCAAGGGAATGCGTAAATAAGGAAATGTAGAAGTAGGCTTTATTGGGTTGGTTTTTACGAACAAGTCGAAACCCAATAAACGGAGGTAGAAATAAAAATAAAGTAAGAATTCCGCCTAGCACAAAGGCTAAAGCAATTTCGTTGAGTATGTAATCTTTGCTCGGTCTCTGGTCAATATCGCGTAAGTTAGGCTCAAATAAGTCAAGGATGAGTACGTCTTTTGCTAAATAAAGCACAGCAGGAATGATCGCTAGGCTCAAAGCTGCATACCCAAACCGCAGTGCTGGTTTCTGCTGCCAGGTATCTTTATAGGCATCGTACAACGCTAAACATGCTATAAGTACGGCAAAATAAAGTAGCAACGAAAACTGAATGAGTTCGTCTCCATTATTTACTGAAAAAATAATGAATAATATCACTGTTGCAGCTATGTACAACGCCCCATAAATACCGATTTCTTTAAACGCCGTTATTGCCATAAAGTACTTCATTTGCATTGCAATTCGGTACACATATAGCGTGGTAATCAGCAAAATAGCGACTACTATATAAAATAGATGCGATATCGGAGGGTGATCAGGAAGGATACTTATAAATTCAGCATCCTGACTTTCAAGTGTATATCTTAACTGCTGTTCGGGCGTCCAAAGCATTACGCCAAAGCGGGTAATTCCACGGATACGTTGCCCACCAGGCGAAAAATGAGCGGCTCGAATTTCGGAAAAGGTTTCTCGGTAGTTTCCTAAATAGTAAAGATCTACCATAGGCTCCCCTTTTATTTTAAATAATCGGTCGTTACTTCCTTTTCGGTAGCTTACAAGAAATCCCCAGCTATTATCTGAAAACGTAATATCTTCAATATTTCCAAGCGCTTCTAGCTCTTGAGGTTCTAGGGAGTTTCCGGAGCCGTCGTGCCCTGTGGGGTAAAGCATCCCTTCATCGTTATGAGCGATGATAAAGTAGTTACCATCCGGGGAGATATACTTACCACTAGCACTTTTAGCATACGAAACTGTGTTGAGGAGCTCGCCTGATGTACTGTAAATACTCGCTTTGTCATCTAAAAATTCAACAATGATATTTCGGCGTGCTGGAAAGAGCACATTTCCTTGGTAGGCATTTTTTGTCTTGGCATAAAGTTCTTCATCGTATTGAATGCTAACATCTTTTTTGTATTCAAATGACTTTATTTTCTCGCCTTGCATATTCCATATGGTAATTTGGGAGGAATCTGCTGTTAGCAAAAGTCGGTTTTCAGCATCATACGAAAACTCCACATATTCTACTTTGTTGCTATGAGACAAGGCAACCACAACATTTTCCGCAATGTTATATAACTGCACAGTACTCTCGCCACCCTGCTCAAGGTCAACATAAGCAATGTAATCGTCTTGAGGAGAAAACACTAACTGTGTAATATTTTCGGATAAACTCAAGACCTGCTTAACATCTGGAACGATTTGCCACACATACGTGAGATTATCACTTTTATCCTGGTCGACGAAGTATTTCTTTGAAGGCGAAATAGCGGCTTTGGTAACCTCCAAATTATAAATAATGGTATCTAAGTAATTATCGTCATATCGCCATAGCAGATAAGGATATTTTGATGAATTGGTTTCGAGTAATAAGTCTATAATGCCGTTGCCAAACTCCAATCCAAAATGTGCATCGGTGATTTTGATGGTTTCTGTATCGTCAAATCCTAAATATGATCGCACATTGCTCAGATGGATTTCATTGATAATCTTCCCGGTCGTACCATCCCAAAGTTTCAAAGGGACTTCTCCTTGATGTTTATCGAAGTACTGATCGATGTAAGAGTCAAATGCTCCAAAATACGTCGGATCATAGTCCACCTCTTCAAAATAATATTGTTTTGCAGCAGGTGCTAATTCCTTTCGTTCATCTTCGGAAAGATAAGGATTCTGTAGCGTTACAATGAGATTTGTCTCAGGCAGAAATTTGATTTTACCAACGAACTCATGCGGTAAAAACCGAAACAAGCTACTTTGTGAGGATTGAGAAGTTCCCTCTGAAAGTGCCCTACTACTATCGGCAGGAGTTTGCGTGGTTTGATTAAGCTGTTCATCGGCAATCAGGCTATTCTCTCGTTTTTCTTCATACTCTTCCAACGCTCTAAATACGTTTCTGATCACATAGGGAGTTTTAGGGTTGGTACGTAAATAGCCATTGTATGCATATTTCACTGCAGAGTCGGCACTAACTAACGGATCGAGAGAGCTTAAGATAAACTGCTGTACTTCAAGTTCTTTAGCTTTTTGCGTATTGTAATACACAAATAACCCGGTTATAAATAACAAAACCCCCACCCCTACTGCTGAGAGCACAAAGCGTTGTTTGGCTTTGCGAATGCCTTGAAAACTGGCTTTGATATAGTTTGCTTGAATTTCGGTAGGTTCGGGTTGCTTGGTGTTTTCTTGGGCTTGTTCGAACCAAGTTTTAGCATTTTGATATTCGAGCGGGGGAAGTAGTAAATCTTTAGGATAGCCTATTTTTTTCCAATCGAGCGCTTTCTGTGTCAATTTCGTATGAAAGCGTACATATTCAACATCTTCTTCAGTAGTACGGATGAGCTGGGCTAACCCCTGATCGAATGGCTGGTTTTGGAAATCAATTTTTTTAAGACGGCGTAGCACTTCAGGCAGCTCTTTTTTTGATTCTACCTCTTGCAATTGCAATGTGATAATCCGTTTCCCATTTTTAGCAGCGTAGGTAATTTCCCGAATGCAATCTTCGGATTGTACCGACTTTTGTGTTATAATAAACACAAAATTTTCAGCTTCTTCGATTCCCGCATCAATTTCTTCTTGCGGATTTTCTATGCCAGGCGCTATATTTTCTTGGTCGAACCAGGTGTTCTTGCCCTTCAATTGTAGGGCAGTATTCAAACGGCGGGCAAAGTCGCTATCGCTATTTGAGTACGAAATGAACACATCGGTATGCATCTCGCTTTCTGCATTTTTACGGCGGCTTATTTCCACAAACTCTTTGTGCAAATCGGTAGGGGGTATTGCCTTCATAGCCCCGGTTTCAATAAAGTCTTCTGCGTTTTTAAGCTCGTATCCGCGTAAGATGAGGCTATCGTTTTCACCCGATTCCTTCCATTTCAGCGCATGCACTAATAGCGTTTTAGCTTGGCGGAAATAGTGTTGATCTAGGCGAATTTCACGGACAAGCTCATCGATATCTTTTTCAAAATCTGACTTATCGCGCTTGGTTTTTAATACGCGGGCTTCGTCGTTATCGGTAAAGTTGATGTACTGCAATTTCTGAATTGCCTCGGGACGTTCCGCTTCGGGGACTTCTTCAATTAGTAACGGAATGATGCGCTTATTGTATTTTATGGCATGTTCGAGTTCGAGTAAACACCACTTCGATTTCACCGATTCTTTTGAAATGAAAAATAGTACCAAATCGGCTTGTTCAACGCCTTTATAGATCGCGGTTTCGAAACTACCTAAGCCTTTTTGGATATCCTGATCGTGCAGCCAAGTGGTAATTCCATGCCGAGCTAAGGCTTTTGTGATGTTATGGCGTAGCGAAAGAATTCTAGATTGCTCGCCCTCGGGCAAATCTTTTTCAGCCGCGTATGACACAAACACATCGGTGAGTAGGTTTTCCGCATTCTTGCGCGATTCACAAATATACTCGCAGTGTAAATCGGTAGGTTCGCAGGGAGGCTGTTCCGGAGGATGAAACTCGGTAAGCATCCACTTGAGGGCTTCTTCCCGATCGCGGCCAGTGAGCAAATACTCCGATGCTTTTTGGTGGCTTTCCCATTCTAACGCCTTGGCTAGAAAGCGAGTATGATTTTGCACGTAGTCGGCATCTTTTCGGATTAACGCTAGCAGATCCTCAAATCCTTTTTCAAAATCGTCAATAGGCTCCCATTCTTCTCTGGGTTTGTCATCATCCGGTTTTTCTTTACACAACACCCAGTTGCGTTCGCCGATTGCCGGGTGCAGCATGTTCCAAATATCATCTTTCGAAAGCGTTTCCTTAATTTTCTGCCCATCGACTACTTTGGTTACTTCTACCGATTTATAAGGCTCTACATGGATAATCGGGATGATGCGCTTTTTCAAACGCACTGCCAACTCCACTTCTTTTAAACAGTAAGGCGACATGATAGCATGCGGCGAGATGATAAAGATGAAGTTATGAGCACTTTCAATGCCGTTATCAATTCGCTGTTGGAAATCGTCGCCTTTGGGAATATTCACAAAATCGAACCACGCATCGATGTTTTCTTTGGATAACTGCTGATAGAGCTTTGAGGCAAACGATAAACTCTCTCTTCTACCATATGAAATGAACACATCTTTTATATGTGTTTTTAAAGGTTTTTTCGTCCCTTCCAACTGTTGCGTTGAAGCCGTAGTAGTGCTTTCCTCGTCGTCTTCTAAGATGATGGTGCGTTCTACACCGGTTTCTTGGGTTTTGCGTAAGCGGATACAGAGCGTTTCGGCTGCTTTTTCGAATGTATCCGCCTTTGTAAAATCTACACGGCTTATTTTATTGATTTCGGAGTTCAACCGGCTCCAGATTTCTTCTTCAGAGAGGATGTGTACTACTTCCTTCCCTTCTTGTTGTTCTTTTACCTCCATTTCTTCAGGAGGTGCCACATGCACGATTGGCACCAATCGTTTATCGGCTTGCAATGCCTGTTCAATAAAGGCGGGCCCTTGCGTAGAAAGAATGAACGCCGGAGTGATTACAAATACTACACTATCAGCGGCTTGTAGCAAGGCTTCGTTACCCTCAAGGGTGGCGGTACTCGTTACATTAATTTCTTTATCGGAAAGGTAGGTAGTGAGTTGTTGCACAAAACTAGCACTAGCCGTTTCATTATATGCAATTAGAATGGTGTTTTCAGAGTTCGATGCCATATGTTGAGTAAGTGGTTAAACAGTTTTGTGGAGTTTTTCTCTGTTTCAAGTTAAGAAATTTGTGCTTTCCTACTACTACTGTCTCACGCACTTTCGCCCTATGGTCACTCAAAAAAATCGGTAGCGGCAAAGCTGGCATCGGTAGCGTATGCCAGTAAATTTTGTTGATTGAGCCTTTCGATACGCTCTACGGTATTCTCAAAATGGTTGAACCACACCTCAAAAAGTTGCTTTTCTACCTCGTAAAGAGCCATAATGTACAAGGGGCTTCTCCTCTTGGCAATGTAACTGCCAGCGTTAAAAACAAACTGACCACGTTGCCTAAGATTGAGATGTTCAAAATTGTGAAGGGTATATCGTTTCATGATGATAGTGGGGAAGTTGTTCGATTAGTTTAAAAAATAAGATTCTATCTTCACAACATATCAAAAAAGTTTAGGATTCCAAATGAGATAGGTTGTGTTGTGATAATACTTAATTAAGTACTCAAGTTAATCATTAAAATAATGCAAATAGTTGAACTCTACGTTTCCGTTTGGTTACGTAATTTGTTTGAAACCCAAAATACTGTATTTTCCAATGTTCATTTCTAAGACTCTTAACTATTACCATGGAAAATCAGCCTGCTTACTACGACCGCGAACTCAGCTGGCTTGGGTTCAACAAACGGATTCTATTAGAAGCTGCCGATGCCTCGTTACCAGTATACGAGCGCCTCAAGTTTTTAGCGATTTATTCTTCAAACCTCGATGAGTTTTTTCGGGTACGTGTAGCTTCTTTACGAGCCTTACAACAGGTTGGCAAAAAAAAAGTAGAGAAAAACTTAGGGTTTAATCCTAAAGAAATATTGAAAGAAATTAACCGAGAAGTGAGCCAACAACTCGAAGAATTCGGC
>CAYMYI010000095.1:0-17129 GCA_964394585.1 uncultured Roseobacteraceae bacterium
GGGCCCTATTATGATGAACTTCTCCGCCAATATGTTAGGCTTAGACAATGCCGCCACCCCCCTAGGGCTCAAAGCGATGGAACAAATGCAAGAGCTTAATCCAGAAAAAGAATCGGCCTCTAATGCCCAAATCATGTTTTTGGTATTGAATACTTCCGGGCTCACGCTTATTCCTATTACAGTGCTGATGTATCGTGCGCAGATGGGAGCAGCACAACCTTCCGATGTGTTTATCCCTATCTTACTTTCGACGCTTTGCTCTACCATTGGCGGACTAATCATCGTTTCAATTTACCAAAAAATCAAGTTATGGGATAAGGTAATTCTTGCCTACCTCGGCGGGCTATTAGCGATCATCGCTTTTACCATTTGGGGCTTTCAGCAGCTAACGCAAGAGCAAACTGCATTGGTCTCGAGTTTGGTGAGCAACATCATTTTATTCGGAATCATCGTCTCGTTTGTAGGACTTGCCCTATGGCGTAAAGTGAATGCCTACGAGGTATTTGTAGAAGGAGCGAAAGAAGGCTTTAAGGTAGCAGTGAATATTATCCCCTTTTTAGTTGCCATGTTAGTGGCGATTGGTGTTTTTCGCGCTTCAGGAGCATTAGATATGATTTCTTCCGGAATTGCCTTCGTATTTACTTCTTTGGGCATCAACGCCGATTTTGTAGATGCGCTACCCACCGCCTTTATGAAACCGCTCAGTGGGAGCGGCGCCCGCGGGATGATGATTGAGGCAATGCAAAATTTTGGTGCCGATTCTTTTGTAGGGCGTATGGTTTCTACGTTGCAAGGAGCAACAGACACAACCTTGTATATTGTAGCAGTATATTTCGGTTCGGTGAGTATCAGAAATACACGCTATGCCATCACCTGTGGACTTTTTGCCGATTTAATTGGCATCATCGCCTCCATCTTAATCTGTTATTTATTTTTTGGATAGTACGTCTACCGTATATTCACAAATAAATCTATTCATTTTATTTATTCTCCATCCTTTATATTATGCAATTGATAAAAACTTTATGGCTTGTAATAGCCATAGGCCTGGCAGGTATTTACTCTGCGAATGCTAACGACTTACTTCAACAAGCATGGGAAGCTCTTGAGCAAAGCGATCGAGCCAAAGCACGTGAACTTTTAGAAGAAGCCCGCAAGCAAAAAGCTACCAAAGTAGAAGCGACCATTGGGCTGATTCTGCTCAACGATGCAGAAGGAAAACCCAATACGGTAGAAACTTTCCTTGAAATATATGATAGCTTCGACGACCCTTCGGCATACCTGTATGCCTTGTGGTTTAGCGATGCGGTATTTAACGATTACTCTAAGAAGAGCAAAGAGCAGTTAACCCTCCTAAAAAAAATATTTAAAGATAGCCGCATTAACGAAAGCCTAAAAGCGTCAGCACATTATGTGTACGGAATGCATTATATGCGCTCCAACGATTTAAAAGCAGCACACGAAGAGTGGGATGCTGTGCATTCCCTTAAAAAGTGGCAGATGACAGGCCCTTTCGATAATACCTCGAACAGCGGATTTTACAAAGAGTACCCTCCCATTACAAACCCTCAGCCTGATGCTACATTTACCTCAAAAACCAATGCAGAAATTCAATGGTTTGTGCCTAAATACCCTCAAAAAGATCCTTGGAACGCTCCCCGATACCACTTTGATGAGAACGAAGCAGTAGTGTTTGCGCAAACCTTTGTGCAAAGTGAAACAGAACGCGAGGTCGTATTAGCAGTAGGAGGAGCCGGTACAATTAAGGTGTGGGTCAACGATCGCTTGATGGTTGCGCAAGAAAAAGAGCAAACTACTGAATTAGATTTGTACAAGGTGCCAGCTAGGCTAGTAGCGGGTAATAATCGGATTTTAGTACAGTTAGGCTACACTAAGGCAACTACATACTCTAACTACATCGTGCGCTTATTAGAACCTAACGGTGCGCCCATTGAAGCGCTTACCGGCTCTACTACCTACGCACCCTATACAAAAGATGAGGGGGCTTCGCCCGATGTGCCAGACCATTTTGCAGAAGCATTTTTCAAGAAAAAGCTGGAAAATGATCCTAATAACTTAATTAGTAATTTAATGCTGGCTCGGGTGTATACTCGGAAAGATGACCACAACGCTACGTTGCGCATTTTGGAAAATTTACATGAGGTGTATCCTAACAATGCTATTGTAAATACTTATTTGCTCAATAATTACATCAACTTAGAAGATAGAACGCAAATTTTGAAACAAGTGGATGCCATCCGAGCGGTCGACGAAAGCCTTACGTACATTGCCATGTACGATTTCGATGTATCGCTAGAAAACAAAGATTACGAAGCAGCAGCTGAACACCTAGAAACCATTGGCAACATATTAGGGAAAAATACCCAAGACTACTACAATAAAAAGATGGAATTACTTTCGGCTAAACGAGAGTATAAAGCCCTGATTGAATTGGTAGCGCAAGCCTTTGACCAATATCCGGAAGATGTGTACTACCTATCGCTCACGTTCAACATTATGAAAAGTATGGGGGTTGACGACTCGCAGCGCATTAAACTCTTAGAAGGATTCCTGAAAGATAATTATAATAACAAGGTGGAAAACCTTCTTTTAGAGATGTACAACGATAAAAACGATGTCCCCAACATGATGAAAATTATGGAGGAACGCCACGAACGATTCCCCGAAGAACAAAGCTTTACGCGCGGGTTAGCCAATTTATGTTTCCGCCTCAATCGCTTTGAAGATGCCCTTGCTTATCTGAATAAAGGAATTGAAAACTCTCCGTACGATGCAAGTTATTGGAACGATAAGGCAATCGTGCTTAAAGAACTAAAGCGCACCCAAGAGGCTATCGGAGCGTTTCGCAACGCGGTGAGCTATAACCCGAATCTATTCCGTGCTCGCGAGAGTATCCGCGAGTTGGAAGGGAAACAAACGTTCCTTTCTTTTTTCCAAAAAGAAGATGCTTACGAACTGATTGATGCAGCCTTGCAAGTTCCCCTCGATTCAGAAAATAACTCAGAATACATCTTCGATGAAAATAACTATGTGATTTTCGAAGAAGGAGGTTCAATGGAGTACCATTTGCTTGCCGTGAAAATTAATACAGAATATGGGTTGCGCAACTGGCAAGAAGCGTCCATCGGGACAAGCTCGAACCAAAGTTTATTAGTTGAAAAAGCCGAAACGGTGAAAAAAGACGGACAGAAAATTCCTGCAGAAGAAAACTACAACGATTTGGTATTCCCTAACCTCGAAGTAGGCGATGCGGTATTTATCGTATATCGTATTACCAACTACTCTGGCGGTAAACTGAGCAAAGAGTTTTGGACCGATCATGTGTTCAATGCATTTGTTCCTGTACAAAATGCTAAACTGCGCCTCTTTGTGCCGGAAAACTACCCACTACGCATTGAAAATATCAATGTAGAAGAAAGCCCTACTGTGCGGCAATTAGAAGATTTTGAGGTGCGCGAGTGGAGTTATTCTAACTTAGCAAAAGCACCAGATGAACCGTATATGCCTTCCCTTGCCGAAGTGGGCAAGCGACTAAGCTTTTCTTCGCTCGACTCGTGGAAGGCAATCGCCGATTGGTATAGCGACCTTACCCTGCCTCTTGCACAAGATAATTACAACTTAGCGCAAGTGTATGACCAAATCTTTGAGGGCAAAACGTTTAACACTGAAATGGAAAAAGCCCAAGCAATTTACGAGTACATTCAGCGGCAAATTCGCTACAGTTATGTTTCGTTTCGCCAGAGCGGATACATCCCGCAAAAACCCTATGTAACTGTAAGTACTCAACTTGGCGATTGTAAAGACTTTTCCATGCTGTATTATGCCCTTGCAAAAAAGGCAGGAATTGATGTAAACCTTGTACTCGTGAGCACACGCGAAAACGGCGAAACAACCCTTCGGGTACCTACCATTGGCTTCGACCACTGCATCGTGAAAATCAACCTGCCCAACCAAACCATTTACCAAGAACTTACCGACGATAAACTACCCTTTGGTGTAGTGCCCACTTCCTTAGCAATGGCACAAGCCTTGGAAATTCCGAATGCACCTGATAATAACGTAGGGAACGACCTCATTCAAATTACGATGCCTTCGCGTTTGCAAAGCGAACGCCGAAGCTCTTCCACCATAACCATTGAAGATGGAGCTTTGCAAATCCGGACGAACTTTAAGGCAGTAGGCGCTGAAGCCGCTCGTTTCCGTCATCATTTTGAAGGGCTTAATGAAAAGAAGGTAAAAGAAGAAATTGCCAGCCTGATGGGCAGGGCACTTACAAACCCAAGCAAGGTAGAAAACTATACCTTAGATGAGGTAATTGCCAACGAAGATACCTTCAACATAAACGCCCAACTGCAAGCCGAAGGAGAAGTAATTAAAATTGGAGGCTTGAAAGCAGTTAAACTATTGTTTACCGATCAAATTTTTACAACGGATGTTTTCAAAGAAGAAGACCGCGCCTTCCCGGTATTGTATTGGAACTACGAGCCCTGCCAGCTTTACGACGCCGAGTTAGTATATGAAATTGAAGGCGATCAGACATTTGAAGAGTTGCCAGCAGATTTCGCCATCCAATCGTTCTTTATGGATTACTCCCTATCGTTCGAAAAAATCTCAGATAAAAAAGTAAAGGTAATCCGCAAGGTAACTATTGATAACAACACCATTCCTGCTGAAAAATACACAGAGTTTAGAGATGTAATGAAAAAGATTCTCAGTGCTGAAGATATTTACCTAGCCTATAAATAACCCTCGGTAGAAAAGATGCCGAATCCCCTTCGTTCAGTCTTGGCAACGAAGGGGATTTTTTTTGTGGAAAACTCGAATGGAGCATCTGTACGTAAATGGCATTTCTACTTGCGGCAGAATCGTTACCTTTGTCCGTTCTTGAATCAAAACAAACTACTATGCTAGAGAAAATTGCCGCCATCACGCAAGAAATAGAACAGGCAACTGCTGAAACCAAAGAACAGTTAGAAGCATTTCGCATTCGGTTTATTGGGCGCAAGAGTGCTGTAACAGCATTAATGGGAAACATAAAAGAAGTTGCCCCCGAAGAGCGCAAAGCGATGGGTCAGCAGTTGAACGAGCTGAAAAATAAAGCGTGGGATAAATTCAAATCGCTAGAGTTACAGCTAGAGCAAAAAAATGGAGCGGGCACTGTAGAACACGGCGACCTTACCCTCCCCCCCGTGCCTAATGAGTTAGGCACAATCCACCCCATTACCCAAACTCGCAACCGCATTGCGCAGGTATTCCGCAACATTGGCTTTAATGTGGCAGAAGGCGCCGAAGTGGAAGACGATTGGCACAATTTCACGGCTTTAAACTTCCCAGAGAACCACCCTGCACGCGAGATGCAAGACACGTTTTTTATACAGAAAAACCCGGACATCTTATTACGTACTCATACCTCAAACGTTCAGATTCGGCTCATGAAAGCACAAAAGCCGCCTATTCGCTCAATTATGCCCGGGCGTGTGTACCGCAACGAAGCCATTTCTGCACGTGCGCATTGTTTGTTTCACCAAGTTGAGGGGCTCTATGTGAACGAAAATGTGAGTTTCCGCGACTTGAAAAATACGCTGTATTATTTCGCCAGAGAAATGTTTGGGAAAGATACAAAAGTACGTTTTCGCCCTTCGTTTTTCCCGTTTACCGAGCCTAGCGCCGAAATGGATATTTACTGGGGCCTTGAAACGGAAGCCGACTATCGGATTACCAAAGGTACCGGCTGGCTCGAAATTTTAGGCTGTGGTATGGTAGACCCGAACGTACTGGAAAATTGTGGTATCGACTCTGAGAAGTACACAGGCTTTGCCTTCGGAATGGGCATTGAACGCATCGCCATGCTCCGATACAAAGTGGAAGACATCCGACTTTTCTTTGAGAACGACGTCCGCTTTTTACGCCAATTTGCTGCCCTTTCATAAACTATGTTTCAACTTTAGCCTGTATCCATGCAACTCATCGAAGTTACCGAGAAAAAGCACATCAAAGCGTTCTTACAGCTCCCCGTTCGGTTATACAAAGAGGATCCTCACTGGATCCGACCGCTCGATAAAGACATCGAAGAGATATTTAACCCGGAAACGAACAAACTATTTCGCAATGGAGAATGCACTCGATGGATTCTTCAAGACGACTCCGGGACGACTATTGGGCGAGTTGCAGCATTTATCAACTCTAAAACTACCCATAAAGATAACGACCAACCCACCGGAGGCATGGGCTTTTTCGATTGTGTGAACGACCAAGCCGCAGCTAATCAACTGTTCGATGCCTGCAAAGCTTGGCTAGCGGAACGGGGTATGGAAGCCATGGACGGCCCTATTAATTTTGGGGATCGCGATAAATGGTGGGGTTGCCTCGTAGAAGGGTTTCACGAACCCAACTACTGCATGCCCTACAACTTTCCCTACTACCGCGAGTTGTTCGAAGGATATGGTTTCCAAGAGTATTTCAAACAGTTTACCTACAACCGTTTAGTTGCCGATAGGCTCAAACCCAAAGTGTACGAAAAAGCTGAACGGATTTACAATGACTCTAATTACACCTTTGAGCACTTGCGGTTAAAACAGATGGAAAAGTATGCGGAAGACTTCCGTACCATTTACAACAAGGCATGGGGGAAACACGGCGGAGTAAGTAAAATGCCCAAAGCCCAAGCACTAAATATTATGAAGAAAATCAAGCCAATCGTCGATGAAAAACTGGTTTGGTTTGCTTACTACCAAGAAAAGCCTATTGCATTTCACATCATGCTCCCGGAGCTAAACCAAGTTGTGAAACACCTAAATGGGCAGTTTAACCTTTTAGCAAAACTCAAATTTCTTTGGTATTTAAAAGTGATAAAAGTAAAGAAGATGTTCGGGGTAGTCTTTGGTGTAGTGCCCGAATACCAAGGGAAAGGCGTAGAGGCTGCCATTGTAGTAGCATATACCAAAATTGCACATGTGCCAAACTATCAATACAAAGAATTTGAAATGAATTGGATTGGCGATTTTAACCCCAAAATGATGCGTGTTGCCGAAGATGTCGGCGGGAAAATCTATAAAACGCATATTACATTCCGAAAACTCTTCGATGAAACCAAGCCATTCAAGCGAATGAAAGTGATTGACTAGCCATGGCAACCCTTAAAGAAGTTGGTAAAGGCATAATTACCCATTCCAAAGAGCATTTTCATGGGCAGCTTTATGGGTATACCCTTATCTTCTTAATAGTTACAATTACTCTAAATTACACCTTCGATTTTGAAGATAGCATCCTCGATCGCACGTTTCGCACACCATGGGGGTTTATTGCATATCCTCTTTATTTTGCCTTCCCGTACTACTGCATAGCCATCCCCCAAGCGTATTGGAAGGGCGAAACAACGCTTTGGCAAAACTCCGATTTTTGGAAGCGAAGTGCTGCGTTTATTCTCTTACTCGGATTCACCAAAGCCTTCTATGGGCATTACTATTTTATCGAGAAACTCAACGATCCGGTTCTGCAATTCTACCTCAAAAAAATTGTACGGCATTTGTTGCGCATTGGCATTTACATCTCAGTCCTTTGGATGCTGAAACAATGGTGGGCCGATAAAACTCCAGGGATTTATGGCTTACATTTCGGGGCATTTTCGTACAAGCCCTACCTAATTATGCTCTTAGTGATGGTGCCCCTCATTGCCTGGGCATCGTTCCAGCCAAGCTTTTTGAAGACCTACCCCATGTTCAAGTCATGGTATTACGCTTCGGTAGGAGGGCTACCCCCCTTGCAAAGTAGTATTCTGTACGAAATCAGTTATGGATTCAATTTCATTTCTGTGGAAGTGCTCTTTCGGGGGGCATTGGTAATAGGTATGGCAAACGTGCTAGGGAAAAATGCTATTTTGCCTATGGTAGCTACCTATGCATTTCTGCATTTTGGCAAACCGATGGCAGAGACTATTGGCTCGGTGTTCGGAGGGTATATCTTAGGGATTATTGCTTTGCAGAGCCGTACTATCTTAGGAGGAGTGATGATCCATATGGGAGTGGCATTACTAATGGACTTTGCCGCATATATACAGCATTTTGCTCGTGGAGCATTCTAAGACCCCTGTGCTACCGCCTTCTCCGCTTCGGGTAGAAAATAATTTGCCCAATCAGTAATACCAAAAAGGTGAAAAAAGTACTGCCAATTGTTTGAGTAACGATTCGTGGGAATAAAGAAAAATCGCTGATTTCAATGATAAACACCAACGCATGATGAATAAACAGTAAAGGCAGCGTATAGGTAACAAACCAAGTCATCCCCATATCGCGCAAAAAGGGCTTACCACCCATCTCGTAGCCGGTAGTGGGTTGTAAATAGTTGAGAATGAGCAGGCGTGCATATACCAACCCGACTGTTGCAAACGTATGCATGCCTAGCGTATCGTAAAAAATATCTACGGATAACCCCAATAAAAATCCTAAAAGTAACTGCGGGATTCTATCTATTTCGAACGGAAGTAACAAAACCACGCCAACATACATGTAGCAAAATGCCGTTTGGAACAAGGCTACATTTCGGAAGAAAACCAATTGTAACACAATGTACAGCAGAAACTGAAAGGCGATGCTGAAAATAACTCGATTTCCCATGGAGTGTTATTCGGTTAGTATGGTGGCTTGTTCTAACGAATCGCGCTCCGCTTGACGATAGTATTGCACCACATAGACATACGATAATTTTCGAAAGTCAGTAGCATAACGGAATTTGATATCTAAAAAACTTTCTGAAGTTCCCTCTTCTACCTGTGTAACAGTGCCAATCATAACGCCTTCCGGGAATACTGGGTTGAACCCCGAAGTAACAATGGTGTCGTTTAGGTTTACCTCCACATAGCGTGGGATATCGTGAAATGTACCCATGACAGGATCGCCAGTATCCCAGCGGGCAGTACCCAAAATACCTGACTTTTTCAACTTTGCCGAAATAGAAAGACCGGAGTGCAGCACTGAGTATACGGTTGAAAAATGCTCTGAGCAAGCTTTGACTTGCCCAACTACACCTTCGTGCGAGATAACGCCCATGCCCTCGGTAATACCCTCGGCAGTACCTTTGTTAAGGGTTAGGTAGTTTTGCGAACGGTACAACGAATTATTGATTACACGCGCTGCCCTGTAGTTGTAGTTGCGGTAGGCAGAGTCGTTCGAAACTTCCTGAACTTGTACATAGAGCCCATTAAGCAGTTTGCGTAGCCGTGCATTTTCGTTCATCAGTGTATCGTTGGCTACTTTTAATTTAAGGTAGTATGCCGCATCGTTTCGAAGGTTATCAATAGTACCCACTACTTGGTTCGAAGAAGCTAGAAAGGCGGCACGCTGATAGGTGTTTTGGTTAATTATCAGCCATATAGCTGCAATTTCCAAAGCAACAAACGTAAGAAACACACGATATTTAAATAGTAAATAAAAGAGTTGTTGCATATGCGTTCGCCTCAAAAAACGGAGGTAGAGCGTTGGTTCTCTACCTCAGTATTATCAATGTTAAACAAATCAGTGAAGGGAGTTAGGTCATCAACACTGCTTTATATTGGTCTAAGTTTTTAAGAGCGATACCTGTACCGCGCACTACGGCTCGCAGAGGTTCATCGGCTACGTGTACAGGCAGCTTTGTTTTTACGGCAATACGTTTATCGAGTCCGCGTAGTAAAGCCCCTCCACCGGTTAGGTGGATGCCATTATCGTAAATATCGGCAGAAAGTTCTGGAGGCGAAATCTCCAAGGCTTTTAATACGGCTTCTTCAATTTTTGAAATGGATTTATCGATGGCAAAGGCAATTTCGGTGTACGACACCTTGATTACTTTGGGGATGCCAGTCATCAAATCGCGACCACGGATTTCATAGTCGTCCGGTGGGTTATCTAACTCAGAGATAGCAGCTCCTACTTCCATTTTAATTTTTTCGGCTGAGCGCTCTCCAATTAAAAGATTGTGCTGCCGACGCATATAGTCGAGAATATCGCGGTTGAACACATCGCCTGCTGTACGTACCGATTGGTCGCAGACAATGCCCGAGAGGGCAATTACGGCAATTTCGGTAGTACCTCCACCAATATCAACGATCATAGAGCCAATGGGCTGCTCAATATCCACTCCGATCCCAATCGCAGCGGCAATCGGCTCGGGAATCATGTATACTTCTTTAGCGCCGGCATGTTCGGCAGAGTCGCGTACCGCACGTTTCTCTACTTCGGTAATACCCGAAGGAATACAGATAACCATACGGTGCGACGGAGAGAAAATCCGATTTCCCGTGTCTATCATTTTTATCATTCCTCGAATCATTTGCTCGGCAGCATGGAAGTCGGCAATCACCCCATCTTTCAATGGACGGATGGTTTTGATGTTTTCATGCGTTTTTTCGTGCATTTGCATGGCTTTTTTGCCGATGGCAATCACTTTGCCCGTAGCGCGATCGAGTGCAATGATAGAAGGCTCATCTACTACAATTTTTCCTTGCCGTAAGATGAGCGTGTTGGCTGTGCCAAGGTCGATTGCTAAATCGCTTGTTAGAAAGTCGAAAAGTCCCATTCGATGTAAGAATCAGTGTAATAATAGAATCGTGCAAATTTTGTAAAAAAAGCACAACTAAAACTAAAAAACCCCAGGCGTTTTCACCAAGGGTTCTAATTTATTGTAAAATGCTACGTAAAAATAGCTTTTTCGATAAAATGGCTATTTATCTTTTTTCTTTAAGTCCCCATCTTTCACCGATTTTACAAACTGCGCCCATGCAAACGGGTTTAAGAATGAGAACGTGGGCGAGAAGAAACGGTTCGACATCTGGTTCACTTGTTGGTTCATCTGGTAGCGATAGTTGGAGGCGGCACTCATCGGCATCGACATCGCCATGCGTGTCATCATCTCAGGGTCTAAGTTCTTAGCGAGGGTCTGGTAGTCGTCTTCGGGGAGTTGTACCGCAAGAAATGCTTCTTTGAATTGCTCGGCGGTGGGGTAGGGGAATACTTCTACCACAGGCAAAAAGGTAGTATCAGTTTTCAGGTCAATCAGTACCGACATTCCCAAGTCGTTGCGTTGGGGCACAATCAGTTTTTGGGGTTTATAACTTACTGCACTGATGATGACCGTATCGCCTGAAAGGGCTGGGATGGTAAAAAAACCTGCGCGATTGGTGGTAGTGCCCAAACCGGCACGTGGGATATACACGTGCACCCCAGGTATGCCGTAGGTGCTGTCGCCATCAATCACAAGGCCCGATAGCTGAATGGTAGTTCGTTCGCCTTGTGCTTGCACACGAGCCATCCCCACGAGGCTAAAGGCTATGATGAATAAGAGAATGTATAGTCGGTTCATGGTAGAGTGTAATTCACTGAAAAACGATTCTTTAGGTAAAAGTATAAGATTACAAAGGTAAGAATGCAAATTTTTATGGAAAGGTTATCAGAATAATGCCGTTGCTTGCATTCTGCCTATATGAATTATCGGAGCGCCCTCGGGCCGCCTGCCCGTGTAGCTAAAAGTAAGCTGTAGCCCTCCTTTTAAACGTTGGCTCCAATTGACTTGCCATTGCAGGTTGCGGCCAGGTTGTAAAGCTTCTAGCAGCGCATACCCTCGGGCAGAGTTTACCTCTCCTTCAAAGTTAGCCTGCGTAAAGCTCACATTCCCCGATAGCAAACTCTGTACACCTTGGTTCCAGCGGCTTTGTATGCTAAACGTAGTGAGCGATGCTGTATTATCGGTAGGCTCGCCTTGGTGGTCTTCTTTGGTTTTATGTTGGATAAGTGCCGTAAGCCGAAATTTCCCCGAAGCCAACCAAGTTAGCTGAGGGCTTACACTCCATGTTTGGATATCCAGATTTCGGTTATTGAGCAAAGCAGCTATCGATTCTGCACGATCTACCCCGGTTTCTACACGTAGCGTAAGTTTCTTTCTTGAAGTAATGCGCAAAGCGAACGTATGGTTCCATTGGCTGTTTTCTTCGAAGCCATTGGTAAGCAACTGCCTGCGCTGGTTGTATAGGGTACGGAACTCCATCCCGAAACGGGCAGATCGGCGGTTAAAAAACAATTCGCTACGCCATGCGATATTTCCTCCGAGAAGGTCTTCGTCGCCGATTGCATATAAAAAAGGAAGCAAGCGATATTTGAGTTCTGCCCGAGTGCTCCGCTGTTGGTATTGCAAAGATGAACTATAGTTCCATCGGCGGATAAACTTTTTAACCCCGTTCTGTTGCTGCCAGTGCTCCGGCGCTTGCAATTGCAAGCGGTGGTTAATTTGGGTGCTAAACGCCGGCGTATACTCGTTCGTTGGGGTGAAAAACTTAGCAAAGTTTCGTTCGTCGGGGTTAATAGCCTCGTAGAATTCGCCCAATTGCTGAATGCCGTCTTCGTTTTCGTCGCGCCATGTGTGCGTGCCTGTACCAGGATCAACGGCGAGGAATACAAATTCGCGGCGCAGCTCCCTCCCCGAATTGCTCACAAAGGTTAATTCCGATTGTACCGCTCGCTTTAAAAAAGTGGCTTGCCAATCGAGCCTCCCGGTAATGGTTTCTTCAACAGGCGTGCCCTCCATTTGCTGTTGCCGCAAAGTGCGATAGGTGAAAAATGCCTGCAATCGGCTGCCTTTGGTTTGGTGCTGTACGGTTAAATTGGCGGTTTGCGCCGTTGTAAATGCTTGCAGTGTTCCGGCTACAGGCGATTGGTCTTCTCGGTATTCGTACGAAGCTTTGAATTGCACAGGGAGGCTATCGGCACTGTGCACATACCATTGGTGTGCCTCAAAATTCATGGCGGAGCGTACAACCGAATCGGAGGCAGGGTCGAATACGCGGTTGCGGTCGAGTTGGTAACGGTAACCGGGCTCAATCCATTTTCCTGGGTATGCTATATCGGTAAATAGCCGTATCCACTCAGTACGTAGGGTAGGAGTTTCGGCATTGAGCAGAAACGCTTGCGTACTTAGCCGTGCCCAAGTTGTTTTTTTAGCAAAATGAAGTTGTTGTTGTACTCCTTTGGTGGCGTTTTCACGATGCCGCCACGTGGCATTATACCGTAGAAAGTTTTGGGCATCTTTTTGTAATTGAAAAGAGCCTTGTAAGATTTGATCGGTAGCGGGAAACGTATCGGAAACCGACCAATCGCGGTCAAATTCTACATACCGAAATCGATCAATAAAACGGAAATTGGGGGCGTCGTATTCGTAAGTAATCGCACTGCTCCAAGTGCTTTGGTTCCATTTCTTCAGGGGCTTTTCGCGCAGTACTACCCCCACTTTGCCGGCAAAGCCTTGGTTATCGGCTTGGTCTTTTTCTGAAAATAGGTTGGCATCGTGGTCAGAAAAAGCAAGTTCGGAAAACAAATGCAAGTGTTGCGTTAGGTTGTACCGAAAACGACCCGTCCACATGGAGCGTTTATTCGGGGCAGGGATTACCCGCAACGGAGCGAAACGAGGCTGTGTAGGGGAGGCATCCGGGGCGACCCATTCAAAAACGCGACCGTTAGCATCGGGCTGGGCGGCAATGTAATTCCCTCCGCCTTGGGTTACTTCCGAAAAACTTACTTGGAACAGGGGCGAATCGCCTGGATTTGCTCTTACAAAAATGGAAAAAACCGCCCCTCCTACTACCGTATCTTTTTGCGTATATAAAACTTGGTTGGGCGAAAACTCCTCAATAGGCACGGCAGTTTCTGCAACGGCATCGTCGAGCGAGTCGCCAACCGAAGCGAGTAATTGCTTGTCGGAATCGGTAAGGGAAAATAATAGCGGATTGTTACGGTTATCTTTCTCTTGGTACAGATGGACGGAAGCGCTCCATTTTTTGTGCGAAAAGTGCTGGTCAGCTTGCAAAATAGTGCGACTGTAGTTTTGCACGGCATATTCAAAATCGACCCGAATGCGCGAAAACTGCGTGATGACAATACGATTCGTGAAAGTGATTTCGGCTGTGTTGTAATCAATTACATAATCTTGAGTATACCCTCGTTCTAGGCGTTGCCCATCTAAGAAAACCTGTTCCGAGTTTGCCATCACTACAATAAACCGCTCGTTGCGAGGCCCTGTAAGTCGGTACGGCCCGGCGACTCCTTCCAAGGGCGTAATGTTCTGAGAAAAAAACTGTCCTTTGGCAACAGCAACTCCCATGCGCGTTTGCGACGACAACGCCGCAGTATCGCCAAGTTGTAGGTCGAACTGTGCCCCTTGCACATTTTTGTAGTACCGCAGAAATTCCGATTCGGGGTTTTGGAATACGATGTCGCCGGCATTCAGTGCCCCTTTTTTATGTTTTAGACGGATAAACACACGGTCGAACTCTTGGAGTTGTTGCGTGTTGCCTTCAGGTTGGTAGGGCACTTGCTGATCGGAAAGTGCCGCTTCGATGCTGATTTCCGGCGTGAGCTGCCCGCTGAGTTGCAGGTTCAACGCAGAGTTTACGAACACATCTTGTGCAGTACCAAAGGAAACGCCACGAGTCAGGCTGCCGTTTCGTTCAATTTCGGTGGCTTCCGTAAGTTGTTCGATGCCCGTAGCATTAAATATTCCATCGCGCTCCAACCCATCGAACGATCCTTCTTCTTGGCGGTTAGGCAGGGCAAATACAAAAGTCCCAGAGTCGGTGGCGACCTGAGTACGTTTGGCAGTAGTACGGTCGAACCGATAGGGCAACACTCGGTAGCAGAGTGTAACCGAATCGGGCGGTGGGCTTCCGTTGTTTTCCAAGGTGAGTGCATTCGTGGCAACATCGTACGAGAAAGTTAGGCTGGGAGGAACTACACGAATGGAGGCTGGGTATACCGTGAGCGTATCGAGGCGAAACGCTTCTTTTTGCCAGGCGATGCGCTTGCACCGTTGGCTGCTGAGTGCGCTAAAATCTTGTGCCTGCCCTAGGGTGGCAAGCCCCAAACCCACTACGAAGAAGGGATATTTTAGAATGTTTATAAAACAAAAGAATCTCATTCGGTAGTGTGAGCGTAAGTAGGGTGCTGTCTTGTAGCTGGTATCTCTGCTAATGCAACAAAAAAAAGATAAGAATGTGCAACCTCTTTTAAAAGGATGAGTCTTATGGATGATTGCTTTTACAAAACGAAAGGCAATCTGCTTTATTTAGCCGAGCCGTTTAACGGATATAACCTTGTATACATCTTCAACATAAATTATGAAAATCATGAAAAAGCCCATTCTATTTTTAGCAACAATTCTTTTCGCTTTAGTTTCCTACGCACAAACGAGTGAAAACCGTGAAGTAAGTGGTTTTTCGCGCATAGAAGTAGGCGGCGCATTCAATGTATATCTGTCCGCAGGTAGCAGCGAAGCAGTCCGCATTGAAGCCGACGAAGACGACCTTGGCAATATCATTACCGAGGTGCGCGGCAATACCTTAGAAGTGAAAGCGCGTAGAGGAGTCAACAACGTAAAAGGCGATGTGTACATTACCTATAAATCAATCGACGAACTACACTGTTCAGGGGCTAGCGCTGTAACCACAGAAAACCCTATAAAAACTAGCGACTTTGAGCTGCACTGTAGTGGGGCTAGCGAAATAGAACTGGCGCTAGAAGTCGACGACCTGGAAATTCATGCCTCTGGAGCCTCGCAGATAGAGTTATCGGGTAAGGCAATTAACCAAGAGATTCACCTATCGGGGGCAGGTACCCTCGATGCCTTTGAACTTGAAGGTGAAAATGCAGAAGTGAGTGCGAGCGGAGCGGGAAAAATTCGTATAAATGTGAATGGAACGCTGAATGTGCGAGCCTCTGGCGCAACTTCGGTGCGTTACCGCGGAAACCCCGATGTCGAATCAGTTAAAATTTCCGGGGCGGGCAGCGTTAGCAAAGAGTAACCTCATTCCGTTAAGTTGTACTTGAAAACCAACTACTTTCTGCTCGAAACCTGTTAGCATTATCGTCTAACAGGTTTTTTTAATACCTGATTTAAAAAATTTCCTTTAGGTAAGGATGGAACATTATAGGCTCAGTCCTAATTTGTAGGCTTGCACAAGAATATCGTCGAGTTCGGCATCACCGTGATTTGTGAAAATAATTGCACCTACTTTCGTTGTTGTATTAAATGCCATGATGGTAGCTACGCCTTCCTCGCCGCCATCGTGTCCCCAAAGTTCATTAGCAGCATCCATTAAAAACACGTGCAAACCAACTTGCGCATCAATCGAAAGAATCTGAGGCGTAACCATAGCACGGATGGTAGCGGGCTCTAAAAGCTGATAGTTTTGGGAACTGCCATTTTGCACATAGGCAGCTAAGAACTGATGTATATCGCGTGCAGACGATCGAAGCCCCCCGTTGGGGTAATCGGTAAAAGTATAGTGTGGGATAGGCTCCCATCGATTGTTCTCGTAATTGTAAGGGCGTACCATCGAAGCATTGGCTTGTACGGCTTCTTCTAAGCGCCAAAACGTGTGAGTCATCCCTAGCGGTTCAAATATGTTTTCTTTGCAATACGTATTGAAGTCTTTTCCTGAAATGTGTTCAACCAATGCCCCAATTAGAGCACTGCCTACATTAGAATATTCGTGTTGAGTGCCAGGTTTAAAGTTGTGGAAATTCTCGCTTGCATTGTAATACCGCCCCCCCGGCACTAAATAGTTTTGTAGAAAATCATCTAAGGCAACGGGGCTATCTTGGTTGTAATAATACTGCCCATCGAGTGCACTTCCATCGGCAATCCCCGATGTATGCGTCAGTAACATTCGAAACGTGATAGGAGTGTTTTCGTTAGGGATGCTAACAGGGTACGGCAAATAATCATTGATGCGGTCATCTAATGCAAACTTCCCCTCTTCGAAGAGTTGTAGCAGCGCTGTAGCGGTAACCACTTTTGAAACAGAAGCAAGCAAAAAAATATCTTCGGAAGTTAAAGGCGTATTCTGCTCTAGATCTGATTTCCCAAAATAGTTTTCGTACAAAACGGTACTTTCTTCAAAAATTAGCACCGATACAGCAGGGATTTTTTGAAAATCCATCTCCTCTTCAATGTACGCTTCAAACTCGATAGTGCTATTAATTTCCACAGCATCCTCCTGACAGCTTTGCAAAAGCGTAAAAAGAGGGATTAAACACGCTACTGTCGTCTCCTGATATTTAGGACAGTTTATTATTAGACTATTTCATGCAGAC
>CAYMYI010000096.1:0-16920 GCA_964394585.1 uncultured Roseobacteraceae bacterium
TCCATTATTCTAAATTAACCAAAAATTCCCATTCCTCTTAATTATAGGTATAAAACAATTGCATTTATTAATATGGAAAAAGGCTAGACAATTTTGAATAGCTTTACGCCTATAAAATACCCTTTACCTGTTACTTTTTGAAGTATTCCCTTCTTCTTGTGGATAATACCATGAAGCTCAGCGCCCATATTCTTTGGGTTTATGTTGCCTGGTTTGCCAACATAACTACTCTAAAGGGGCAATCGCACTTTGAACCCGAAGAACCCACGCAATGCATAGGAATCATGGTAGGGTACGGTGTAAGAGAACAAATCACCGGTAGCCAACCCTACCAGTACGAGGTTCGTTTTTTCACGATTCAATATCATCGTACATTTCTACAAAAAAAAGCCACCAGTATAGAACTAAGCATTCAGCCGCAATACAACCTGACCCGCTACAAGTACGACAGTTTCTCCAACGAAATACGCAAGGGGTATGAATATGGAGTAAACTTGGGCATTTTAATTCGGCAACGAACACAACACCTAAGCTTTTATGGGCTACTTTCTTCTGGGCCACATTACATATCCGGAGCGCCGAAACGTCAATCGAAAGGATTCATCTTTTCCGATAATATCGCTTTAGGAATTACCCTGCGGCTGTACCAAACCCTATTTTTCGATTTCCGGGCAGGTTTTCGGCATGTTAGCAATGCCGGCATTCGTCCACCTAACGGCGGGTTGAACAACTTGTTATTTAGCGGTGGGTTTATCGTGCATTTATAAAATAGAACCCCGTTACTCTCCTATAGTGTTAACTGAAGATTTTATTTTTTTGAATGATGAGGCAACCCTTTTGGGTACTTTGTACGTGTTGGGGAAAGCAAATCATGCAAAGGCAAATTCTGACTTCAAAACATTAGACCTAACGTGGAGGAAATCTCTGATAAGAAGCTCGCTTCGATACTAAAAGGCTGCCGAAAGAAAAAGCGTAAGGCGCAAAAAGAGCTTTACATGCTTTTTTATAATTATGCAATGAGTGTAGCACTGCGCTATGCAAGCCACAACATGGAGGCACAGGAAATTACAAACGATGCGTTTTTGAAGGTTTTCACCAAGATAGCATTGTATAGCGATGACCGCTCCTTTAAAGGATGGCTTCGACGCATCGTGATTAACACGGCGATTGACTACCACCGAAAAAGCCTAAAGTTTTCGCACCAAAAGGATATCGAAGAAGCCCATTCGGTGCATACCTCTGAGGCTACCCTAAGCCGCCTTTCAGAACAGGAACTGTTAACGCAGGTACAGGCGTTGCCCCCTGCCTACCGCACCATTTTCAACCTCTATGCAATTGAGGGGTACAAACACGAAGAAATAGCAAAGCAACTCGGTATTACCATAGGTACTTCCAAATCGAATTTGGCAAAAGCCCGAGCAAAGCTCAAAGAAATGATATCACTTCATGCACAAGAACGAAGCTACACAGAGTTATGAAAGAACAGGATTTTGATAAAAAAATGCGCGACAGGCTGGAGAATTACCAACCCTCCTTGCACGATACGCATAAAACGATGGGGTGGGCAGCTTTGGAAAGCCAACTACCTGCTACCCCGTGGCAACGCTTTTGGGGCGCTACATCCAAATGGTTGTGGATTCCTGCCTTAGTGCTGCTGAGTGTTGGCAATATTTACTGGGGCTGGTGGCACCACGACCTCCACCATGCAGACCGCGCAGCCATGCTGCTTACACTCCAAACCATGCAACTAAAAATCGACTCGCTGCAACATTCGATACAAACGGCAGCGCCTCCATCGCAAAAAGATACCATCTACATCTGGCAGTATCTGCCCCAAGCCTATGGCAACGCATCACAGAATGGGAAACAGTATGCAGGCTTCACCTATTTTGGCAGCACTGCTCGTAATACCAACCGAATGCAGCTCAACGCTAGCAATTCTGGGCTATTGAGCACTACAAGCGTTGCCCCATCGGCTACTTATACGCCTTTGGTAAGCGCTACCGGCAGCCAATCTTCCGCTGGAGGAAATAATGCACTCCGCAAACAAAGGGATGAAGGAACTTCCACATCCGATTCCCTTACACATACCCTAGAAACTCATGTACAGAAAAGTACTTCGGTCAAAGAAAAGGCTGGTTCAAACGAGTTAACTACATCACCGCTGGCACTCTTAAAGCGCATTCCGTTTTTTCAACCCGATTCTTTGCCACCCCTTCCTGCCGTGGAGGCTTCTTTGCTTCCGATGCCCGAGCAAATGCCTACCTCTACCTCTCGATTTGGGCAAGCACTTGGGCAATTGCTTCCGAGCCACGCGCGCTGGGGACTTACTTTTGGAAGTAGCTTTGGCAAGCCTATGCAAGGAGAAGCCTACCCTATCCCCTCTTTGGGTATTCAAACAGAGTTTTGGTATGGCGAGCGTTGGCGATTAAATATGGGGCTACTTTACCAAAAAAGAACGTATGAATTATATGAAGTATACGAAGGAGATTATGCCGAAGGATTTATCCGACGGTTTCCCGGTTTAGAAACTTACGACCGAGGCGATTATATCGAAACGATTGAGTCAATCCATCACCGGCTTCAAGTACCGTTGCAAATTCGCTACGTTTTACCCATTCATTCGGGGCGTTTTCAATGGTTTGTAGGGGCAGGTGTTGTTAACACACTAGGCATAAATCAACAGTTTGAATACCGATTTGAAGAAGAAGATGATGATGATGATGATGATGATGACGACGACGATGATGATGACGACAGAGGCAACTCCGGAGAGTTTCCCTTTTTGCGTACAGAAGGAAATTGGCAGTTTTGGAGTGGTACAGGAGAGTTTACCGTTGGGGTGGAGTACTCACCTAGCACAGATTGGCACTTGCAACTGAGCACTTATTACCAACACGAGTTTTCAGCGACTAACTACGAGCGTAATAAGTTCCGTACGGTAGGGCTTCGCTTCTCGATACTTCGAGGAAGATAACTCATGCCTTAAAGGGATATTTGCCTATTGGCGCATAAATGTCGTAGCAATGTCGTACCACCATAGTGAGGCAACCACTAGCTTTGGAGGTATCAAAACAGATGTTTCATTAAGATACCTTATCCCCAATGAATACCTCAACAATCGGAAGCCGACTCAAACAGATTAGAACCCAAAAAGGATATTCGCAAGAGCAACTTGCCGACCTAACAAAGCTCAGCATACGCACCATCCAACGCATTGAAAATGGGGAAACTTCCCCTCGTGGCGATTCCCTTCAGCGTTTGTGCCGTGCCTTGGAGATTGCGCCCGAAGCACTCATCGATTGGCAACTTACCGAAGACCCTGCCGTGGAGCGGCTGCTCACACTCACGCAGTGTAGTTTTCTTGTGTTCCCTTTGCTAAGCATTATTATCCCAATGGGGATTTGGGTATTACAAAAAGATAAAGTGAAAGGCATTAACGAAATGGGAAAAGCTATCGTAAACTTTCAGATTTCATGGAATCTCACCTTCTTTTTAGTCGCCTTTCTGGTAGCCTTCTTAAAAATAGTTCACGTATTTTCACTGCCTCCCTCCTACTTTTTGGCGTCAATCGGTCTTTTCTATTTATATAATTTTGGAGTGATTATGTGGAACTTCAAGAGGCTTGTACCCTCTAATGGCACGTGGTACAAGCCAAGTTTGCCTCTTATACGGTAGTTACGCACGCCCAAACGTATCGGAGAATAAAAACTCGGCATTGTAACGTTTTCCCAAGGTTTCGCCAAAGTAGACTAAGTACGGATTGCGGCGGTCTTCCACAGCGCGGGGTGCTTGGTTGTAACTCTGATGCCACGCCCTTACCGCAGCTTCGCGTTCGGCACTTACCGGGCTAATATGTTGAGTACGTTCCCAATAGCGTTCTATGTATGCCTTCCAAAGAGCTACCAATGGCGAAAGTTCAATAGCAGTTATTCCGGTGGAAAGGCATGCATGCACCCCAAGGTAACGGGTACTCCAACTTAGTTTGCGTTCAAACGCAGGGGCTATCGATAGGCTTTCTTGGTGCAAATCGGCAAAAGGCGTTATCCATTGGTTAGCATAGTTTTTTTCGTGAGGAAACAGGGGCATCGCATCGATAACGGCAATGCGCAGCTTATCGGCACCTACCACAAAGTCGCTAGCAAAAATGGGGGCATCGTAGCAGTCGTGCGGGTACACTACCCAGTTAAATGTGCTGATTCTGCCTTCGGAAAACAAACGTGTATACCGAATAAGCCGAAAAACAGGGTGTGTCCACGCTTTACTTTCCATCCAAACGGTTTGCCCTTTCCACTCATTTTCGAGGTAGTTCAGCCCTTGAGGCAATTCTAAAGGGGTTGCCCCTTTCGGGATGCCTAGTTGAAAAGCGATTTGTGCAAGCTCTTCAAGGTAATCGGTATTTTTAGAATCCATGCAACAAAACTAGTATTTGCGTGTAAAGAAGAACTCTGCTAACTTAAAACCAAAAATTATTGGATATGCGAGAGGCTTCCATTTATACATTCCGTTTCAATTTTGTGAATGATAGCAACTTGGTGAAAAGCGTAGTAGGGCAAATCGGCCGGGTTAACCGTGATGGCGTTATTTTAGGCACCGAACGCATTTTTTATGAAGATATTTATAAAGTCGATTACTTCCATAATAATGTAGTGATTGCCCTGTATCCCTTCCCTACGGTGAGTCGGGAAATTTCGGAGCGGTTTATCCCGAAGCACTCCACCCTTGTAGTGCGCGTGCGCCAATACCCTGAAGACCTCACCTCAGTGATTAACCAGCGGATTTCAGGGCTAAAAATCGCTGAACGCCTCGCAGGGATGACAAAAGAAGAACGTAAACACTTTTTCCAAAAAATGAACTGCCCCCAGTGCGATGCGAGCATCGACCTCACAGACTTAGTGAAAACACCGTATATCTATTGTATGTATTGCGAATCGTTGTTCGATAAACACGGATACCTTGCCCCAGGAGGCAATGCGTATAAAACCTGCCCCGAAACCGGATTTTTTGATCGAATTGGCGAACATACCGATTTCCAAATGTACTATTTGTATAAAGAAAGCAAGTTTTCTTCGCGAAAGTATTTTTGTAGCGATGCCTTAGCAGAACTGTTTTTTAAACAAAATGCCCTAAAAAACGCCGTTTTTGGAGTTGGCTTTTTTGTAAACGCATGGGATAAAATGCGCTCAGCTTCCAAACGACACCCGGCATACGAATCGCTCACTGAAGGCAACGTACTTGCCATGCAGGGGAAAATGACTGAAGCCGACGAACACTATTATAAAGTATTGCTTCGCCACCCCGACCATCCCGGTGTGCATTTGAACTACGCACTCGGCTATTTAAAGGTAGGAGAAGAAGAACGCGCCCTGAAACACTTGCGGAAATCGCTCGATGGCTGTGCCAACTATCAGCCCACGAAGGAAATACTCAAAAAATACACGTGGTCTGAAGAAGTAGACTGACCAAACCTTTCCGAAAGATTTACATTGCATTTACTCTACAATCGTTTAATTTGCGAAGCCATCTCCTTCCATCATATACTATTATATAATGCCTTTAACTGCTAAGATACTGATATCCGCTTTTTTTATTTGCATAGCGGCTTCTCAAACAAATGCTCAAACAGTATTCGTGCAGTCTATATCCGAAGCTGAAGTGCTCGATGTAAGCGATCAGCTGCTCATCTTGCCAGATAGTGCAGGCATTCTCGAAACTTCACAAGTAATTTCGGGGCGCATCGATTTGCTTTTCATCGATAATTTTACGCTAATCAAAGGAATCGGCAAAAACACACAACGCTATTGGGGGAAGCTCAAGCTCACTAACGAGCAATCGAAAGATGTGGCTTTACTGATGAAAATGCCCACATATTTCCCGGAAATTGCTGTATTCGTTACCCAAGATAAAAAGGTAATCGATACGCTACGCACCGGCAATAATATTGAACGTTCACTACGAAGCTCCCAATTTGCTGGTCATATTCCGGGTACAATCGACCTGTTGCTTCCTGCAAAAGCAAGCTATACGCTATACTTTCGTTTTCAATTCGATTGGCGCCACTATCAACCCAAGAAAATAACGGTAAATCTTTACGATCAAGCCAGCCAAAACATCATCTACTCTAACCGTAAACTCTTATTCGGGCTAGTCTTTGGGGTAATGCTCGTAATGGTTATCTATAACCTTGCCTTTTACTTAGCGGTGAAAGATCGGGGTTATCTGTATTATGTACTGTACATCACCATTACCGGGTTGTTTAGCATCAACTACACCAACTACACGTTTCATTATTTGTGGCCTTCGCTACCCGAATGGCATCGGTTAAGCTTTGTGCATCTAGGCTCGGGGTCCATAGCTACCTTTCTGCTATTTTCAAAGAAATTCATTCGCTTATACGAAGTGATGCCCAAACTCAACCAAGTAATCAATGTTGGCATGCTACTCATGATTGCCCCAATTATCTCGTTGTGGCTCGGCGATATTTACACTGCCGATATTCTGATGGCGCTACTTGCCTTAGCTACGTTTTCCGTCGTTCTCTTCTTTGTAGTGGTGGTGATTGTAAGGCGAAAAAACCGAGCAGCCTATTTCCTATTAGCAGGCTTTATAGCGCTCATTTCCTGTTTCACCTTATTCTTGCTCTTCTTTTTCGGACCGCTGAAAGGCGATTTTGAAGTATACAGTTACCTGCCTCAAATAGGAGTAGTGGCTCAAATTGTCATTTTTGGAATAGGGCTTTCCGATAGAGTTTACCAATTGCAAATCCAAAATAAGAAGCTGCTAGAAGCCAAAAAGGATGCACTAGAAGAAGAGGTCCAAATACGTACTGCCGAAGTTACTCAGCAAAAAGAAGAAATCGCCGCCCAGCGCGACGATATCGAGCGGAAGAACAACCGCTTAGAAGACACCTTAAAAGCGCTGCGAAAAAGCCAGCGCAACATACAAAGCAGTTTAAACTACGCTCAACGTATCCAGCAAGCCTTTTTACCACAGAAGCACGAAATTGGAGCTTCGGTGCAAGATTTTTTCATCTTACACCGCCCAAAAGATATTGTAAGCGGCGATTTTTACTGGTTTCATGCCCTACCCAACAAACGATTTTTAATGATTGTTGCCGACTGTACCGGGCATGGAGTCCCCGGAGCATTCATGAGCATGATTGGCGAATCGCTCCTCGATAAGATTGTGATAGCGCAAGGAGTCTATCAACCCAATGAAATTCTAAATGAGCTTCACCGACAAGTGATTAAAGTGTTACGGCAAGATGCGACGCAAAACCGCGATGGAATGGATATCAATATCTGTTTGATTGATAGAGCCGCTAACGAACTGCATTTTGCAGGTGCGCGCAACCAAATGATGGTTATT
This sequence comes from uncultured Roseobacteraceae bacterium, assembly GCA_964394585.1. GTDB lineage: Bacteria > Bacteroidota > Bacteroidia > Cytophagales > Flammeovirgaceae > CAYUJH01. The sequence goes on from CAYMYI010000096.1 coordinate 7,369, forward strand.
CAAGATGGCGTTCAAACTATCTTGAAAGGGGATAAACAATCGATTGGTGGGTACAATCATCAAAAGCACATTGAATTTACCAACCAATGTGTGCCTATTGGCGACGAGGTACAATGTTATATGGCTACTGATGGATACCGCGACCAAATTGGAGGCAAAGAGGGACGAAAAATCTATCAAAAAACCGTAGATAAACTACTCATGGAAGTGCATAGGCACGCCATGGACGAACAAGGCAAGGCATTGAGCGAATATCTTGAGCGGTGGATGGGTACCACACACAAACAGCTAGACGACATCTTGTTCATAGGCTTTCGGGCGTAGAGCCTACTCAAACACAATTTCTTCAATAAAATCCCCTTTTTTAAGTGCGGAAAGAATGGGACGATCTTCATCAGCAATCTTCCCAAAACAAGTATTGTTGGTATCGAATGCAGAAGTAGCCTCTGAAGTCAAGCAAATGTAAAATTGTGATCCGCTCTGATCGCGATGTGCATGTGCCATAGCCATTACCCCCATTTTATGTCGCTGTTCATCACCATTTAGTTCGCACTTCACATAAAAGTCAGAACTTCCTGTTCCGTCGTTTTTAGGGCAACCGGTTTGCACCAGGATACCGGGGATGTGCTTAAAAAACTCTAGCCCATCATAAAAACCATTTTCTGCTAACAAACGGAAATGTTGAGCAGTTTGGGGGGCACTTTCTTCATAGAGCACTCCATTTAACTCGCCTTTGTTAGTATGAATTACAAAATTGCTCATAACTACGCTGAATACCTTTACATACGAATGTAAAGAGCTGGGACACAGAAAGCAATTTCGGAGAATAATCTCAAAAACGCATCTTTACTCTTTTTTTTACTGCTTTTTTCCAAAAAATAGGCTTGAAAACAACCTTATACTTTAATATTTAATACATTTCCTATATTTGTAGGGATATTTTTACACACAATTTTATCTTTTATCAATTTACTATAAAAAATGGCTAAGGTTAAATTAGAGTACATTTGGCTTGACGGTTACAAGCCTGAATCGAATTTGAGAAGTAAAACCAAAATTTTAGAACTATCCGAATTTGCCGGCGAACTCGATAAAATTCCTATGTGGTCGTTCGATGGCAGCTCTACCCAACAAGCCGAAGGTTCCTCTTCCGATTGCTTGCTAAAGCCGGTGGCAGCTTACCCTGATAGTGCACGCAAAAATGGATGGTTGGTAATGTGCGAGGTACTCAACCCCGACGGAACACCCCACGAGAGTAATATGCGCGCCAAACTACCTGAAGAGCAAGACTATTGGTTCGGGTTCGAGCAAGAATATACACTTGTGCGCGATGGAAGACCGCTTGGCTTCCCTGAAAATGGCTATCCTGCCCCTCAAGGGCTTTATTATTGCTCAGTAGGAAGCGATTACATTGCAGGGCGAGAAATAGTAGAAGAACATCTCGATGCTTGCCTCGATGCCGGACTTAGCATCACCGGTATTAATGCCGAGGTAATGTTAGGCCAATGGGAGTATCAGTGCTTTGCCAAAGGAGCTCGAAAATCGGGCGACGACCTATGGATTTCTCGCTATTTATTATTCCGTATAGCCGAAAAATACAATGTACATATCGAGTTTGCCCCCAAACCTGTAAAAGGCGATTGGAACGGTTCGGGCATGCACACGAACTTCTCAAATGGCAAAATGCGTAACAACAGCTCCAAAGAATACTATGTGGCTGTAATGGAAGCCTTCGGCGATAAGCGCGACGAACACATTGCCGTATATGGCTCTGATAACCACGAACGCTTAACTGGTCTACATGAAACACAACATATAAGCAAATTTAGCTACGGCGAAAGCGATCGGGGCGCTTCTATTCGTATCCCAATTGCCACTGTAGAAACCGGGTATAAATCGGGGTATTTGGAAGATCGCCGCCCTGCTTCTAATGCCGATCCGTATCGAGTTGCCGGCCGTATTATCGAAACAATCGAGTCTGTAGAAACTATTTCAGCATAATCTTACACATTTTCATATCATATATTTTGGGAAAGAGGGGAGCCACTAGGTGCCCCTTTTTTTATCGCAACTGCTAAAGGCTAATTCCCTAAGAGGATAGGGAATCGTAAAGAGATATTGTAATTTTACGCTGATTTTTCATTCGGATAACCCCCATACACCTTGAAAACAAAATCGCTTAAAAAAGATAAAGTTAATATTGTAACGCTCGGTTGTTCTAAAAACTTAGTCGATTCTGAGGTGATGCTCACTCAGTTGAAGGCAAATGGCATTAACTCCACGCATGAGTCTTTAAAGAATGACGCAAACATTGTAATTGTAAATACCTGTGGTTTTATTGATAATGCCAAAGAAGAATCGGTTAACACGATTTTGTCGTATGTTGAAGAAAAAAGAGATGGCGCTATCGATAAACTATTTGTAACAGGCTGTCTTTCAGAACGCTACAAAGAAGATCTTGAAAAGGAAATTCCCGAAGTAGATGCCTATTTCGGCACGATGGAATTGCCATTGTTACTCAAAAAGTTTAATGCCAATTATAAGCACGAACTTGTTGGCGAACGTATCATTACGACGGCAAAGCATTATGCTTACATGAAAATTTCAGAAGGATGCGACCGCCCTTGCTCATTTTGTGCGATTCCTTTGATGCGCGGCAAGCATGTGTCGCGCCCTATAGAAGAACTTGTACTCGAAGCCAAAAACTTGGTACGCAATGGAGTAAAGGAGTTGTTGCTCATTGCCCAAGATTCTACATTTTACGGACTCGACCTCTATAAAAAACGCCGATTAGCCGATTTATTAAAGGCGCTTTCCGATGTAGAAGGGCTAGAGTGGATTCGCCTACATTATGCCTATCCGTCAGGGTTCCCACTCGATATCCTGGAGGTAATTGCCGAGCGCCCTAACATCTGCAATTATCTTGATATCCCTTTGCAACATGGTTCTACCGCTATGTTACAACGAATGCGCCGTGGTATCACCCGCGAAAAAACCGAAGAACTCATTGCTACGATTCGCCAAAAAATACCCAATATTGCCCTACGTACTACCCTTATTGCAGGGCACCCCGGAGAAACTGATGCTGAATTTGAAGAAATGTGCCAATTTGTAGAACAAATGCGTTTTGATCGGCTTGGAATCTTCACGTATTCGCACGAAGAAAATACCCATGCTTTTGGTATGGAGGATGATGTTCCCCAAGAAGTAAAAGAAGAACGCGCCGCAGAAGTTATGGAAATTCAACAAGAAATTTCAGAAGAACTAAACGCCGCTAAAGTAGGGACTATTCAGAAGGTACTTTTCGACCGTAAAGAAGGAGGCTATTTTATAGGTAGAACAGAAGCTGACTCTCCGGAAGTAGATAATGAAGTACTCGTAGAAGCCAAAGACACTTATGTTAGGCTGGGCGACTTTGCACAAATTGAAATTACCGACACTGAAGCGTTTGACTTATATGGAAAACTTGTGCAGTCTTCGGTTTAGGGAGTATATGGCATCATCATAAAATGCAATATAATATATGATAGCGCTACAAATGCCCCTGTAGGTAAAGCCCAACGTGCCACTTTCTGATGGCGTTTTACCTGCCCCGATGCCCCAAAATAGAGTGCCAGTAAAAGTAACGGCACAAAAAAAACCCCCAATAGGGTATGTAAAACTAATAAGATAAAGTAGAAGAAGCGGTAATTTCCTACCGCTTCTTTTTCTTGTGTGGTAATCAGGCGATCGGCGTTTACATCCCCATAAAACGATAACTGTTCGCCTAGGTAATACAGCAGGTAACTAATGTAAAACGTACAAATTAGCCCAAATACCATCAGCATACACCAACGATGAAAATGTACTTTTTTTAGTTTTATTGCCACAAAGCCAAGGCATAAAGCCATAAGAACTGCACCACATATTCCTACTTGCACTATGGGCAACCAATACTTTACCTGTGCTGAAATTGTGTAAATCGGAGCGGTAAACAGTACTAATGCCATACTAAGCGGTACCAATACCGAGAGCAGCCCCATAAACAAAAGGTAGTTTTTTTCATTACGTTTATCGAGCCAAGGTCTAGTCATTTCTTATAAGAGATACTACAAATGAAATGCATTGGGCAGGTTCATTTTTATAATTCAAGCATTTTTTTTTGTGCCTAATCACCATGCAACAGCTATTGGTACTCTTGTAGTAAAATCTGGATTTCAGTAATCAATCTATCGACATCTTCTCGGTCTGTGCCACTATAATACCCTCTAATCCTTCCTTCTTTATCCACTAGTACAAGTTTATCGCTGTGGATAAAATCGTTTTCAATTTCTTGATTTGGCTTTGCTACAATGAAAAAACCACATCTTGCAAGCTCGTAGATGTTTTTTGCTTCGCCGGTAAGAAATGTCCAATTATCGGTACTCGCATTGTATTTTTCAGCATACTCTGCAAGTACTTCGGGGGAATCGTAGGTAGGGTCTACCGAAAAAGAAACCAAAGCGACCTGTGGTTCATTTTTAAAAAACTCTTGTACGCGAAGTAACTCTGAAGTCATTTCAATACAAATGCTGGGGCAACGCGTAAAAAAGAAGTCGGCAACAAAGACTTTTCCTTTCAAATTAGAAAGCCCAAAAGGTTTGGCAGCTTGCGATGTAAAGGTAAAACTAGGGATACGGTGCACACTATCAACCAAGTTTTCTTCACAGTTAACCACTTTAGGATTATAAATTGTTAGCTCTTTGGGATCTACTACTTCAATTTCGTATTTATTCTCTCCGAATAAGTACAAAAATCCAAAAATGAAAACCGGTATGGCTAACAAGAGTAGCAACATACCGGCTTGAATTCTTTTTTTCATATAAAAGGTTGTCTTCCTAAATAAAATACTGTAGAAAGAATAATATATAGTTATCTAAAATTGTTTGTAAAGGTTGTTGCTACAGCTTTATAGAATATCCCCTTCCACAAGCAATGCGACTAAAAGCCACACAACAAATATGAGTGGAAATACAATAGCCCAACGCAGTGAACGTACTTCGCCACTTAAATGCATAAACTCAGCAACAATGTAAAATGCCTTCACAATTGTAAGCACTACAAATAGGATGTTCAACATCAACCGACTGGTACCATCAGGCCAATTGAGGGCAAAGGCAAATTCAATAGCGGTTACTACTGCAAGGATTAACGCTACTTTTACTATATGCTTAATATTTGCTTTTTTAGCTTCTTCAGGCGATAAAGTTGGATCTTGTGCCATAGTTATTTTAAAGTTATCAGTTAAGAATAGTTTGAATAATTTAATGCAGGTGTATTTCTTCTTTTAAATGAGATAGAAAAATGTAAAGACGAACACCCAAACTAAATCTACAAAGTGCCAATACAAACCTACTTTTTCTACCATTTCATAATGCCCACGGCGGTCGTATACTCCCATCACTGTATTGTAAAAAATCAGAATATTTAATATTACACCACTAGTTACATGTAAACCATGAAATCCTGTGATAAAAAAGAATAATGCTGCAAATAATGGTGGACCATATTGGTTTTGCGTGAGGTTAGCACCATAAAATAATGTACCATTTGTAAGTACTGTGCCTTCGTCTGTCCCATGGATAAAGTGAGTCCATTCCCAAGCTTGGCAAGAAAGGAAAGCAACTCCACCTACAATAGTCCAGAGCATCCACTTTTCAACATCTTTGCGATCCATGCGATGCCCTGCCTCTACTGCAAGTACCATGGTAACGCTACTTAGAATGAGGATAAAAGTCATTAACCCTACAAAAACAAGTGGTAAATCTACTCCATGAAAAAATGGAAAAGCATTGTAAACTTTTTCTGGAATAGGCCAATAGGCATCTGAAAAAGTGAACTCAGAATAGTTGCCTTCGTAAGCAGGATACATGAAACGAAGTACACCATATGTAATTAGGAATGCCGAAAAGGTAAAGGCATCAGAAAGAAGAAAGAACCACATCATTAGTTTGCCGTAGCTAGCTTTCATGGGTTGGTTGCCCCCACCCCATACACTTCCTGAAGTTTCTTTTACAATTGTAGCTGTTGCCATGTTGCAGTAATGAGTTAATTAGTTGGAAAATAGTATTGCGCTAAATTAGGCGTTTTTGCCTTTAAATGTAAACTTAACGGTTCATCAGCATAAAAATAAAAAGATAAATCCATAGCGCATCTAAGAAATGCCAATATGTTGCACACATTTCAATGCGTATGAGTTTCCTCGAGTGGATTTCGTACCGAAATGCTGCTATTAGCATTATAAACAAAAATACAACGGCACTTACTAAGTGTACACCGTGAACCCCGGTGAGCACATAAACAAACGAGCCTGAAGGGTTACCCACAAAGTATACGTTCATTTCAACCATTTGCTGCCATCCTAAAAATTGCATAATGAGGAAAGCCGCGCCTAAAATGCTTGTGATTACAATTGCCAATTTTACGGTGTTCACGTTATCTTTCTTTGCCGCTAAATACGCCCAGTGCATCGTGGCGCTACTGATTAATATTACTACGGTACTGTAGGTGAACATTTCGGGTAATCGAAACAGATACCAATCGCCTTCGGCTTGGCGAACAATGTATGCACTCGTAAGAGCGGCAAACAGCATGACTACACTTACAATGAAGAGCCACATGGCAAACTTCTGAGGGTGCATACCTAGTGTAGTTTTGGGCTTCTCCGGTATGATATATTCGTTTTTCATAATCTAAGGATATATTAAACTCGTTTTTTGATAAAACTGCTAATTGAAAACGCTTGTTTGTTTAAATCTTATCAAACAAGTAAGCCAATTGCACTAGGGGTAGGTAGAAAAAGGAGCTGAACATAATGCGCAGAGCAGCTTTATCGCTACCTGATTTGAGCAATGAAAAGGTAGATACTAAGAAGCCAATTCCAGCAATTACTGCAACAGTTGCTGAAACAAACCCTGTGAAACCATAGTGCGCCGGGAGAATACCGGCAGGAATTAAAAATAAGGTATAGAGCATGATTTGAACGGCAGAATTTGTGTCTTTTCCATTACGCGAAGGAAGTAATTTGAAGCCTGCACGGCGGTAATCGGTATCGCCTACCCATGCTATTGCCCAAAAATGAGGAAACTGCCAAATGAACTGTATCACAAAAAGGATTAGTGCGCCTTCTGTTACCGTACCGGTGGCAGCGGCCCAACCTATCAAAGGAGGCAACGCACCGGGAATAGCTCCTACTGCTACTGCAATCGGAGATATTTGCTTTAAAGGAGTATAAATAAAACCATACAGAATGAGTGAGAACAATGACAAGCCTGCCGAGATAGGATTTACAAAAATGGCAAGAATTCCCCCACCGATGAGGCTTAACAGCGCTGAAAACACAATAGCTTCATTTACAGACACTGCGCCTGTAGGTAAAGGACGATTTTGGGTGCGCTTCATCAGCTTGTCCAAATCACGCTCGATAATTTGGTTTATGATGTTAGCTCCACCGGTAATTAAAAAACTACCCAAAATTAATGCGGCCAAAGCGGTAGTACTCGCTTCCCCTTCAACCCCAAGCAAATATCCAAACACCCCTGAAAAAACTACTAAACTAGATAGCCGAAATTTTAATAACTGAAAAAACTGCCCGATTCTACTTTTTGTACTACTCGCCATAGAAGTGGTGGGGTTCGCATTTTGGGTAATCATAATTTCTATTGGTGTAAGGCGTGAGGATTTCTAAATTTTTGCAAAGGTAAAATGGAGATTTCATTTTTTCGGTACTTTTTTGAAAGCCTATTCATGTACCACTAAGCGGAAGCAATTACCGATGATGCTACTGAAGATGGCTTTCTACGAAATACAAGCGATGCATTTAACCGTAACCATACATAAAACTGTATACCGAGCACAATGTTAGCAAGTAACAAATGAATTGGCTGCATTACGGGGGGAATAGCGAAGTATGCCATAACGATTCCTGATAGGATTTCTAACCCAAACAAGCCTATGATATAGTTCCCCCAATGAAATAAACCCGACTCCTCGCCTGTCTTTTTAAGGAGATACACAAAGTAAATATTGGCACCAAGCACTACTAAGGAGAACGAACGATGCACATAGAAAATTAAACCACTTTGTTCTATCCACTGAGATCGGCTGGCTTCCCCAAGGAGTTTTGCCGCATGGTCAATCCCTTCGCGTACTTGCGTACCTAATACAATTTGTAGTACAGAAAGCCCCAAGCAGAGCAGTAAAACACTATTCATTATGCGCCGATTCGAAATATTGGTATCAGTAACATATCCTTGATAAGAACGGCTGACTATGTAAATCAATAAGCAAACAATAACAATGGCTACGAGCATATGAGCCGTAATCATGTAAGGAGCTAAATCGGAGGAAACTACCAAGGATCCAAGCCAACCCTGAAAGCCCACTAAGATTACTAAGAAGAAAGAAAGGACGGTAAGTAGTGTATCTTTTTTCAGATAAGTAAGTGAAAAAAGAAATGTAAGAAAAATGAAAACGCCAATAAGCGCTCCTAAGAGGCGGTTAATATATTCGACCCATGTTTTGAAGGCATCAAAATCGGCAATTTCTTTCCCTTGTACTTTAAAAATTTCTTTGTAGTTCTCGGGAAGTTGGCTTATATCGGTTGGAGGCACCCACATACCAAAACATTTGGGCCAATCGGGGCATCCCATGCCTGATCCTGTACTTCGAACAATCCCGCCTGCCAAGATTAACAGATAGACCGAAACGATGGTGACCACACCAAATTTTCTAAATATTGTTTCCAATGCTTTTCCTTTCTTAAGTCAGATAAAAAACTGCAAATGCTCTACTGTAATCTAACCGAGTGTCCAACCAATAAGATTTCCCACTTAGTAAAGCTTTGCTGCGAAGAAAATGTTCAGCCGCATGGAAAGCAACTGTAGAGCTTTTAAGAAAGTTGTTTATGCTTGATTTCTGAGTGTACTTTAATTTTTTCTAGCAAATCGTCGGGTTCAAATGGCTTGGCTACAAAATCGTTCATTCCGGCTCGAAGCACTTTATCTTGCTCCGAAGAGAGCGCTGAAGCTGTTAAAGCAATAATGGGTAACGTTTGAAAGTGTTTTCCTTTGAGTTTTCTGATTTTACGAGCAGCTTCATAGCCATCCATCACAGGCATTTGTAGATCCATTAGCACGAGGTCGTAAGCAGCCTGTTGCACTGCTTCAACGGCTTGTTTCCCATCTTCTACAATACGTACCTTGGCTTTCCAAAGCGTTAAAAACTTTGTAATCACTTTTTGATTGAGTGGGTTATCTTCCGCAACTAGTACCAATTTCCCTTCTAAATCTGCGGCTTTATCGGCAAGTTCTATAGCATTTTCTGGTACTTCAGAAAGGTGGCTTGCTTTTTTATAAGTAAGGGTAAAGCGAAATACAGACCCTTTTTCTTCTTGGCTTTCTACCTCAATTTTTCCCTTTAAAATCTCTACCAACCGTTTACTAATGGATAGCCCCAAGCCTGTTCCACCGAACTTGCGGGTGGTATCGGCGGTAGCTTGCGTAAAATCATCGAAAATATACTGCAGCTTTTCTT
>CAYMYI010000097.1:0-16868 GCA_964394585.1 uncultured Roseobacteraceae bacterium
CGCTTTGGCGAATTGGCAAAACAACAAAATAAAATTTCCCAACAGACTCTAAAACTAGTTATTCTCTTTTATATCCTCATGCAACTAAAGAGGATATTTTTATAAAGATAATAACACAAATTAGGTGCTGAGTAATGTAAAAAGGATGCATTTTGTGATAGCAAGTCGGCAAGAATCGGCATTTGTCTTCTGCGCTTATTTCCTACATTTGCGACTTTGCGAACTACCTAACAAAACTTATGGATTACCAACAAGATAAAGAAATTCTGCGCTTTACAACGGCAGGCAGTGTTGACGACGGAAAAAGCACGCTCATTGGCCGCCTGCTTTTCGATTCAAAATCTATCTTTGAAGATCAACTCGATGCCGTAAAGCGCTCAAGCGAGCAAAAAGGTTTACAACACATCGAATTAGCACACCTGACTGATGGACTTCGCGCCGAGCGCGAGCAAGGCATCACTATTGACGTAGCCTACCGATATTTTGCCACACCAAAGCGGAAATTTATCATTGCCGATACTCCAGGGCACATCCAATACACCCGAAATATGGTAACTGGTGCTTCCACGGCAAACCTTGCTATTTTATTGGTAGATGCGCGCAAAGGTATGGTGGAACAAACTTGTCGGCATGCATTTATCGCTTCGTTACTGCAAATTCCCCATGTAGTGGTTTGTGTGAATAAGATGGATTTAGTGGATTACAAGAAGGAAGTATACGACGAGATTGTAGAGTCCTTTCGGAAATTTGCGGCAAAACTCGTCGTAAAAGATATCCACTTTGTACCCATTAGTGCCTTAAAAGGCGATAACGTGGTGGATCGGTCAGAACAGATGCCCTGGTTCGAAGGAGCCACCCTTTTGCACTTACTCGAAACCGTACATATTGGTAGCGACCATAACCATATCGATTGCCGCTTTCCGGTGCAATATGTCATCCGCCCTCATTCCGATACATACCACGACTATCGGGGGTATGCCGGGCGCATCGCCGGTGGAATTTTTAAACCAGGCGATAAAGTAACGGTGTTGCCTTCTGGTTTTACCTCTCGGATTGCCTCCATCGATACATACGAAGGCCCGGTGCAAGAAGCTTTCGCGCCCATGTCGGTAACGATTCGCCTCGAAGATGACCTTGACATTAGCCGTGGCGATATGATTGTACGCGAAAACAACCAACCGACGGTAAGCCAAGATATCGACGTAATGCTGTGTTGGCTCCATGAACGTGCCCCTTTGCCACGCACCAAATTTGTACTTCGGCATACCACCAACGAGGTGCGCTGCATGATGAAAGAAATTCTTTACAAGGTAGATATCAATACGTTACATCGATTAGAGCACGATAAACAAATCCTGATGAATGATATTTTACGGGTGCGTTTACGGACTACGCAACCTTTACTGTTTGATAGCTACTCGCGTAACCGCAATACTGGCAGCCTTATTTTGGTTGATGAAAGCACCAACGAAACCGTAGGTGCATGCATGATTGTCTGAAATTAAACGTTACTTCCCTGAAAAATAATTTGAAAAGGATGCCATGAAAGCAAGCCGTGTTTTTTGGAATGTTGTTGTAGCAATTTGCCTTTCCTTTTATGCGAACGGGCAAAACTTTTCCATTGCAGGTAAAGATATTTTAGAAGAAAAATTTGCCGAATACATGCAAACTGCGCCTGAGTACGAAACACAGTTGCGCATATATCGGCAATGCCAAAAAACGATTGATAGCTGCTATCTACGGTTAGAAAAATCGTCGTTAACTATCCGTAACGCCACACAAAGCCTTTCGTATCCTGTGCGCAAAAAAGTGTTAGAAATTATCGAAGACGCCAAAAATGACCGCTCGGGCGATATTTACGAAGGCTTTAAAACATTCGACGATGCTACTATGGGGAAAATCAAAGCGACCATTCGCGTAGCTACTTTGTATGAATGCGAAATTACCATTTTGAAAGCACGGCTTCGACGCAAAAAAGTAGAGCAATGGGCCGATCAGATGGCATCGCTCATTAATGAATATTACTACGTAGAGTTTATGCGCTACGAGCTTGATAAAACCCTAGAAACCTATCAGCAACTTTTGCCTTTGGAACAAAATATTGATGAAGTAACTTCCTTCTTTGGGCAAAATGGCTACCTACCCATCGAGAAAGATCAACCTTCTTATGAAAAACTGTTGTATTTATGGGAAATCAATATGCAGATACTACGGAAGACGGATCAACGCCAACAAACCTTCCGGTATTTAAAAGAGTCCATTCCCTCTGAATAATGGCTTGCAATAAAAAAGGCTGTGTCGTAATGACAGAGCCTTTATAATTGTGATAAACGGGTATCTCTCACGAGATAACAATATAACTGCGGAATTGAAAATAAGTTATACCAAGTTCTGATAAACCTTGATTAAAACTACATAATCCACATATTTCACCTTGCTTATTGTACGCCTTATCTGCTTACTAGCCATTTTTTATGTTACTTTACAGCCTGCAAATACAGTTTTAGATTATATCCATCAAATTTTTTAGAAATGACAAACCGAATTTCCATTTTGTTGGCAATGTGGCTAGGATGTGTAACCTGGGCTTACGCTCAAGACGAAGCAACACCCCCTTCTCAAGATGTACCTGACACTGATACTACGTATTGGACCAATCGTATGAAAGTAGGTTTCAATTTTAACCAAGCTGCTTTTAGTGATAATTGGCGAGCAGGAGGTGTTAACTCGATTGCTTTTGGAGGGTATTTGGTAGCAAAAGCTCACTACGAAAAAGACAAAATCACTTGGGATAATGAGCTCGATTTGCAATACGGTGTGGTTAAAAACGAAGGACAAGGGGTGCGTAAAAACCTAGACCGCATTTTATTCGATTCTAAAATAGGTTATCGGATGTCAAAAAATTGGCGATTTTTTGGAAGTATCAATTTTTTAACCCAGTTCTACAATGGATATGAGTACCAAGAAGATGCCCAAGGCGAAGAAGAACGCCTGCTGATTTCTAAGTTTATGAACCCTGCATTTTTGACGTTGAACCTCGGTTTTGAGTACAAGCCGGTAGACTACTTTTGGTTGCGTATGAGTCCGGTGTCGCCTCGGTTGACTTTTGTAACCGATACGACTATATACCGTAACGTTCCCTCTAACTATGGGGTCGATATTGGCGAAACCATGCGTTACGAGTGGCTTGCTGCTAACATCTTGGCAAATTTAGATAAGGATATTGCTGAAAACTTGAACTTAAAAGTGCGTTATGCACTATACGCGAACTACGAGAACTTAACATTGGAAGAAATTGATCACCGTTTAGACCTCACGCTTACTGCCAAAATCAATAAGTTGATCGATGTAAACTTAGCCGGCATTCTTCTGTATGACAAAGACCAAGATGAAGATATTCAGTTGAGCCAGTCGCTGGCAATAGGTATCGTGTACACCCTACAAAACCGATAAGGCTCCATGAGCGATTTGTTAGTCAAGCTTTATACACTACCAGAAAGCTACCCCCTCGAAAAGCAGCTACAATTGCAAAATATAGAAGTGCGACACGCCATCGCTCCGGAAAAAACAGTAGTATGCCATTGGGTACGCGAGCATTTTAGCCTCAATTGGCACGACGAGTGCGAAGTAGCCTTCGCTTTCCAACCGACACGCTGCCTACTGGCAGTGGCGTTGGGCGAATTAGTGGGGTTTGCCTGTTACGATGTAACTGCGAAAGGCTTTTTTGGTCCCACAGGGGTTCATCCTAATTTTCGTGGAAAGCAAATTGGTAAACTTTTGTTGCTGAAATCCCTAGAAGCGCTTCGTTCTGAAGGGTATGGATATGCCATTATTGGCGGGGTTGGCCCTACAGAATTTTATGCAAAAACTGTAGGGGCGATGGAAATTCCCGATTCGTCGCCGGGAGTATATCGCGGCATGCTAAAACCGAAATTGTAATAGTACGCTATGGCATTATCGCTACTGCTCTGGCTCGCCTCACCTCGCTCCTACAAATGGCAATGGGCAGCCGTGGCACTGTACGTAGCGTTGCATTTGTTGACTTTGCCGCTATTTCCGCTGCCTTGGCAAGATGAAACCTATAACGTATCGCTCACGCTATCGTTTATGGAGTCGGGCATGTTTATCCCGAAGGTTGCTTACTACACTACCGGTTTATTGAACGATGTTCGTTATGGCCCTGTATTTTTCACCTTAGCCACTCTTTTTTTTAAAGTGTTTGGTGTAGGGGTATTTTCTTTTCGTTTAGTGAGTTTCTTATCAGGAATGGGCGTACTCTGGGCCACCTATCGTTTGGGGAAACAAATGCCGCTTCCTGAGGGAGTTCTTCGCGCAGGAGTGGCTTTGCTTGCTCTTGATCCGTTCTTTTGGCGTTGTATGCACGAAGGCCGTATGGATCTAACGGCTTTGTTTTTTATGCTGATGGCGTTCTACCATGCATGGCTAACTATCTGTCGGCAAGATTGGGTACATGCAGTCTATACAGGTGTATTGGTGGCTACAGCTTTGCTCACTACGCCTCGAGTCGGGTTTTTATTAGTGGGGTTTTTACCGCTTTTAGTAAAAATGCGATTTGCCTCATGGCGGCAACAGTTCAATTGGTTGCTAGCTTGGGGGGGAATTCCTTTTCTGTTATATAGCATTTGGATTTTTTATGCATTTTCGGGGTATGCCACCTTTTTAGCCTTTTACAAAGGCTTTGCAAAAGGGTATACCCAAGCAGGAGGATTTTATACATTTATACAACCCAACCAGTACCTGCTAATACCTGCCGCATTATTCAGCGCCTTGTGGGGGATTACACGCCTGGGAAAATCTTGGGGGCACCCGATTATGGTAGTTTGTGGCCTTTCATTGATAGCGTTTTATGCTGTAGTTACCGACCCCGGTCCGTATTCGGTATTCATCACTCCAATGCTTTATTTGTTACTAATCAGTTCGTTACAACAAAAAAGCGATTCTGCTTTCGCATAAGGCGAAAATCTCTTTACAAAACAGAAATTTACTTTTTTCGAATTGATGTTTTTCTTTTTGAAAAGTTTTCTATTTTTGCCTCCCGTTCAGCCCAGATGGCGGAATTGGTAGACGCGTTGGTCTCAAACACCAATGGTAGCAATACCGTGCCGGTTCGACTCCGGCTCTGGGTACTCCTCTAGCCCTGACAGCAAAAAATCACCGTTTAATGCTCGTCAGGGCTATTTTTTTGGGTGCGGAAACGAATGTATACTAGTGCTGCACTTCAAGCCCTTCTATTTTTTCGAGTTTGGCAAGTACAGCAGTAAGGTGCTGCTCGCGCACAGCAAATCGAATTTGGCAGCGTTCGTCAAAGGTTTGCTCCGACATATCGAGCTCGTACTCTTTGCCAATTCGCATTACATCGTTCATTTGAGGATATTCAAACTGAACCTGTAAGGTTTCTTTTACAATTTCTTCAATGATAGTAGCTGCCTCGAGGGCTTCGGCAGCAGCAATTTTATAGGCATTGATTAACCCACTCACTCCGAGTTTGGTGCCTCCAAAATAGCGAACTACTACTACAAGCGTGTTCGTAAGGTTTTTTGAACGAATTTGCCCTAAAATAGGCATACCGGCTGAGTTGTTCGGTTCACCGTCGTCGTTGGCGCGAAAACTAGTCTGATCTCTCCCTAAAACATATGCATAACAATGATGCCGTGCATCGTAGTACTGTTTCTTAATTTCTGTAAGCCTTTCCTTAACTGCATCTTCGGAGGTTACCGGGAAGGCAAGGGCAATGAATTTACTCCCTTTCTCTTTGTATAATCCTTCGGCTTGTGCTTGGAGGGTTAAAAATGTATCGGTTTTCATGCCTGCAAAGATAAACTGTAACGATTAACTATTTTTTCTGGCTTGTCTCGCAGATTCTAGCAAAGAACTCTTATATTCAAGATGGGTTTTCAGCTGCTTGAAATCACCACAACAAGCCGAAACACTCAAAAAAATACTATCCAACCACACAAACTACACACATTATGGGAGCGAAAGGCGTTTATATCCCCTCGAGTCAGCACGAAATGAACCAGTTTATGCGGCATTTGCTGAAAGACATGCAAGCTTTAGAAAAAATGCTTGAAATGGATTGGTTCGAATCGGAAAATATGCACATTGGTGCTGAACAAGAAATTTGTTTGATTGACGAACATGGCAAACCTGCTCCAAAATCGGTGGAAATTCTCGAGAAAATCAACCATCCGAGTTTTACTACCGAGTTGGCTAAATTTAACTTGGAGGCAAATTTAGACCCTCTTCCATTTACAGGAGATTGTTTTTCTCAAACAGAGCAATCGATTAAGCGTTTGCTCGACCACCTGCAAGAAACGGCTATAGAATGTGGGGCGCTGCCCTTGCTCACCGGGATTCTACCCACCATTCGTAAGTTTGATTTGGAAATGACCAACCTAACTCCAATCGACCGTTATTTTGCCCTTATCGAATCGATTACACAGTCGCGCGGGAATTCGTATGAGTTGAAAATCGAAGGGCTTGATGAGTTGAACATTCGCCAAAGTACAGCGATGGTAGAAGCTTGTAACACGAGTTACCAAGTCCATTTGCAAGTGAAGCCACATGAGTTTGTTCAAAAATATAATATTGCTCAAGCTATCTCTGCCCCTGTTTTAGCCATTAGCACTAACTCGCCGATGCTATTTGGAAAACGCTTGTGGAGCGAAACCCGCATCGCTTTGTTTCAACAATCGGTGGATACGCGCGTAACTGGCGAACATCTTCGTTATACAAGCCCACGGGTAACCTTTGGTACTGGTTGGGTAAAAGATTCCATCCTCGATTTGTACAAAGAAGATATTGTGCGATTCAAACCCTTGCTGGTAACCGATGTAGAAGAAGACGTTTTGGCTTGCATTGAAAAAGGTGTTACCCCTCGGCTTCGTGCGCTGAGCATCCATAACTCTACCGTTTATCGTTGGAACCGCCCTTGTTATGGTATCAGCCCGAATGGCAAACCTCACATGCGGATTGAAAACCGCATTTTCCCCGCAGGGCCTACCGTGATCGACGAAGTAGCCAACTCCGCCTTTTGGATTGGGCTGATGAATGGTTTTGAAGACGCATACCCCGATGTTACAAAACATCTCGATTTTGACGATGCCAAATCGAACTTCCTGATTGCCGCACGCGCCGGATTGGGCAACCGATTCCATTGGACAAACGGATCTACCGTAAACGATACCGAACTGATTGCCAAGGAACTGCTACCCATTGCGCGAAAAGGCCTTGAAAAAGCGCAAATTAACTCAGAAGATATCGACCGCTACTTAGGAGTAATTGCCGAACGCAACGAAACCTGCATGAACGGAACCCGATGGATGATGAGTTCCTATTCTAAACTATTGAAAGAAACTTCAAAAGAAGAGGCTACTACAGCGTTAGTAGCAGGCATCAGCCGCAACCAGATGACGGGGCAACCGGTACACTTATGGCCCCTTGCCAGCATCAACGATATTGCCGATTGGGAGCCGTCCTCGCTTCTGGTAGAAGAATTTATGACCACCGATATCTTTACGGTAAATAAAGATGACATCCCTGAGTTTAGCGCCGACATGATGGATTGGCGTTCTGTTCGTTACATGCCCATCGAAAATAAAGAAGGCGAACTCATAGGGCTTATCACCATGAAAGATTTGCTCAAATACTTTGTAGGACTAAACCGGACACCTTCCGGTTCTGATGAACGTACTATCCAAGATTTAATGATTAAAAACCCTAAGACGATTAGCCCTGAAGCCACCATAGTAGAGGCCATGGAAATTTTACGCAATGATGAGTCGGGGTGCATCCCTGTGGTAACCAATAAAAAACTAGTGGGGATTATCACCGAGGGCAATTTTATTAATATTACCGCAAGCTTACTCAAACGCTTTGCTGCACGCCGCAACCGAAATGGGCGCAAAACATTAGCCGCTATCGATATGCAAGATCCTTCTTCGGATTCCTCTGAATAAAAGTGTGAATTTGTTGGGCAAAAGGTAATCGAAACAGCCTTTAATTTTGTTTTTAAATAAGACTGCTATCCCATAAAATAGGGCAGTCATTTTTTCTATTTATCAAACTTTTAAGCAATACAGTAATGGGAACTTTAGAACGAATTGTGGGTGATGTTGGACCACGCGACGCACATACCCTTGTTGTGTGTTTTGCCGGAATCCATGGCAACGAAGTGGGTGGAGTCGAAGCCCTAGAGAAAATATTTAACACCTTGCAGCAAACTAAGGAGCCGATTCACGGACGGTTTATCGGGGTGCGTGGAAACCTGAAAGCCCTTGCGCAAGGGAAGCGTTACATCGAAGAAGATTTGAACCGTTTGTGGTCTGATGAGTTTATCCACGTGGCACGTACGCACAAACACGATCACCCTGAGTTTGAAGAACTCGCTGAGCTTTGCGATGTGATTGACTCAATCGGGATAGACCACTACCGACAAAAAATATTTATCGATTTGCACGGTACTTCTGCCGATAACGGAATTTTTGTAATTGTAAAAGACTATAAACAAGCTGCTTTTATTGTAGATGAGCTTCACTCTCCTGTAGTACTTAACTTACACGAAAGCTTACACAATACCACGGTGCCGTATATGCATGAACACGGCTTCATTTCCATCGGCTTTGAAGGAGGAAAAATAGGTAGCAAAGAAACGGTAGAAAACCACCGACTTATTATATGGCAAATTTTGCTGCAAACCGAGGTGATCCGCAGAGAGCAAATCCCTAATGAGGTGCTTAACTATCAGCTATTGAACGACTTTTCGGCAAAGCTTCCCAAATTTTTAAAATTGGAATACTGCCATAAAATAAAAGAAGATGATGAGTTTGAAATGCTCCCCGACTTCAAAAACTACGACTATGTAAAAAAAGGTGATTTGTTGGCGCACGACCGACACGGGGAAATCCGTTCGCAATACGATGGTTATATGTTGATGCCGCTGTATCAAAAAGAAGGAAACGACGGGTTCTTTATCATCAGCGAAGCCGATGTGCTGGAATCATCCTATCATTAATTGCGAGGTGAAAAGGAGGGAAGACGCTGCATGGGTACGAGTTCCGATTGTTTAGCGTCTACTCGCCAAAAGTAATGTTGTAACCCATTACTTAACCCCAGATATGGTGCTTTCAAACTTGTGTTATAAGTAAGTAGTTGCTGTAATGCCTTGTGGTTTAAGGCTACCGAAGGCGCTTTGCATTCAAGCAGTAGAAAGGGCACACCTTGCGTATGATAAGCAACTAAATCGGTTCTTTTGGCTAATTTGTGTGTGGTAGTTCCTTTTTCTAAGCTCAACAGATTTTTTGGGTATCCTTCTTGGATAAGCCAATGAATAAGGTGTTGACGTACCCACTCTTCCGGCGTTAGAACCAGCTTTTTCCGCCTAACTATATCGAATATCCAGTGTTTTCCTTCTTCTGAGAAGATAATTTCTGTAGGTAGGGAAGGTAAGTTTAGCGTAGGCAGTTCAATCATAGGTACTGCTCTGTTAACGATACCCAAACGAAAACCCTATGCTAAATGCCGGATGCCACTCTTGAGCTTCTACACCGGTTAGCCCGGCGCGTAAGTGAATCCCCCAAAGGTCGAGAATGATGCCGCCCTCTACCACCCAAGTTAAAAACTCCTCGTCGGTATTGCGAGCGTAATCAGTGCCAAATGTTCTGCCATCTTCGCGTTCGGCTACTTCGTATAGCGTTTGTTGAAAGCGAGCGCCCCCTCCTGCGAAAATCCAGATAGGTCTTATGATTTTTTGAGTAAGCCCCATCGTAGCGATTGCACGTTGTTGTATGGTTTCCCCGGTGAACTCAGAGTCAGCGTAATTACTTGTCAAATCGCTGATACCGGCATCGTTAAATTCGTATTGATAGGTTTGAAATACATCTAGGTTGGAGCGTGCGGCAAGGTAGAAGGCAGGCTTTCGTTGGCTAAGTGCTCCTAGCGAAAAGCCCAAATAAGCAGCCGTGTCGAAATGGTATGCGATAAAAAACCGGTTGAGCCGATTATCGCTCCGGAACAAGCGTTTTTGTTTTTTTTCAATACGTTCAATTTGTTCTTGAGCATACTCATTTTCATCGCCTAGAGGGAAATCGGTTAGGTACTCGCGGTAATATTGGCGCGCTTTCACAAAATTTTCGGTATCGTAGGCTTGGTCGCCTAGTTGAATCCACGCTTGGGCAAGGTATTTCCGAGCTTCTACCACATGGTTTCCTTCAGGGTAATTTTTTAGGTAACTGCGGTAGCGATTTGGGTCTTCGCTTTGTTGCACTGCTCGAAAGTACCGGTCATCTTTTCCGGTTTCGAGTACTCGATCAATCTCGCGGTAGTGTTCCCCTTGAGGGAAATTCTCTAAGTAATACTGGTAGGCGCTGTCGGTATCAGTACGAAGTACCTGCTCGTAAGCAGCTTGTTCCCATCCTTTTAGGGTTACTTTTGCTTCCCCTACATGCCTACCCGTTGGAAACTCTTCTAAGTATGTTGCTAAAGCTTTCGGGGTGTTTTTATCAACAGCCTCTGCATAGCTTTTATCGTCTAATATAGCCATAGCTTCGCGTACGTGTTTTCCTTGCGGGAAGTCTTCTAAATACTTTTTGAGAGCAGGGATATCTTCGCGGGCATTGTCAAAGTAATAATCGTCGATAATGGTTTGTACTTCTCGGCGATGGCGGCCATTGGGGAAATCTTCTAAGTAACTTTTCAAAAGTGCGATGTTGGTCATTTCGGTAGCTTTGTAAAAAGCGGCGTCATCGGCTTCGAATTGTTCAGGCAAGGAAGCTACCATGCGTTGGACATCGCGGTACGCCTCGGAATTGCGAGGTGGGTTTAGGTTGAAAAACTCAGCAGATTCTATGCGGGTGCGTACAAAATCGTTGGTTTCATAAAGCGAACGCACAAACATGTACTGCGTTCTAGTTTGTTGAAAATTACCTTCTTGCTCTTCGAGGAGTTTAAACCAGTAGACCGCCGTGGGGTAATCTCCATTTTCGAAGGCTTCGGTTGCTTTTACGAGCATTTCTTGTTGCTCTTGGGCAAATGCAATTGTAGTAATGCATATCCAGCTAAGCAAGCTAACCAGTTTTACAAGTTTCATAGGAGGTTGGAATATGGGAAAATGAAATTTGTTGTTAGTAATGATGTTGCGTATTGCAAAGCAAAGTATAAATGTAAAATAAAAAAAACAGGCTATCCTTAGTAGACAGCCTGTTATAGTTCTTTCGCTTTCTTATCAGGAGAGTTGGCTTACATGCTTACTTGTAAGTAGTGAATTTGTCCTAGCTTGTCTGTTTTCAATTCTTGTACTTTGATTACGCTAGTTTGCTTTGAAAAGCGGAGTTGTTGTAGGTAGTCTTCGATATGCAGTTCGGTGTTGCCATTGAAACGTTCAGCGTTGTGTTGGTACTTTACAGAAACTTTGCCTTCTTGAGTAGCAAAAACCTTTCTGAGGTCTTCAACCAGAAGGTCTTTGTCCTGGTCTAAAATTTCTGCATCAGCTAGCTTGTTAAGGCTGTTTTCGATGTAAAAACGAGTGTAATTACGTTTTGAGGTAGTAGAAGATGACTGAGTGGCAAAACTGTACACAGAGTAATCGAAGGCGACAAATACCACAATGAGGAGTAGGCTAAAGAGATAACCTTTGGAAGGGTTGAGGTAGCGTAAGCGGTTCTTGTAAATGTTGTAAAAAGCGACAGTGTTTGAGATAATAAAGAAAGCGATGAGTAGGTGAGGAATGTAATCAGTTGTTTCCATCATGCGTCGAGATAGTTTAAGATAAATGTTACGAGTAAATTCAAAACGTTGAGTAGTACTGTTTCGGTATGCTAAGTTTTGTATTTTCTTTAGAAAAAATTATAACTTTTTAAGTTATTAACAAAAAAAATTGTCCATTAAGGAAAGATAGTTGTCCGTTTCGCCAAAAGTTGGAAAGAACGCCGATGGTGCAGTGTGGCGCCGTACTTTTCAATAGCAGCACGATGTGCTCGCGTAGGATAGCCCGCATTTCGTTCCCATCCGTATGTCGGGAATTCTTCTGCTAATTGAGCCATGTACGCATCGCGGTGTGTTTTGGCTAAAATAGAAGCTGCAGCGATGGTTAAATAAGTAGCATCCCCTTTAATAACACACTTGTGTGGAATTTGTTGATATTGCCGAAACCGATTGCCATCAATCAGCAGCAGTTCGGGCAGGGGGGTAAGTTCGGCTATTGCCCTGTGCATTGCCAAAAATGCCGCTTGTAAGATATTGATGCGGTCAATTTCTTCTACGGAAGCCATTCCAATTCCATAACTGAGCGCATCCTTTTTAATGATTTCAGCAAAGGCTTCTCGTTTTGTCGCGCTCAGCTTTTTTGAATCGTTCAGAGCAGGGTGGGTGTATCCTTCGGGGAAAATCACTGCGGCAGCCACCACAGGCCCGGCGAGGCAACCTCTGCCGGCTTCATCGACTCCCGCCTCGATTAGCCCACTCCCGAATGTAGGTTGTAGCATTATTCAAATGTTAGCAAAAGGTGATTTTTTTCTACGTTATCACCTTTTTTCACCTGAATTTTGGCAACCTTCCCACTACCGGGCGCTTTTAGCACATTTTCCATTTTCATCGCTTCTAATACAAGTAAAGCATCTCCTTTTTCCACAGTTTGCCCCGGTTCCACTAAGATATTGAGTACCATGCCGGGCATAGGTGCCTTCAATTCGTTGAGTTTTTGACTAGCATTTGCTGAAATCCCCAGTTTCTCGAGGAGTTGTGCCATGGCATCTTTTACGGTAAACGTGTAATTCTTCCCATTTACTTTTACTTCGAACTCTCCGGAAGCACCATCCGATTTTACAAGTTCTAGCGTAAACGATTTATTTTGATGTACAGCATGATAACGTTGCCCGCCAATGGGTTGGATATCCCATGAAAAAGGCTCCCCATCAATGAATAATTGTTCGTCTTTAGTTTCTATTTCGAGAGTGCGATTTTCCGTGTTAACTTGTAGCATACTATTTTCAGTTATGTTTGTTTGAAATGAAAGTTTCTATGCAATATACATAGGGAGCTTTGGAAATAGAGAGAATGCATAAGAGAATTTGATGAGAATCCTTTTTGCGCTTGATAGCCCAAATGCTATGTTTGCCCACCAATTTTGCACAACACATGAAACCTATCCAAACACCAGAACCCGACTATCGAATTGATTTTTCGGCGTACACTTTCTCTTCAGAAAAAATGAAGGAAATGTATGAGGCCCTTTTACTTCCTCGCCTTATCGAAGAACGCATGCTCATTAGTTTGCGCTTGGGGAAAATTTCCAAATGGTTTTCGGCGTGGGGCCAAGAAGCCGTTTCGGTAGGCACGGCGCTTGCCATGCAGCCCGATGAATACATCTGCACCATGCACCGCAACTTAGGGGTTTTCACTACCCGTGCAATTCCTCTTGCTAAGTTATTTGCTCAATGGCAAGGGAAAGCTGAAGGATTCACACAAGGACGCGATCGTTCTTTTCACTTCGGTACGAATAAGTATCATATCGTAGGAATGATTTCGCACTTAGGAAGCCAAATGGGCGTAGCCGATGGACTCGCGCTGGGGAATCAACTCAGAAAAAATAAAAAAGCCGTAGCCGTATTTACCGGCGATGGGGGCGCGAGCGAAGGCGATTTCCACGAGGCGCTTAATGTAGCTGCCGTATGGGATTTGCCCGTGCTCGTTATTGTAGAAAACAATGGATGGGGGCTTTCCACCCCTTCCAACGAGCAGTTTCGTTGTAAATCGTTTGCCGATAAGGGTATTGGCTATGGCATAGAGGCGCACAGCATTAATGGCAATAATTTGCTAGAGGTGTACGATACGGTGAAACGTTTGACTGAAAAAATCCGCGAAGAAGGAAAGCCCATTTTGTTAGAATGTAATACGTTCCGAATGCGCGGACACGAGGAGGCTTCGGGAACAAAGTATTACCCCAAAGGACTAATTGAAGAATGGGGGACGTTCGACCCTGTGGCGAGCTACGAGAACTACTTGTTGGCACAGGGTATCGCTACGCAAGAATGGATACATACGGTACGCGAATTGCTGAGTCAGCAAATTTTGGAGTCACTCGAAACGGCTGATGCTTATCCCGCCATCACTCCTTCGGTAGAAAAGGAAACCGAAGAAATTTACGCTCCTTTCACCTTGCAAGCGCCCTTGCCTACCAAGCTAGAAACCCAAGAGATGCGTTTTGTAGATGCTATTAAGCTAGGCATTGCGCAAGCGATGGAACGCCACGAAACGCTCATATTAATGGGGCAAGACATTGCCGAGTATGGGGGCGTTTTTAAAATTACGGAAGGATTGGTTGCAAAGTATGGCAAAACACGCGTTCGCAATACACCCATCACCGAGGCGGCAATTGTAGGAGCTGCGTTGGGTCTATCGATACAAGGGTATAAAAGCATGGTAGAAATGCAGTTTTCTGACTTCGCCACAGAGGGATTTAACCAAATGGTAAACAACCTAGCTAAGAGTTACTACCGCTGGCAACAGCCTTCCGATGTGGTAGTACGTATGCCTTGCGGGGCTGGCGTAGCAGCTGGGCCCTATCACTCCCAAACTAACGAGGCATGGTATGCGCACGTGCCAGGACTAAAAATTGCCTATCCGGCGTTTCCCGAAGATGCCAAAGCGCTGCTGCTCACTGCGTTTGAAGACCCTAACCCTGTGTTGTTTTTTGAACACAAGAAACTGTATCGGACTGTGCAAGGGGAAGTTACCCAGGCATACTTTTGCCTGCCGTTTGGGAAAGCTCGGAAGGTAACCGAAGGCGATGACCTCACCATTGTAACCTACGGATTGGGTGTACACATGGCACAAGCGGTATTGCAAGAATCAGCTCACATCAAAGCCGATTTAATCGATTTGCGCACGCTTGTGCCGTGGGATAAAGAAACCGTGTTCGAAAGTGTAGAAAAAACAGGGAAGGTACTTGTATTGCAAGAAGCCAACCGCACTGGTGGGTTTGCTGCAGAGATTGCCGCTGAAATCGGCGAGCAGTGCTTCGAAGTATTGGATGCCCCCGTAAAGCGTGTGGCTGGGCTAGATACCCCTGTCCCCTTTAATGCTGGCTTGGAGCAGGCATTTTTACCTGAAGAACGTTTCCGAAAAGCACTTCACGAACTTTACGCATACTAAACAAAGATGAACTCTTTTGAAGAAGCGTGGCAATACTTGCTGCAACAACTGCCTATGTATCAGCGAGTGGGTAATGCAGCATTCAAAAAAAGTCTTGATAACATCGTAGCACTGTGCGATGCACTAGGCAATCCTCAAGAAACCTACCCAACAATTCACCTTGCAGGTACCAACGGAAAGGGAAGCAGTGCACATTGGCTTGCTGCTATTTTTCAATCGGCAGGGTATCGAACGGGTTTGTATACTTCGCCACATCTAAAGCGATTTACCGAGCGTATTCGGGTTAATGGTGAGGAGATGTCCGAAAGTGCTGTTTTGGAATTTGTTAAGTCGTATAAAGCATTGATTGAACGCATCCAACCCTCCTTTTTTGAAATCACTGTAGCGATGGCTTTTCAACATTTTGCCCATGAACGAGTAGATATCGCTGTGATTGAAACTGGGTTAGGAGGGAGGCTTGACTCCACCAATGTGCTCAAAAAGCCTCTTTGTTGTTTAATTACCAACATTGGGTACGATCATATGGAAATGCTAGGCGATACCTTGCCCAAAATAGCTTTGGAAAAAGCCGGGATCATTAAGCCGAAAGTTCCGATAGTGATTAGCGAAAAACAACCCGAAGTTGCCGATGTCTTTCGGCAAAAAGCCGCCCAAGAGCAAGCCCCTTTATTTTTTGCAACCGATTCGCTACATATTGAAGTTCAGGATGAAGGGAAAATCGCGGTTTGGCAAAATAGCTCTTTATGGCTCGAAGGGGTGTCGATGGGTTTGCTCGGCGAACATCAGTACCGTAATGTCGCCGGAGTATTGCAGGTGATTTCTGTAATAAAAAACACAGGGTTTTCTATTACAGAAAATTCAATAAAAAACGGAATTGAAAAGGTGGTGTCGCTTACCGGTTTAAAAGGAAGATGGCAACGCCTTGGGCAACATCCGCTCGCCTATTGCGATGTGGGGCATAATGAAGACGGTATCCGTCAAGTACTGCGACAATTAGAGCACTACTCTTACCACCAACTGTGGATGGTTTGGGGTATGGTTGCCGACAAAGCCCATGAGAAAATTTTAGCCATGTTGCCGAAAGAAGCTAATTTCATCTTTTGTTGTCCGGATGTGCCTCGCGGTTACGATGCCCAAGCTCTTGCCAATAAGGCAGAAGTTTTGGGCATAAAAGGGAAAGTAATTCCCAACGTACTAGAAGCCTATCAGTATGCATTAGCACATGCCAATCCAAACGATTTTATTTTTGCGGGTGGCAGTACTTTTGTAGTAGCTGAGCTGCCAATATAATTTATTAAGATACCCTAGCGCTGGTTAAAGGGTAACTGTGAACGTAGTCCCTTGGTATGGTTTACTTTCTACCTCAATACTGCCCTCTAGGGCTTCTACCTGCCGCTTTACCATAAATAAGCCGATACCTTGCCCTTGGCTAAAGGTGTGTAGGCGAGACCCTAACTGGAATAAACGGTCGCCATAGGCTTCTAGGTCGATGCCCACGCCTCCATCTTGCACTTTGAAAATCGTTTTTCCCTCGTATTGGCGTACATCGATATTGATAAACTTTGATGTTGGCGTAACGCCATATTTTATAGCGTTTGAGAGTAAGTTCAGTAAAATGCTATCTAAATAGGCAGGAATGGTTGAGATTTTAGAGTCTGTTGGGGATTTACATACTGCAGTTTTTTTTGGTAAAATAAAGA
>CAYMYI010000098.1:0-6721 GCA_964394585.1 uncultured Roseobacteraceae bacterium
TTATAAAGCGGTGCTTAAACGCTTCGCGATGGTATCGGTAGATTCGGAACTCGATATCCTCGTAACTGAGTCCGCACAAAAAACCGAACGAACGCCCAAAGCACTCTTCTACGATATCTTCGTGCAGCCCAATTACGTCGAAAAGCGAAGAGTTTTGATAACTTTCTACCGTGGCAATCCCCATTTTCGACATAATTTTTAAGAGTCCTGAATTTAAAGACGCATGCACACGAGTAAGAGCTTGTTTGTAGTCTACCTTGCGAAGGTTAGTTTTCCGTTCTAAGATTTGAATAGTGGTAGCAAAGAGTAAATAAGGAAAAACCGCCGTAGCACCATACCCCAACATAACAGCACAGGAGTGCGAGTCGTGGACTTCGCCGCTAATTGCCACTAAGTCGGCTTTGCTCCGAAGCCCTTTTTGAGCAAGCAGTGTATTTAAATAGCCAATTACAAGGGGCATGGGTATGAGCTTCTGTTCTTTGTTTAAGGAGCGGTCGTCAAGCAAGATGACTCGGATTTTATCTTGCCGAACGGCTTTTATCACCTTTTCGCCCAGTTCGTGTAGGGTATTGCGCAAGTCGTTTTCAAAAGTAGTATGAAACACTTTGTTTCGGTAGGCGGCATCGTAAAGCGGGTTTCCCTCCGTACCAAAGGCGCGTAATACGTCCATCTTTTCTTTCGAAAGGATAGGGGTCATGGTTTTGAGCCGATGGGCATTCATAGAGCCATCGCGTAGGACATTGTTTTTAGGACCGAAGTTGATACTGGTCGACATCACCAACTTTTCGCGAATAGGATCGATAGGAGGGTTGGTAACTTGCGCAAACTTTTGGCGGAAGAAATCAGTGAAATTGCGTTGGATATGGCTAAAACAGGCTAGGGGAGTGTCGTCGCCCATAGAGCCGGTTTCTTCTTTTCCTTTTTCGAGCATCGGCTGGATTACACTCTCGACTACCTCGTTAGTATAGTTGTGGTAGCGTTGCATTTCCACAAGGTTATCGTACCGATATTCACTTATATCAGAGAAGTTCTTATCGGCATGTTCCATCAGGAACGAGCTGTTCTCGTTCAGCCATTTGGAGTAAGGGTTTTTTTCTTTCAGATAGTCGTTAATTTCCTCATTTAGTAAAATGACGCCATACTTAAGGTCGATGCCAAGCATTTCTCCGCTGCGTAATTTGCCTTGTTTGGCAATGTTGCTTTCTTCAAGGTCGATTACCCCATATTCGCTACTGATAATAATGCGGTAGTCGTGCGTGATGATGTATTTCGCAGGGCGTAGTCCGTTGCGGTCGAGTACACACCCAATGTGCCTGCCGTCGGTAAGCGATAAGGCTGCCGGGCCATCCCAAGCTTCAAAATTGCAGGAAGTATATTCGTAGAAGGCGCGAAGCTGAGGGTCCATAAATGGGGCATTTTGCCAAGGAGCAGGTACCATGCTTCGGATAGCTTTGAAGAAATCCATACCTGCATGGATAAAGAACTCAAAGGCATTGTCGAAACTAGCACTATCGCTGCCTCCTTCTATTAAAATGGGCATCATCCGATTCAGTTCTTCGGTAGAGAACACTTCGCTATCAAAGTTTTCGGCATGTACAGAAAAGTTGTATCGGTTTGCCTGAATCGAGTTAATTTCCCCGTTGTGTGCTAAGGTGCGAAACGGCTGTGCCATCGACCAACGTGGGAGCGTATTGGTAGAAAACCGCTGATGGAATAGCGCAAAACTTACTTCAAAATCTGGTTCTTGGAGGTCTTCATAAAATTCTTTAATGAGTGTAGGCATTACCAGCCCTTTGTACGATATGGTTGTATCAGAAAAAGAAGCGATGTAGAAATCTTCTTCGGCGCGTAGCGCATGTTCGGTTTCTTTGCGAGTAAGGTAAAGTAGGGGAGTAAACCGTCTGGTAGCCATCAATGAGTTAGGTACTACAAAGGCTTGGGTAATCTGTGGGAGTACTTCTAAGGCTTGTTGTCCCAAAACGCTTGTGTCAATAGGAACATCGCGATAGAAAATAACTTTCAGATCGTTTTTTTGGCACATTTCCTCAAAAACATCGCGTTGGTGTTGCCCACTGAGAAACAGCATCGCCACGGCGTATTTTTCGGGTAAATCAATTCCGTTCATTTCGGCAATGCGCTTCATAAAGCGCTGTGGGATGGAAAACAGAAACCCACTGCCATCGGCACTTTTGCCATCGGCAGCAATGGCACCCCGGTGTATCATGCGGCGTAAGGCTTCAATGGCATCTAGCGTCATTTGGCGCGATGGCACATTTTTATAATTGGCAATTAAACCAAAGCCGCAGTTTTCCCGATAAGCGGTGTAAAGCTCTTGCATATCCATACGTTTTAAAGTTGTGGTTAATATTTGCCTAAGCAAATGAGTACTAATAAAGAAGAGTGATGTTGCGCGTGTTACGTATGCGTTGTTTTACAGAAAGGGCTATGAAATTACAAAATATGGCGGAGAAATCATAGCAATTTTCATGTATTTGCATAGGCAGGTATATAGCTTATTCTTTGCAAAAGCTAAAACATAGAGATGCACTGGTAGGTTAGCATGCAAACTCTTTTTGCCATTTTCTTAAAGTAATTCTCTGTGCATATATACATGAAAACTTTGGTAGATGCGGAATTGCCTTCCGTATGGGAACGTTTCGACCAAGAATTATTCTTGGCGCTTAATCCGCCTTTTCCGCCTGTAAAGCTGCTGAAATTTGAAGGGTCAGAAACAGGGAATGAGGTAGCTCTGGAACTCAACTTCTTCTTATTTAAGCAGAAATGGGTAAGCATAATTACAAACCATTCTGTTTCGGAAACAGCCATCGAATTTACCGACGAAGGGGAACGCCTTCCGTTCTTTTTAATTGCCTGGAAACACCAGCACCGGTTAGAGCGCACAGAAAAGGGCACGTACATCATTGATAACATTCAGTACCGTGCCCCTATGGGTTTAAGTTGGTTATTGTATCCGGCGCTTTGGCTTCAATTTTTGTATCGAAAACCAATATACAAACGCTACTTCCGCAAGTAGCCATTAGGCTCTATTTACTACTGGGCGATGAGTGCTTCCCAAGCTTTATCAGCCTTTTCTTTCATTTCTTTTTCCTTTTTATTCCATTTAGGTAAGGTATTATTGAAAAAACCATTATAGAACAAGTACAATTTCCCTTCTTGCAATTTGAAGGTCTCGGGATCGGGTTCCATTTTTTCGCCGTTTGCCGCCAATGCATAGGCACACCAGCCCCCGTAGGCGGGCAAATATTTCTCAGGGTTTTCTTGGAACGTCTTTCGGTTCTCTTCCGAAGCAAAGCGATAGGTAATCCCTTCGTGTACGGTTGTAATGCTTTTTTTGCCTTCTACAGCCGTATTGTCGGTGTGGTAAGCTACCGGATCGTATCCTTCGATAGCAACGCCATCTTCTACAAGAAAATGTTTTTGACGGACTTCAGCCGTTTGTGCCATTACAAAGTTGAGGTTGCCTATCACAACAATCAAGGCGCATATCCAAACTGTTTTCATTTGTTTCAGGTTTTAATAAATGATATTGTGAAGTACGTTTATAAAAGTAAGTTGGTGTGTCTTTTGGCAAACAAACTACACATTTTCTGTTGTTCCCTACGCCCCTAGAACCCTGTTAGACTTTTTTCCATAGATGGTAGTTCACGTGAGCAGGGTATTTGTTATATTTCTATTAAGTGTTTGTAACGCACAAATCTTTCACATAATAAAACCAATCAAAGCCTATGAAACGACTCAAGTTCGGAGTAATCGCACTCATAGTTATTCTTTCTGTAGCAGCATTTCAACCCAACGACAAGTATTTTGAAATTGCCAAAAACCTCGACATTTTCATGACGCTCTTTCAGGAGGTAAACACCTACTATGTTGATGAGGTGAGCCCTACCGATTTGATGAAAACCGGTATTGATGAAATGTTGCGTCGGTTAGACCCTTATACGAACTACATCCCTGAAGACCAGATTGAAGATTACCGCACCATGACTACCGGAGAGTACGGAGGTATAGGTGTTTCCATCGGTCAGCGGAACGGCAAACTAGTCGTTTTGATGCCTTTTGAAGGGTATGCTGCCGCAAGAGCGGGCATGCAAATTGGCGATCAGCTACTGAAAGTAAATGGACAAGATGTAGAGCATAGCTCAGTAGAAGAAATCGATCGGTTGCTAAAAGGGCAGTCTTCTTCGGAAGTACAAATTATCGTAAAGCGCTATGGTGTCGATGAACCTATCGAACTTACCATGGAGCGTGAGAAAATCCACATGAACAATGTTCCTTACTACGGGATGGTTACCGAAAATATCGGGATGATTCAACTGAAAGATTTTACCCGAAATGCTCATCGAGAAGTGAGAAACGCCCTAAAAGATTTGAAAGATAAAGGTGCTGAAAAAATTATTCTTGATTTGCGTGGTAACCCCGGAGGACTACTAAACGAAGCTATTAATATCTCCAACATCTTTCTTGATAAAGGCAGTGTAATCGTAAGCACAAAAGGTAAGATTGAAGATTGGAACCGTACACATAAGGCACTGAGTTACCCTGAAGATACCGAAATCCCTATTGCGGTGTTAGTCAATGGCTCAAGTGCTTCGGCTGCTGAAATTGTATCTGGGGTACTTCAAGATTATGACCGAGGCGTGGTAGTAGGGCAGCGGTCGTTCGGTAAAGGGCTAGTACAGGCAACAAGGCCGCTATCCTACAACTCTAAACTAAAAATCACTGTGGCGAAATACTACATCCCAAGCGGGCGATGCATCCAAGAAATTGACTATAGTAACCGAAGTTATAGCGACCGTGCCGAGAAAATGCCCGACTCGTTGCGAACAGAGTTCCAAACTAAAAATGGTCGTATAGTATACGATGGCGGCGGCGTAATGCCCGATGTAGAAACGTCGGTTCCTAACTATGCCCCCATTACCCGCAGTTTGATGAACAAAGGCTTTATTTTTCAATATGCTACCCGCTACCACTTTGAAAACGAGGAAATCACCGACCCGAAAGCTTTTGAGATGAACGATGCAGAATACGAGGCGTTTGTACAATGGTTAAACGGGAAAGACTACGACTACCAAACGAAAGTAGAGAAATCGCTAGATTTGTTAGTAAGTAGTGCAAAATCAGACCGCTACTACGAAAACATCGAAGGAGAAATAGAAACTTTGCGAAAGAAAATTTCTCATAACAAAGAGCGCGATTTAATTCAATTTAAAGAAGAGATTAAAGAGTTATTAGAAAAAGAAATTGCTACCCACTTCTACTTGCAGCGTGGTGAAATTGAAGCCACTTTCGACGACGACCCCGATGTTCTAACTGCTGTGGAAGTTTTAAACGACTCGGCGCGTTACCAAACCATTTTGGCAGGAACTTCTAGCAAAGACTAGAAAAAATGGTGTAATTTATAATTCCATAAAAAAGCCTCTTCTGAAATATGAAGAGGCTTTTTTTATACGGTTAGAGGATACTAAATTACTGAACCAATACTTTTAGTTTCGTTGAGAAACTTTTCCGTTTTTGCATTTTCTACTTTGTTGATAAAGCGCTCTGCTTCGTATTTATCGCGGACTACCTTAGCAACGGTAAAACAAGCGCTTACGCTAAACAGATACGACATCACCAGAAACCCCTTCATGGCAAGGCTAGCTTCCAGCACGATAAGTCCTGTTGCCATCCCGGCAAACGAGATTAGAAAGGTAAGCCAAGCCATCGTATAGAACGACTTAGAGTTCTGGTTTTCATAAATGTAGGTACTCATGTTAAAATGAATTTAGGTGAATAATTCGCCACTTTTTACGGAGTAACCAGAAAGGCTGCCGAGAAACAACCCATTAATTAACAGTATTTAAGCCGACCCTAAAAATGAGCAAATCGATTTTGCACTAGAATAACTGCTTCCAAGTTCCTTTCATCCAATTGTATTTGAGTGTGCTGCCTAATGCTTTCCACCAATAGCGGTTCACTTCTACGGCAAACGATGGCTGCATATAGCAATTGATGGTACAGCCTTCGCAAGCCGAATATCTACCTTCCATGGCGATGAGTCGCTGCACCTTTTCTGAGTGGTATAACTGATACAGGTTTCCTTCAATGGGCAGGGCTTCCTCTCCTAAATGGTAGCAAGGGAGCAACAATTCATTATTTGGAGAAATTACAACCGTAGTGCTTGCCGCTTTACAAACGGGGTCTTCTGTATGGTTGCCCCCATCTCTCCGCAATGCGATAAACCCTCGGTTTACATATACATTTTTGCGTTTTCCCCACTGCTCAAGTAGCACTAAGTTTTCTTGAGTGAGTTGGCTGCCTGTATCTACTTGGTTATAATCAAAAACAGGGTTTAAAATCAGTACTAAATTGTAGCGAAGGGCAAAATCGTTCCATACTTTTTCAATATCTCCTATGTTATGATTGAACACCGTAAATAAGATATCGGGGCGTTCGCCTAGCGAAAGGGCAATTTTTACCGATTCTTCCACAAACTCGAAACAGCGGACTCCTCGCAACGCATCGTGCGTTTCGGCATCGGCAGCATCTAGCGAAAAATGCAACATATCTACAAGCCCCTTCAATCGGGTTGCATATTTGGGGTAGAGCATGCCGTTGGTAGTAACGGTGGTAATAAACCCCATCTGTTTGGCTAAACGGCAAAATTTATCTATCTGACGGTGTAGCAGTGGCTCCCCACCGGTAAAGTCAACTACTTTGA
>CAYMYI010000098.1:6731-16761 GCA_964394585.1 uncultured Roseobacteraceae bacterium
GTTTTTTGAGGTCGCGGAGGTTTTCTGTTACCTGTTCTAGCGTAACATAAGGCGAAGGGCGTTCCCATATATCGCAAAAACCGCATTGGGCATTACAGCGGTAGGTAACGTAGTAATTACAAAGTATAGGATGGTTAACAAGACGCAAAACAAAGATTGATTTAATAAAACGGATAATCTACCAAACACGGATTCATGCAGTAGAGAATTTAAAATAAGCGGTGCAGAAGTTACAAAGCCATAGGTTCTTGATTGACTAGCCAAATGTTATCTTCTTCGAACCCTTGTTCGCGCCATTCAACAATTACCCGCTGCGACTGAATGGTATTGACCGACTGCCCGATGTAATCGGGTTCTATGGGCAAATGCCGGCTGTATTTTCGGTCAATCAGCGTGAGCAACTCCACTTTGCTAGGCCTTCCAAAAGCGAGCATGGCGCTAATAGCCGCCCGCACCGTTCTTCCGGTGTAGAGAACGTCGTCTACTAATACCACTTTTTTTTCTTCAATGATGAAGGGCACTTTGGTGGCATTGGGCTTTAGTGGGCCACTTTTTCGGCGGAAATCGTCGCGGTAAAACGTAGGATCGATGTAGCCCACGGGTAAATCGACCCGCTCGAGCTCTTGGAGGCGATCGTGAATGCGATTTGCGAAAAAAATACCTCGGGGTTGCAACCCCAAAATGACCGAGTTTGTAAAGTCGCCATGGTTTTCCACCAATTGCTGGCTCAAACGGCTAATGGTAATATCAATCAGTTGGCTACTATATAAATTGATTTTTGCCATGAGTTACTTGTGCTTTAGTGGGTATTCAGAATTATCGTATCCATACCTTCTGTACACCCTGCGATGTTTTCAAGACGTACATCCCTTTGGGGAGTCGCTCAAAATTAAGGATTATGCCCTGCACTAGGTCAGCCTTGCGATAGGTATTTTCCCAAACTTGAATGCCCTGCAGAGTGATCAATCGGAGTGTATAGGTGTTGTCGGCGAAAGTAGCGCCTTCGTGAGGGACTAACCGAAAAATTCCTTCGCTTGGATTAGGATATACTTGCCAAGGACCATTTGTTTCCAAATCTTCGAGTGAGAGAGGGGCTGTAGTAACCATCACAGAGTCAGAAGCAAGATTGCCTTCCGCACGCAGCGCTACTACTCGGTAGCGATAGGTAGTTTCGGAGGTCAGTCCGGTATCGTTATACGTATTTGTATCGTTAGGCAGTTCGGCAATGGTTTCCCAGGCAATCGGGTTGGCGGCAGAGCGCTGTAATTGATAGCCAGTTTCTATGGTAGAACGATCGACCCAGGTGAGTTGCACTTCAGAAGGCGATAGGGGCGTTGCTTGGAGACTGCGGGGTTGTCCTGGAATTAGGCACAACCCAAACTCATCGAAAGTAGCGCCATTAGGAGTAGTGCTTCCCAAGTCGCCGTCGCCGCTCGCAAGTAAAATTCCTTCGGTAGAAGTTACTTGATAGTTCCCGTCGGTAATCCCATCGCCGAAGGTATCAAATATGGCGAACGCATTGTAGCCGGTAGGAACACAAAGAGCGGTGTCAACTCGTGCAAAAAAGGGGTACTGAGCAAAGCCTACTTCTTGGATGATGTTGCCTTCAGGATCAAACACTACCCAAAAGTTTTCTTCGGGGTAATCGTCGAGTTGTAACTGTAGGCGTAAGCTTTCCCCAACGCGATATTGTACTGAGGCTTCGTTATTTTCCGGAGAGCTATCGGCTGTACCGTTGGGGTTTACCACCCGTGCCTGAAAAGGAAATGTCGCTAAGCTTTCTGCAAGGGGGAGGGGCGGCAGGGATACCGCAACTTCTTGACCGTTGCGTAGGTTTCCTTCCCAAGTGTAGGTTTCGCTAAATGAAGTAGCGCCGTATTGGATAGTAGCTTGTGTGATGGGGTCCCCTCCAAAATTGCTTAGTAAAATGATGGGCGTGTACGTGCCATCGGTACCGCAAGTACCACTTGCTGAAGGCGATTGGATACTTAATGCTACTTCAAGTGGGGGAATCGGCACACAAAATGGGGTATTGGCTTCCGAGGTGAAGTTGCCGTCGCGCTCGAAAAACACATTGAAGTTCTGGTCTTCTAAACGGAAAAACCCATCATCAAAAATACCGTCGCCATAACTATCGAACACGCGGAGCCGATAGCATTCATCGGGAAGGCATACTTCTTCGCGAATGCGCTGCCCGCCTTGCACATCAGGATAGCCTCCTCCCGTTGCCATAACCTCTCCATTATCGCCCTCAATGCGCCATGTAAGTTCAGAGGCAAAATCATCGGTTTGCATTACAAAAAACAAGCGGTTATTCAGTGAAGGTGATGTAGTAAATGTAATCTCTCGTTGATTATTGAATGGCACTTCATCAGGATTACCATTAATTTCGAGCACTGCAACTTCCATGCGGTAGGTTTGATCAACATCTAAAGCTACAGCCGCCCCAAAGCGAACGGCATCAATCGTTTGGATTTGCCCCGGCAACAACGGATTGCTTGCTAGATTGAGTAAAACGGTATCGGGGCTTTGCCCTTCCTTGGTTACAGTAAGTGTCAGCTGAGAGATGTTGGACGTGCCATTGTTCTGCAAACGCAGTACTAACGAGGGCAGGAAATCGGTACAAAGGTTTAAAATACGGTCGGCACTAGGAGAAAGGATAGTTTGAAGCCATACATCATTTTCGGGTTTAGCAGCACTGTGGGTACCTACCGAAGTAGTGGCATTTTCCAACTCCCACTCGTAGAAGTTATCCTCTCCAAAAAAACCATAGTTGCCTTGCGTAACAAAGGATCTTCGCTCAATGATGCTGTTGTTAAGGTTTCTCCAAAAGTCACTAGAAGCCTCTCCGTATAGGTCGATGTAGCGCTCGGAAGTGCGGTCGAAGAGCCCCACCCGTGTATTACTGCTGATAGTCAGCGTGTTTTCTACTTGCCCGAAGGCATTTTCAGGCAATTGAACCGATTGGGCACTTACCACCATAGTTTGGCGACCTTGTAAACTCGGTATAACAGTAAGTGGGTAACGTGTTGGTTCGCTTTCGGGATCTTGCCAAGTATGCAGCTCTACCGCATTTTCTAACGAAACCGAATCGCCTGTATAAAATAGCTCGATATAACCATTACCACCAGCCGAAGGGGTTATTTCACTAATGAAAAGTCCTTCTTTCACTGGGTAATTTTGGTAGAGCCAATCTTGATAATAAGGGATACGCGCATATATGCCAGGGAAACCGGGTTGTGCACAGCCGACGCCCCAGCTGGTGATTCCCGCGAGCCGAAGCGAGCCATCGGGCAAGGTAACTACTAACGGCCCGCCACTATCGCCACTGCAAGAGTCTTTTCCTCCTTCAGGGAGCCCTGCTGCGAGCATTCCATCGGTAACGATGCCATTGTAACTTTCCGGGGCATTCGCCGTGCTATTTGCTACAATCGGTACTTCTACTATCTGCAATTGGTCGGGGTATTGCAAACCGTCGGGCTCAGTAGCTCCCCACCCGCTTATTGTAGCCATCGTGCCTGCTTCTAAAGCGCCGGCTGCTTCTTCAGCGCGTGTGAGCAGACGGATTGGCGCGGCAGTGAGGGTATCAAACCGAATAGCATCACGCAAACGCAGCAGCGCGATGTCATTTTCTTCAGTAGAGGGATTATACGCTTCGTGCATTACGATGCGCTCAATTTCTAACACAGCTCCGTTTACGTCGCTTAATGCCGACCTGCCCACAACTACTTGGTAAGAAGAAGGGTCTTGCACACGTTGCTCGGCAAAATCGTAAATACAGTGTGCCGCTGTAATGACCCATCGTTCGTCTAATATGGCGCCTCCACAGTTTAAATCCCCTTGTGTGCCGCTAAAAATGAGTGCCGCCTGATACGGTACCGCACTGATTTGTGTGGGCTGCCCTCCCACAATTTTAGTAGTGGGGCGTTGTTGTGCCCATATGCTCTGAAATAAGAATAGGCACATTCCTACGCTTAGGAGTATTCTCTTTTTCATAGAAATTCTTAGAATGATTGTGTGATTGGTATGTAAGGGTTGAAGATACAGAAAAAGTGGTGGGAATGGGAAGGGTTTTTTGGCTTACAGAAAATTTGTGGAAATTTAGCTGTGTAAAAATTCAGCAACTAAGATTATCGGAAATGAAGCTAAGAAACGCACATGTACTTTGTTTGGTGTTTTTGCTAGCCTGGGGAAAAGGCTTTGCACAATTGTTAGAAAAAGAATACATCAATCCGGCGAGTGGTTATACCCAAGTGGTAGCCGTAACGCATGGTAATGTAAAAACGATTTATGTTTCGGGGCAAGTTGCCGAAGGCGATGACCTTGCAACGCAAATTGAAGGAGCCTTTAAAGCGCTGGAAGCACAGTTGGCGGCGGCTGGAGCTACGTTTCAAGATATTGTAAAAATGAATACATATATCGTCAACTACCAGCCGAAAGATTTGGCAGTCTTCCGAGGTATTCGGGAACGGTTGTATGGGAACGAACGCATGCCTACTAGTACGTTAGTGGGGGTGCAGGCGTTGGCACTACCGGAGTGGCTTGTTGAAATGGATGCAGTAGCTATTATTGAAGTGAAATAGCTACTGCCCTCCATGATTATACTGCTTTTGCTTGTAGCGCAACAAAGGCTTTCCAGTCGCGTGCCTTCTCTTTCTTAAGCACTCGAGGAAATTTGTTTTGCCCTCCCTCTTTGCCTTGTAGCTTCATCCACTCGTAGAACTTCGCCACTGGGAGTAGCTCAACCGTGATTTCTTTTAAAGCGGCAGCACGTTCTACTTTGTAGTCGTCATTAAGTTCTTTTAAGAACGTGTCAAGTTGTTGCTGCAAGTTAGGCACATCTACAACGTCATCGGTTCCTAAATACCACCGATGAGCAAATAGGTTTTCGAAATTTTCGCCAATTACGGTAAACTCAGGAATATGGATGTTGAAGTGCTGTTGCAATAGCTCGACCGCACGGTACATATTATCGCTCGATAAGTGCTCGCCGCACAAACTCAAAAAGTGCTTAGTACGCCCTGTTATCACAATTTCAGCATTGACTTTATTCACAAAGCGGACTACGTCGCCAATGAGGTATCGCCAAGCGCCGGCATTGGTGGTAATGATGATAGCGTACTCTACACCTTCTTCTACCTCTGCCAACGTGAGCGTAATAGGGTTAGGCTTGAGTTCGCCTTCTTCGGTAAAGTTTTCTTGCGTAAACGGGATGAACTCGAAGAAAATACCATTGTTGAGGACCAGTTGCATAGCATTCTGATTGGGGTATGCTTGGTATGCTAAAAAGCCCTCAGAAGCTAAGTAGGTTTCAATGTAGGTAAGGGGCTTGGCTAATAACTTTTCAAAACCTTTGCGGTATGGGGCAAAAGGAACCCCCCCATGCACAAAAATGGATAAGTTGGGCCAAATGTCGTGGATGGTATCCACTTGGTAGCGATCCACAATGCGCTCCATTAAGAGCTGGAGCCAGGCAGGTACGCCTACAATCACACCGATATCCCACTGTGGAGCTTTCTGAGTGATTTCTTCGAGCTTATCGTTCCAATTGCGATTTCGGGCAATTTTTTTCCCGGGTTTGTAAAAGCGTTGAAACCAAATGGGTATCTGCGAAGCGGTAATACCACTCAGATCTCCTTCAAAATAATCGCCACTTTTTTGCAAGTCGGTACTTCCGCCTAGCATCAGAATTCCTTTCGTAAACAATTCATCCGGAAGGTTATAACGCGAAAGCGTTAAGATTTGCCGAATAGAAGTTTTTTGAATCGACTTAAGCATTTGCTTGGTAAGCGGGATGTACTTGCTGGGCGCGCCGGATGTACCGGAACTTAAGGCAAAATATTTAATCCTTCCCGGCCAACATACATTTGATTTACCTTGCTTGGTTTTATGCCACCATGCTTGGTAAAGGCTATCGTAGTCATACAGTGGTACATTCGATTGAAACTCCCGATACAAATGTTCTGCATTTGCATTACGGGCGAGCATTTCACCAAACTGGAAGTGTTTCCCAAATTCGGTGTTTTGTGCGACAGAGAGCAATTCGCGCAGCTCTCTCTGCTGCAAATCCATTGGTGTAGCATATCCATATGCGAGGCTACTTCGTAGGGTAATGCCTTTTTTCACCAAACTACCAATGATACTTATCATTTCATATGATTACGTATAAAGTCATAAAGGCTAAGATAGCATGTACATATGTTGTTTATTCCAATATGTTGTGAATAAATTGCAAAATCTAGTGTTAAAAAAATAGATGCTTTTCCACGCTAACACACTATCTTTTCAAACAATTGCACACAATACCTACTATTTCTGTTGTATCCACAAACTCTAGTATATAAAAGTGAGTAATAATCACTACAATCACTTACATTTTACTAACCATCAAATTCAGCCTTTATGAAAAAATCTTTTGTAATGTGGAGTGTGCTGATTCCCTTATTTTGGGTAATTGCAAGCTGCTCCGAAGATGAAACCACCCCTGCGCCAGCTTCCGAAAACAATGTGCTTCCGGCAAGCCAGTATGTGTACGATGCCATGACTCAGTTTTATTTATGGTACGATAAAATCCCCGATACTATTAAGCCTGCCGATTTTGACGACCCGATAGCTCTACTTGATGCGATGGTATACAAGGAACTCGACCGTTGGACGTACATGGTGCAAGATGATGGAGCCTTAGCGGATGAAATCACACAAGGAACAGTAAGCGGTGTAATAGGGGTTTCCCTTGCTTTCGATGCTGATAGCAACCTGCGCATACTATATACATTACCGGGTAGCCCTGCCGATTTGGCTGGTCTTAAACGAAGCGATATCATTCTAAAAGTAAACGGAGTAACGCCAGTACCAGGGCAATCAATTTCGTTTGGAGAAGTACCTGAGCTTGAAATTTTACGTACCGATGGCACGGTGGAAACTTTCACCCTTACACGTGCCGACATCACTGAAAACCCAGTGGTACATTACGAAGTGAAAGATATAGAAAGCATGAAAGTAGCTTATGTAGTATATAATACATTCAATGGGCTTTCCGAAGAAAAACTCAACGAAGCATTTGCCTATTTTAATGCGCAAGGTGCCACGGAGCTTGTGGTCGATTTACGCTATAACGGGGGGGGATTGGTTGATGCCGCGCAACACCTTTCTAGTTTAATAGTACCACAAGCCCATTATGGCGATTTGTTTATCGAAGAACAGTTTAACGATAAAAACACAAGGTTTAACGAGCAACGCTTCTTTGAGCCGAAAGATCATAATGTTTCCAATTTGCAGCGTGTTGTGTTTTTAGTAACAGGTAGAACGGCTTCGGCGAGCGAACTAGTGATTAATGGTTTGCGCCCGTATATGGATGTAACGATTATTGGACAGAATACTGTAGGTAAATATGTAGGAGCCTCTTTATTTACATTCGAGGATTATACCTTTATACCGATAACTTTCCAATCGGTAAACGCCAACAACGAGGTCTTTATCGAAGGTTTTGCACCGCATATTACTGCAAACGACGATATTACACGCGAATTTGGGGATGCTAATGAGGAAATGTTTGCCACTGCCATCGACTTCTTAACAGGTAACCTTGCCGGAGCACGCCGTAGTAGCATTATCCGCCCTACTGAAATTGTGTATGAAGAATCTTACTGGAAAGGGCCTGCTGTTCATCGGGTGGAACGCTAAAACACTCTTATTTCAAATTGATAGCCCGTGTAGCTTACTTACATGGGCTATTTTTTTAACGGTAGGTAGATTCTTGAAAAGATTTCCGAATATTGAACCATGTCAGAATTGCAACACCATACCCCTGAGCATTCTTCGTTTCGGCGAGGGCAAGCACAAGCAGTAAAGAAAACATTGCAGGGGAAATCGTGGGCAATTACGCTTTCTGGCGGGGGCGTTCGAGGTGTAGCCCATCTTGGGGTGTTACAGGCTTTTGAGGAAGAAAGGCTGTTTCCACAAGCCTTATCGGGTAGTAGTTCGGGTGCACTCGTTGCCGCTTTGTATGCGGCGGGGAAATCTCCGAAAGAAATTTTTTCGAAAGTTGATACCACGCGATGGTGGCGTACGATTCGCTTGGCAGGCTCTTGGCGCGGACTTCTGAGTACCTCGGCTTTTGTAAAGCCCTTTCGCGCATGGTTGCCCGATACGTTTGAAAGTCTTGAAAAACCACTCTACCTGAATACGATGGACTTAGCTACAGGCGAGACCGTTGTGTTTAGCCAAGGAGAGTTGTTGCCTGCCTTGCAAGCCTCTATGGCAATTCCTATGCTTTGCAAACCCGTATGCTGGCAACGCCGGTGGCTGTACGACGGAGGCTTGCTAAACAACCTCCCAATTGAACCCCTCGAAGGAAAGTACGACCACCTGGTAGGAGTGCACACAAATTTTATAGGGACGGAAGGAGCACAACCGCCTAAAAGTTGGCGGAGTATGCTAGAGCGTATTTTCCAGTTGAGTATTGCACAAAATGCTCGTGCAAAGCAAGACCGATGCACAGTTTGGATTGAGCCGCCTACCTTGGGCAAATACCGCGTTTTCGAGTTTAATAAAGCGGCTGAAATTTTTGAAGAAGGCTACGCATATACGAAGCATCTTCTTATCTAAAATCCTAAAAACATCCGGCTAGACACTTCGGTTTGGAATAAAAAGAAATCAAAAAATTGCTAAAATCTTTGTTCGCTGCATTTAGGTGTTTGTTAAAATCTTGAGAGAAATGCATTGATAAATGCGGTAACGATTTTTTGTAAAAGTTATAATTGTTTCAGTATGTGTAACATTTAAATGTTTTTATTTTTTTGTTACATCATTTTACTGTTGAAATGTGAGTATACGAGATATATTATTCACAATAGTGATTGCGGCATTGTAGAAGGTAGATATGGTCGAGAAGATTGAGTAAAGATGCTGAAAGTAGGCTGAACTCTACTGAAAAGCATAGATTTATAATTATCTTATAATGTAGTTTATTAAAAATTTAAACAGGCTCTTAATCATTTTGAAATGTTATGATTGATTGGAACGATGTAATGCACTATGCCACAAAAGGCAGCCCAGCACCGGATAGCCGTGTAGAAAAAACCGATGAAGAATGGGCACAACAACTGACCCCTGAGCAATTTCGAATTACACGCCAGAAAGGAACCGAACGAGCATTTACCGGAGAACTTTGCCACGCTTACGACCCCGGAAAGTACGCATGCGTTTGTTGCGGTACTGAACTGTTTGACTCCACCTTGAAATTCGACTCGGGGAGTGGCTGGCCAAGTTTTACCCAGCCTGTGAAGGAAAACGTAATCTTATACGAAAAAGATACCTCGTTTGGGATGGTACGTGTAGAAGTGATGTGCAATGTTTGCGATGCACACCTAGGGCATGTGTTCCCTGATGGCCCGCCTCCTACCGGTTTACGCTATTGTATAAACTCGGCTTCTATCCAACTAGTGAGCAAGGAGTAGCGGAAAGCTTTGCAGTGCTTTTGCAACAGTGTCGCATAAAACGCTACCTTTGCCTTTATTTCTACTACGCTTTTTGTATAGCATGATGCATGAAAAGATAGCGCTAAAGCGATGGATAGCGTTTATATATATGGCGTTGGCAGCATGGGGAGCATTTGGGCAGCATTGCCATCATTCGGTGAGTGGGCAAGTATTCGATTTAGCTACAAAACAGCCTCTTCCTTTTGTTGCTGTTCAAATTAAAGGAACTTCTTTAGGCACTACTACCAACGATGAAGGTCGGTTTATCATCAAGAATTTATGCGAAACCGAATTTGATTTAGTGTTCTCGCATGTGGGCTATAAAACCAAAACTCACCACCACGATGCTTACCATGAAATGCCTGTGATTTACCTGGCAGCCGATGAAACTATGCTTGAGAGTATCGTCGTAGAGGGAACGTTGAACCCAACTTCCATCAATTCTATTCAAATACAAAAAATTGACCAAGAAAAACTCGAAAGAGTACAGTCGAGTGTATTAGGGGAGGCGCTCGCCGAGCTATCCGGCGTAACTACGATTAGTACCGGGC
>CAYMYI010000099.1:0-16583 GCA_964394585.1 uncultured Roseobacteraceae bacterium
CTTGGTTCCACTCAATCACTCTGCCCTGCGCATCGGTGAAGGTAACCCCGTCAATTGAGTGCTGAATCACTTTACGGAATTTTTCTTCACTGCTTTTGAGGGCATCTTCAGCTTCTATGCGTTGGGTAATGTTTTGTAATACGCAAATCCAACGGTCGTCAGTAGGGTTCTCACCTACTAACAATGTATTATACCAATTACAAACAAGGGTTTCTTGTTGTTTAGTAGTATGATACACACGCTCCCATACCTGGTTTGCTTTCTGTTGGGTTGTTTGCCAAAAACGCGGGAAAGACCCACGGGAAGTATCAAAAATGAGTGTATCAATGGAGTGCCCTAGGGCTTCTTCTTCGGTAAATCCGAAAGTTTTTTCGGCGGCACGGTTCCAAAATAATACAGTTCCTTTGATATCGAGCTCGAGGTACACTAACGATGACTGCTGTACAAAAAACGACCACTTTTGCGATTCTTTCAAAGAAGCGTTTTGCCCGCCCATTGGTATGCA
Source organism: uncultured Roseobacteraceae bacterium (assembly GCA_964394585.1). Taxonomy (GTDB): domain Bacteria; phylum Bacteroidota; class Bacteroidia; order Cytophagales; family Flammeovirgaceae; genus CAYUJH01. The sequence goes on from CAYMYI010000099.1 coordinate 506, forward strand.
TTGTGTTGTTTCGTACGCTTTTATGATTTGGATCAACTCTTCTTTCGTGTACTCTGGCAACAGTTCGCTGGAATATGTAGGAACTTGTGGGTGTTTCATTTCAAAAAATAAAGAGCATATTTTAGGAACGTTTCGTACGCAGCTATGTATGGAAATATCCCTTTTACGATGCTATTTTAGGTTTTAAGATATAAGTCTAACTCTTTAACTAAAAGAAAGTTCAAAAGAGCATTACGCTTACAAGAACGCAAATATTGGTGGGTTGGTGTGTAGATGTCTCGCAACAAATCCTAAAAAACCGATGATGCCGACCGATTGGTACATATCGAGGTATTTGCAACGATAATCAAGTGCTTTTTTAGAAAAGCCAAAAGAAGGGAAGTGTACGAGCACTCACGTAGTATAAAGTTCTGCTCAGTTTGCGCGAATTTATTTGCTGAACCTGCTTAACTTTCTATGAAATTAATGCACGCTATTTCCTTTTTTGGATTTCGTCGCGGATGCGGGCAGCTTGTTCGTAATCCTCAGCCTCGATGGCTTTTTGCATGAGTGCCTCTAACTGATCGACCGATTTTCGGCGTAAATCTCCTTCCATAGGTTCGCTAGGCGTAGCTGTACTTTCCACAAACTCATCTTCGTCGGCAGTTTCCATATTTTCCATCTCTTCTTCTACATCGCTCAGTTCGATACCTGCTTCTTTGAGCACTTTGCCATAGGCATAGATAGGAACGTTAAAGCGGATGCCAATAGCGACTGCGTCGGAGGGGCGGGCATCGAGTTCCACGTAATTAGAACCATCGGCAAAAGAGCAGATGATTTTGGCATAAAAAACGCCTTCGCGTAAATCGGATATAATTACTTCGTAAACATCAATATTGAAACTTAATGCAAACGATTTGAATAAATCGTGTGTCATGGGGCGTTTCGAAGCAATTTTTTCCATTTCAATGGCAATGGCTTGGGCTTCAAACATTCCAATAATGATGGGCAACCTTCGCGTACCGGTTTCTTCGCCTAACACAAGAGCGAAAGAACCTGATTGCGAATGACTTGCCGATAGTCCGAGTATTTCAAGTTTTATTTTATCCAAGATGGTTTAGGCTGTTTTCGTGCAAAAATATAAGAAATGTGCTTACCCCATAAGTAAGTGGATAGTTTTTCCAAAGTAAAGCCCGAAGATGTTGGAAAACAAAATAAGGTTAGTAAGCTTTCAGTACTGTAACTACACGTTGTACTACTTCTTGTTCGAGTGTAGTTACAGCTTTTTGAAAGATTAATTCCCTCTGATAATTGAACACTAAAATATTGCAATGGTTCTCACGGAATTGATAGGCGTCCGGGAAAATTCCTTCCCAATCCATGAGTACCCCTACTGGTTGCTCTTTTCGAAAAAACTGTTTTACGGCACCTTTCAAAAAGAATGGTACCGCACTTAAATCGGCAAGTCCAATGTATTTGATTGGAAGGTGAGGCGCCTCTTTTTGCAAGGTAGTGTACAGCGCTTTTGCCCAAGCTTCGTTGTAAACTGCGCCATCTTTATCGCTCCCTAACATCACGATGAGGCTATCCGCCCAACTATTTGCAGAGTACTCAATTGCAAACTGGTCTTCTAATGCAAATGAAATCAATTGGGTTTCTTGGGCTTGTACTTTGCCGATTATCCCTAAGAAAAAAACGAATCTCACTCCGCAGCGAACTAACTTTTTCATATACTTCTAAAAAAAGTTGAAACGGCAAACTTACTTTATTTGATAATAACCTAACGCTTGTTTTGCTTGTTTTAACGAGGGCGCTGTGGCAAGTTCGAGGGGCTAAAACATGTCGGTAATGGTGCGAAGTAGCCAATGTGCCGGTGCGTTTTGATGGCAATGGGGGCACTCAGCAAACATAAAGAGGCAATCGAGCAAATCGGTGAACATGTGTAAAACTAAACCAATCCCGAGTATTCGGTAGGGGTTAGGGGCAAACAGCAGCCCTATGTATACCACAATAGCATAATAACTATGTAGCGGATGAAATCCAATGCTACAACGGTTGGGTTCAAAAATAGGGTGGGCGAGAAGGTGGTCGGCGTCAACGAGCATGGTTGCCAAAAGTAGTATATACGCCTTTTTCCATTGGTGGCGAAAGCCGATGTAAGCAATGATAAGCGGAAAGCCTAGGTGCAAGAAGTAGTGAATCAACGTTTGCATAGTGCTGGCAAAGAAAACGGTTTCGCAGCGTTCGATGGTATTAAAACAGGATTGGCATTCACTATTTGCAGCATACTCGCCATGTATGCCGTTATGGTTGCATAGGATTTGGATGCCATTTCGCCTAATTTTGAAAATAAACTAGATGATAAAATATGTCTGAAAAAATATTGATTACAGGAGGAACCGGATTGGTGGGCAGACATCTTACCAAGTTACTCAAAGAAAAGGGGCACGAAGTGGCTCTGTTAAGTCGAAACCCTAAAGGGCGTTCAAATACGTATCGCTGGGACATTGCCAACGGCGAGATAGACCCCGAAGCGTTGCGAGATACTACCGTAATCGTTCATTTGGCGGGAGCCAACGTAGGGGAAGGTAATTGGAGCGATGCGCGTAAAAAAGAAATCTTGGAAAGTCGTACACTATCGGCAGCATTGTTGGTAAAGGCACTTGAAACCCATGAACACCGCATACATACGTTTATTAGTGCTTCGGCAACCGGGTACTATGGCAATACGGGCAGTACTTGGGTTACCGAAGATAGCCCCGCTGCTAACGATTTTTTAGCCAATGTTTGCGTACAATGGGAGCAAAGCGTAGCACCTGTAACTTCTATGGGGATTCGCTTGGTAAAATTGCGGATTGGTGTAGTGCTTACCCCGGAAGGAGGCGCACTCTCTAAACTCGTAACACCTGTAAAACTTTTTGCTGGCGCTCCATTGGGCGAGGGAACTCAATACATGCCTTGGATTCACCTCGGCGACCTCTGCGCCCTGTTTGCATTTACCATTGAACACCGAGAAGTAGAAGGCGTATTCAATGCAGTAGCTCCCCATCCCGTAACTAATCAGGCGATGACCAAAGCTATTGGTAATGCCCTCAACCGCCCGGTCTGGCCTATCGGTGTGCCATCGTTTGCGCTAAAGCTTGCGTTGGGCGAAATGGCAACCATCGTATTGGCAGGAAACCGTGTATCCTCAGAAAAGATACAACGCCTAGGGTTTACTTTTACTTATCCAACCATCGAAAAAGCGCTTTCTCACCTACTTTCCTAAGCAACCGAAACGCAGTACTTATGAAAAGAATAATATATGCCCTTAGCTGGCTCTTCGTGTGGAATTTGCTAAGCAGTTGTGGACCCGACGAGAGTAATCTATTTGAGCGACCGTTTTCTGGAAATGCTAATTTTGACCGCTTCATCGTAGTAGGAGATGGTTTTACCGCAGGTTATATGGATGGCGCTTTATACCAAAGTGGGCAGGCAAGTTCTATCGGAAATTTGCTGGCGATGCAAATGGAAGAAACCTCGAACTCCGTTTTTCCTTTTATTCAGCCCGATATTCAAGGAGAGTTTGGTTTTGGGGGGTACGATTCTGCCAATGCCCCCCTGGGAAAATTTGCTTTACAGGAGGTTGAAGAACTAAACGCCCTGATGCCATTTCGGCTACCAGGGCAAGAACCCAACTTTTTCAATGAAGACACGCGCATTTTAGGCAATTTTTCGGTACCCGAAGCGAAAGTATTGGATGCATTAGTACCCGGTTATGCTACAGCGAACCTCTTTTATGCTAGGTTTGCCTCTTCGTTTACAAGCAGTACGATTATAGGCGACGCAGCAAATGCGGCTCCCACCTTTTTTGTGTTTTGGATGGGCTACCGCGATGTATTAAACTATGCGATGAATGGCGCAACCGGACGAGACGGTGGCATCTCTCGTAATGATATGACCAGCGTAGATAACTTTCGTGTTACGTACCAAGCTGCGATTAATGGACTTTTAGCTACAGGAGCATCAGGCATGCTAGTGAACTTGCCGGATATTATTCACCTCCCTTTTTTCAATACCTTGCCCTATAATGCTATCTACACTACTCAGCAAGATTCCATCGACTTGTGGAATTATTATTTCGATTACAATATTGCTGTAACCGGCTGGAATCGCTCCTTAGATTTTCAAGGGTTGCCTCCTGAGGAAATAGCCGAAAAACGCCGTTCTTTTATTGTATTTAATGCTGATGACTACAGCCCCGTAGTAATTGAAGACCCCTCGCTCTCCGATGCTTCCATCCCCATGCCCGATGGGTCCATCTTCGAAATTCCTAAGATCCGGCAACTAACTCCAGGAGAAATGCTTCTGTACTCTTTTCCGTACGAACAACTTGCAAATGGGATGGGAACCATTAACCCCACTCCCAAACGTTATGCGCTTTCGCTTGAAGAAATAGAACGCATTCGTGCACGAATAAGCGATTTTAACCGAATCATTAAAGATGTAGTAGACAACAACCCCAACCGACTCGGATTTATCGACATACGTGCCGATGTGCGTGAGTTTTTTGGCGGGTTTCCCAGCGAAATCAATGGCGTGCCCATAGAACCAACCTTCTTGCCACAATTCGGTGCATTTTCGATAGATGGCGTACACTTTAACGCTCGAGGAAATGCCCATTTTGCGAATAAAATGATAGAGGAAATCAACACTCGGTTTCAATCGAACTTGTTTTTTATCGATGTGAACCAGTACGAAGGCAATGCACCTCCATTGTAGCCATGCGCGCTTTTCTGATTTTTTTCGGCAAGAAAGCCCCATTTTCGTAGTATATTGGGCGTAAACATTTCGCTCATGAAATGGTGTTTACTGTTAACAACCAGTTTATCTATCCATATCAACTAAACTACCCATGAATATATTCTTTCGGAAGGCTTTTTTGCTAATGGTTTTCGGGTTGTTTTGTAGCATCCCTTATACAATGGCTACACACATTCGTGCAGGCGATCTGACCGCCACACGGATTGATACAGGCAACCCTGGTGTCTTGCGCTATCGCTTCACTGTTATTCTCTATCGCGATACAGAAGGCGTGCCCGCACAAGAAGGTGAAATTGATTTTGGTACGGGCAATCCTGATAACCGCGTAGTGGTATCACCAATTTCGTTAGGCTTTATTAACGCAGGAACTACCGAAGTGCTTTTGTACGAAACAGAGTTCACCTTCTCATCGCCGGGGACCTACACTGTGAGCTACTTTGAACGCAACCGAAACGATGGCGTAATCAACATGTTTAACTCAGGAGATACGCCGTTCTACATCGCCTCTACATTCCGCATCAACCCCATTTTTGGTTTAAATAGCTCTCCTATTTTGCTCATTCCGCCTATTGACGAAGCACGCGTAGGGCAACGGTTTATCCATAACCCCGGAGCATTCGACCCTGAAGGCGATAGCCTTTCGTACCGCCTGACAATCAACCGAAAAGGGCCTGAAACGCAAAACGATAATGGTTTAGTAGTAAATTATCGCTTCCCTGATGAGTTGAGCATACAACGCGAAGATGGAACAGCCCCCCCAGAGTTTTCGATTGACCCCATCACCGGCGATTTGGTATGGGATGCACCTCAAACCCCGGGAGAGTACAATGTGGCGTTTTACATCGACGAGTGGCGCGATGGCATCCTGATTGGAACGGTAAATCGCGATATGCAAATTGTAGTGCGCGACCATGATAACCGCCGCCCCGAAGTGATTGTCCCGCGTGATACATGTATTGTAGCTGGAGAAACTTTAGAGGCTACAATTATTGGCAGAGATCCCGACGGCGACCGCGTAATCCTCACTGCCGCAAACGATTCGGGCAGCCTTTTCCGTTTACCGCCGCCAAGCCTCAGTGCTACATTCGATACGCTTGGGTTGCAACCCCCTAATGGATACGAAGAAGGTATTTTCCGATGGACTACTGTCTGCGAAGACATCCGCCAAGAGCCTTATCAAGCTACCTTTAAAGCAGTGGATAACCCCAACCCATTGCAAAACCGACTTGCCGACTTGCAAACTTGGCGGATCCGTGTAGTAGGCCCTCCGCCCGATACCCTCATTGCCACTCCCGATTTGGTTCGCTCGCAAGTAGCACTTAGCTGGAATAGCTATCAGTGTGGTAATGCGGTGAGTATGAGCGTTTGGCGAAGAGAAGAATCGTTTCCTTTCGACCCGGTCTGCGAAACTGGTTTGCCTGCTTACACTGGCTACACCGAAATAGGAGAAGTAGATATTAATACTCTGAGCTTTACCGACGATAACGGAGGGGATGGGCTTGAACGCGGAAAAACATATTGTTATCGCATTTTTGCCCGTTTTCGTGAACCCGCAGGGGGCGAAAGCCTTGCTTCGATGGAAGTCTGTGTATTTATTCCGCAAGTAGCCCCTTATATCACGAATGTAAGTGTAGATTCTACTTCTACCACTGAAGGACAAATTTTTGTACGGTGGACCAAACCCCTTGCCATCGACGAAACGGAGTTCCCCCGCCCATATACCTACGAGTTGGTACGTTCAGAAGGCTTCTCAGGCAACCAGAACCAAACGGTAATCAATCAAACGTTTGCCGAAGACGATACTACATTTACCGACACCGGGTTAGATACTGAAAATTTAGTCTACAACTACTATGTGCGCCTTTATGCCGATGGCGTAGCTGCCGATTCTTCCGAGCAGGCATCCTCGGTTCGCCTTAATGTAGCCCCTGCCGTAGGTTCTATTACGCTCGATTGGCGCGCCCAAGTGCCTTGGGTAAACAGGGTCGATTCTTTCCCTCAGCATTATGTATATCGAAAAATTGAAGGAGAGGAAGATGATTTTCAACTCATTGACAGTGTCAATGTATTTCAAAATGGGTTTTCGTATGTAGATGACGGCTCTTTCAATGGCATTCCGCTCGAAGAGGGTAAACTGTACTGCTATCGTGTATCTACTTTCGGCGATTACTTACAAGAGGAAATTGTAACAGAAGAACCACTAATTAATTTTTCTCAAGAAGCTTGCGATTCTATTTTAGTGTTTACGCCCACTAACGCTCCTTTTGTAACCAATGTGAGTGTGGAAACTACCGACCGCGCTGAAGGAGAAATGTTTGTGCGTTGGACTAAAGTAATAGGCATCGATACGGCAGATTTCCCACGCCCGCATACCTACCGTGTGGGGCGCGCCGTAGGCTTTAGCGGCAGAACTAACTACGAACTGCTTCCGCAAACCTTTGCCGAAAACGATACCTTCTTTACCGATACGGGGCTAAACACCCAAGATATTGCGTATAACTATCGCGTTTTCTTTTATTCGGAAGGAAACCTCGTTGATTCATCGGATGTAGCCTCTTCGGTACGACTTACAGCAGCAAGCACGCTTGAAGCGATTGCACTTTCGTGGGAAGCTCAAACGCCGTGGCGAAACAACACTGTGAATTTCCGCTATCATTACATTTACCGCAAACGGGCAGAAGATGACTCCTTCACACTAATTGACAGCGTAGATGTAACCAGCCAAGGGTTTCGGTACCAAGATACCGGAAACGGCATACCGCTCGACCCCACCCAAGAATATTGTTACGTGGTTACTACGCAAGGAACCTACCTGAATCCGTTTATCGATGCTCCGTTGCTCAACAATTCTCAAGAAGCCTGTGCCGTACTGCTCGATATAGTGCCCCCTTGTTTGCCTTTGAGCTTTAATTTGGAATCGCAGACTTGTGCCGATTTGGAAGCACGCAATTATTCTCCGAGCGATTCTTGCCCCATCGATGAGCGCTTCGAAAATGTGTTTTCTTGGCGGCCTGACCCTGACCCCGATTGCGCAGAAGACCTTGCCAGCTATAATGTATACTACAAAGCACGCCCTGACTCTGCCTACACACTCTTGGCTACTGTAACCGATACCTTCTTTGTACACCAAGACTTACTTTCAATTGCCGGATGCTACACCATTACGGCAGTGGATTTGGCAGGGAACGAAACAGAGTTTATGCCCGAAATTTGTATCGATAGCGATTGCGCTTCCTACGAATTACCCAACGTGTTTACCCCTAACGGAGATGGCCGCAACGATACGTTTGTGCCGTTTCGCTGTCCTAGGTTTGTAGAACGAGTAGAGTTTAAGGTATTTAACCGATGGGGCGAGCTAATCTACGAATCGGACGACGATGTACTACTCAATTGGGAAGGTGTAAATAATAATGGCAACGAATTACCTAGTGGTTTGTATTACTATACGGCTACGGTGAAATTTTTCAGGCTGAACGCTGAAGATGAGCTTTTAGAGCTGAAAGGATGGATTCAACTACTCCGAGAAGATAACTAAGGTTAGAGCTACCATAAAAGAGAACTGTCCCAAAAATACTGTGAACATCAAAATGATGGTAGCGGTACTTCTTGGGACAGTTTTTTTATGCAATGAAGCATGCATGCACTTTCTAGGGAAGTTTCGGTGATAATATGCTCTGTAAATAGATAACCAAACGCAACATCCTGATTGCTTAAAACGAGTTTAACTTACCATGCTTCCTGCTTTTTCGAGAAGGGCTTTAGTTGCACGGATGCCTTCCATAGGCGCTAAGCGCTGCCCTTCGTATTCTACTCCAATGTAGCCCGTATAGCCGGCATCTTTCACAATTTGTAAAATTCGAGCATAATCCATCTTCGTTTCTTCGCCTTGTTCATTAAAATCATACGATTTGGCACTCACTCCTTTCGCAAACGGCATCAGCTCTTGCATCCCCTGATAGCGGTCATATTCTTCTACGCATACGGTTTTCATCCAAGCTTCTACAGTATTTGCCTCGGGCTTAGTACGTTCAATGCAGAAATTGCCAAAATCGGGGAGGGTGCCGCAGTTACCCATTCCCACATTAGAAATAACCCCTGCTAGCCAACTACCATCCGAAGAATATCCTCCGTGGTTTTCCACAATCACGTTAATATTGAAATCGTTGGCGAAGGTGGCAAGCTGCCCTAAGCCATCAGTGGCAGCAGCGGCAACTTCTTCAGCAGTACCTTGTCCGGCAGCATTCACCCGGATGGAATGGCACCCTAAAAATTGAGCGGCTTCTACCCATTTGTAGTGGTTTTCTACAGCGGTTTTCCGAGTAGTATCATCCGTAGAACCAAGGTCGCCTTCTCCATCAATCATAATAATCAGGCTTTTTACGCCATGGTCGTCGGCGCGTTGTTTCATATCACCGAGGTAAGCTTGGTCGGTTGCTTTATCTTTAAAAAACTGATTTACATATTCTACGGCGTTGATTCCAAACTCTTTTTGGGCAGTCATGGCGAAGTCGAGGTTATCCAATTCTTGGGCAAAGAACAGCTTATGTAGCGACCACTGTGCCAGCGAAATTTGGAAAAATAATTCGGAGGCACTTTCTACCACAGGTTCCGATTCTAAAGCGGTAGCGGTGGAGTCGGAGCTGCCTTGTTCTTTCGATGGCGCACCGCAGCTACTTAGCCAAAGAGGGAGCGAGCTTACAATTCCTCCGGCGAGGATGGTTTTGCCAGCAGTACATACAAATTTTCTTCTAGGATGATTCATACATGTAGGTGTTTAGCGTTGTAATAGATTTTTACTTAAAAAGTGAATTCTGATTATTTCGAGTAGTAGTGCTTCGTACAAAATCAAAAACTCATCTTCTCATCATGAAAAATACAAAATTGGGAGGAATTCTCGCGAGTTCCCCCTAAGCGCCACACCTTGGGGCGATGCATTTATTTTGGAAAGAATAGAGGGGGATGTTGCTTGTAAAATCCTGCTGCCTTTTGGTAGGCATCGGCAAGGCGCAGAATGCTGGCTTCTTGGTAAAGATTACCAATAAAACTCAGGCTAGTAGGGCTGCCCTCCTCGGTGAAACCATTGGGCAGTACTGCACAGGGGTGTCCGGTAAGGTTGGTAATGAGCAGTTGCGGCCCTGCGAAGCTTGGCGTAACGATTACATCGTACTCGCTCAAAAGTTGGTGCATTTCTTCGATAAGTAACGAGCGAATTCGGTTTGCCTGAATGTACTCCACCGCCGTTACAAACCGTGCTTCTCGGAACACGTTTGGCCAGGCATTGCGGACCTGCCGAACTAGGAGCGAATCGCGGTTGGAGCGAGTGAGTTCATCGAAAGCGGCGGCAGCTTCCACAGTTAAGATATCGCGCAAAGCTCCTACGGGCAATTCGGTAGTGAGCTCTATAGGTTCGAGTGTTACGCCCAAAGCGCGAATTTGGGCAAGGGAGAGGCTATCCCTACTGCGGTTTCCATAGTTGCTTTCAAACAGGTTCTTAAAGTAGCCTACTTTTAGCGTTTTTAGGTCTTGGTCAGCGTTGTAATTAAAAGGAGCATCTACAACGGTTTGGTCTATTCCATCGCTCCCACGGATTACCTCAAATACCAAAGCACAATCTTCGATAGTTCGGCAAATAGGGCCAATTTTATCCATGCTCCAACTGAGTGCCATAGCTCCAGCGCGCGATACACGCCCAAAACTAGGACGCAAGCCTGAAGCCCCACAACGGGTAGAAGGCGAGACGATAGACCCTAAGGTTTCGGTGCCAATCGAAAAGCCAACCAGCCCGGCAACGGTAGCTGATGCCGAACCTGCCGAAGAGCCACTTGCCCCTTGCGATACATTCCATGGGTTTTTGGTAACACCGCCGTACCATACATCGCCCCAAGCTAGAGCGCCTAGGGTAAGTTTGGCTATCAATACGGCGCCGGCTTCCTCTAGTTTTTTTACCACTGTTGCCGTAGTTTCCAGACGCTGATCTTTGTAAGGCATGGCACCCCAAGTGGTTTTTGTGCCTGCAACGGCAAGTAAATCTTTCACGCCATAGGGGATGCCGTGCAGAGGGCCACGATAGTTACCAGCAGCGATTTCCTCATCGGCACGTTGAGCTTGTGCTAAAGCGGTTTCTTCGGTAATACTGATGACACACTCGAGTTGTGCTCCATATCTTTTAAGGCGATTCAGGTAAATCTCTGTCAGTTCTAAAGAAGTAATTTTTTGTTCACGAAGCAGTACCGAAAGGTCTGCGACTGAGTAAAAGGCGAGTTCTTCTTTGTTTTTCGGGAGTTGTACCTCACGATTTAACCCCCATGTAATAGGCTTTTGTTGGGTTTCTAACACGAAATTAGCAGGCTGCGGACTGAACCAAAGAGCTGGGGCAACTTCATTCTGAACGGAAACACCGCGTAAAGCAGCGAATCGGTTTTTCATATCGCCCACGGCAGGCTTGAGCGAATCGCGCTCCGCTTCGGTAAATTGAAGGCCAATCAGGTACTCCGTACCTTGAATACCCCATAGTAAAGAGTCCGTTTGTTGGGCGGTAGCGCGTAGGCATCCTCCAACCATGAGAAAGAGTAGTACAATACGTTTCATAATAGTATGCGGTTTTTGATGAATATAGATGAAAACTCATCCGCATACCGATAGGTTTTTATAGCTTAACTATTCAAATGGTGCTCAAAACGCTCGAGGTATTGCCCCACATGCAGCCCGTCGACTAAAGAGTGGTGGGCATATACCGAAACAGGCATCCGTTTTTTATCCCCTTCTTGTAGCACTTTTCCAAACGATATTTTCGGGATACTATCGCCACTTCGTACATTTTGCGCATGTTTAATGGCAGTAAAATGAACCCAAGGAATGGAAGAATAGTGAATGACGTGGATTTTTCCGGTATGTGGCGTGTGAAGGGAGTTGGAAGCCTGAACCCTAGCGATTTCTTCTTGGGCAGAAGCTTCAAATTCGGCGTAGTTTTCGTGAAAAGGGATGTAGCTGAATCCAAACGTACCATTTGCTCTGCCAATTGTAGGGGAGGCATCAATGCGCTCGTAGTCGTACACGGCATCTTCTTCAATGCGATACCGAAACGCAGGCAACTCATTTACGGCGCAAAGCGATTTGTGTAAATAGTACAGGAAAAAAGAGGTTTTTAACGATTTTGCTCGTTGAAATGCCCTCGAACAGTCAACGTTTGCGCAAATGCCAAAGAACGGTTCGTCGAATTGTTTGAAAAATTCAAAGTGTTCTTTCCGTTCCCATGTTTCTAAAGGGATAAGTTGCTTTTTCATCATAAATTATAACTATATGGTTACTTGTAACTCATCAGTGAGAAATTTGAAAGGCAGTGTAGTGAAGTTTTTAACATCATCTCACGGATGGAATTGAATCTACTTTTCCTCTTCGATTTTAGGCGGTTCTGATTCGCGCGCCGGCGATTTTTTGTTCTTCTTTTTTCCTTTTCCATCTCCTTTAAATAAGTTTCTGAACTTATCATAGTCTTTGTTGAAAATAAAAGAAACGCCTGTTTCTATAAAGTCGCCGTCGATGAGATCTTCATACGCATTACGGCGATAGGCTTTTAAGCGGTAGCGGCCATCACGGGTGAGTTTGTACTCGAGTGAAACGTCCCCAGCAATTTGTTGCGCATTACTACTATTATCAGTCGTTGGATCTTGCCCATCGCTGGTGAGGTTTACGTTGCCTCCCACGTTGATGGTAACCCGTTCATCGAAGAGTTCTTTGGAAAGCTCCACGCCTAATTCGGTGCGTCCTCCTACGCTTCCGGTGGAGTAGTCGTCGTACGAGTTGAGTTCAAAGTTGAGGTCGATTCCCTTGAGGTAGCGGCTCGAAAGCCGGTTGAGTTGTTGAGTGAGCAGCCGACTTACGCTGCTTCGAGCCGTAGAGGTTACCAAATTATTTTGCCCTGCGCTTTCTAGCACATTATCGGAAATAAATGTATTCAGAATTAGTAGTGCAAATACTTGCTTGTTGAGTTCAGCTTCGTTTTGGTTAAGGCGTTGCAATTGGGCGTTTACCGTTCCGTTGAGCGCCCCTTTTTCGAGTTCGGGCAAGTTTACTTCAAAAGTAACTTCGGGTTTTTCCAATTCGCCTTGCATGGTAAGCCCTACAATAAAAGGGAGCTGTTGTTGTCGCGCGCGCACTTCATCGGGGTTATCAGTTGGGGGAAATAGCTCGTAGGGAGTAGCTTTAGTTTCGTACAATGCTGTGATGTCGAGCTGGGCATTGTATGGGTCGCCAGTCCAAATCAAGCGGCTTCCCGGTTTAATTTTGAAACGCCGTTTTACAAGATCGTAAAAGGTGAGCAGGTAATCGCCACTTTCTAAGGTATAAATGCCAGCAAGAGTCATAGTACCGGCAGGGTCCATCGTAAAACTTAGCGTTCCCCCTCCTTTTACAGTGAGTTTATCCCCGGCTTCCGGATCTATGATAATGGTAAGCTCGGCGGTATTATCTACTTCGATGTTTGCCGTGAAGTCCAGTCCTTCAATTGTTTCTTCTTCTGGGTCTTCTTTTTCAAGTAAAATTACAGACGAATCTTCGGTTACTTCGATAAATTCCACAATGCCCACACGGTTTACGGTTTCTAGGTTTTCATCGGGGAGGATGTAGGTGATTTCTGTGCCCTCCAAAATTTTGGCACGCATATCAATTTCGGGTAAGGAAGGCGTTCCGGTGATTTTCAGCGTACTACTTGTGAGTACTTTCCCATAAAAAAGCTCGTTATCGTTCGCATTCGTATTAAGTACTAAGAAGTTATCCGTTGCGATATCGAGATTGAACTCATAGTCGGTGTAGTTGGTAGTGAAAATATCGCCTTCCACGGAGGCTTGCCTACCCTGTTCATCTTTTAAGAAAAACTTATTGAGGTGAATGCCTCTTTTCCCAAACACAATCTGCTCTTCTTCAATGGTGAAGGCAGAGTTTAAATAATTGAGCCGGAACGAGAGCGAAGGCGCATACAGGCTACCCCGCACAATGGGGAGGTCGGGGCCGCGGAACACTACCCGCCCTTGTAAAGCGCCATCTAACTCAGAAAGTTGCCCGAAGGTTAGCCCATTGAGCCCTCCTACATCAAACCGATCCATTTTAATGGCTAATTGAAGAGGGTTTGCTTCCGAAGATAAAAGGTAATGCCCATTTACGGCAACATCGTTCCCGCGTTCGGTGAGGGTCAGGTTTAGTTCATACTTTTCTACATTATACTGATTGTTTGCCGTAAAGTGTAGCCTGCCGAGGGTATCGCCCATAAGGGTAAAGTCTGAAATGGTAATATCGGTTGCCGTGCGCAAGGTATCGGTTAGGCTATTGGCTATAATATTTCCGTTTACAACGCCTCCTAGCAGTTCTTCCTCGCTTTGAATGGCTTTTGTCAGAAAGTTTAACTTGAAGTTCTCGAAACTGGCACTAAGGTCAGTTTGTGTAGAATCTTTTCCGCTTAAGACTACAGAAAAAGATTGGTCGCCAGCTTGCTCTTTAAACGAAAGCCCTTGCGAACGTACGCTGCCAGGTTGAAACAACAGGAAATTATCGCTGGGAACATCCCACGATTCGTAGTTGAGCACAAAGTTTTCGCTGTTAAACTGAAACTGAAAGAGGCTATCGCGCCCGGATACCGCACCACCAATGGTAAATTGATCGTAGCCTAGGCTGTCGTATAAGTTTAGTTGGGTGTATAGTTGGTTGGAGGCTACATTTCCCGAAAGCGTAGGGGTCATCATTTTGAACTCTTCAGTCGCAATTTGCGAAAGCCCTAGCGTGTATTTCAAACTATCGGGCGTACTGTTGACCTCCAATTTGAAATTGGAAAAGTTAACATCGTTATACTGCGCTTCTGCAAATTGTATAAGGGCACTGAGCGAAGGGGTTTCTCGGTTAAAGTCAAGCGAGAAATCACCTGGTGATAGTTTTTGTAAATCGGGGAGTAGCCATTCGGTAATAAAATCGGTGTTTTTAAGTTTGCCCGATACTTGCATTTTATGGGGGATGCTATCGGCTTGTGGAGGTATCGCCGAAAAAGCATAATACTGGTGCAACAGCGCGGGGAATTCAGCCAATAAAATTGCCGATGATGCATTCCCGTTTGCTTCTACATCGAACCAATTTGAATTTACAGATGCCCGAAACGTATCGGCATTTTCTTCAACGGTAGCTCGAAGGGTTGCCATGCGCCATCGTTTATTTTCTTCTTGAAGGGTAAGCTCGTCGAGCGAAAATGTACCGTTGATAAAAGCTTCTTTAGAAAGGGAAATTGCCGTATGCGAGCGCATTTTTACCGAAAGCTCGGGGTTTTGCGCAGGCAGAAAACCCAAGGCTTTGAGGTTTAGCTGAGCAATATCCAATTGGAAGTCGGTTGAGAGTGCCTCATTGGCATACTGCACGCTTCCGTTGTAGGCAAGTCGAGCGTTGGAGTCGTTCAGCGCAAAGGTGCCTTCGTATCCTTCTAAGGTGAAATTGCCATCCATTTCTGCATTTTGGTAACGATACCCCAGCACTTCGGCACTGCCGATGGTGCCTTTTAATGTTCCTGCAGGCGTGCCGGTAGCTAACCCACTGCCTTTTGCTTGCAAGTTGCCAGAAATGCTACCTACCGTTTCGGGCATGCGCAACAAAGCCCCAATGTTGAGGTCGGCGGTGGTAATCTCTGCGTCGAATTGTAATTGTTGGCGGGTGGTGTCTTTCTTTTGTTGTATCCCAACCCTTGCCTTTCCCAAAGTGCTTTGCAAATCGAGTTGTCCTTCAAATTCGTCGAAAGTTCCTACAAAAGCACCTTTTAGTTCGCTTTGGGCGGGTAACTGTACCATGGTTGCGTACGGGGTAGCTTGTAAAATACTGGCGATGTCATCGCCGACAAGGTAGGCAGTATCGAGTTGTAGATCGATGTAAGGCTCCTCGAGTAAATTTTTCATGCTGCCCTGCAATTGCACAAACGATTGCCCCAAAAGCCGAACTTTTCCTTTTTGGATAGATAGGTTCTGAGGAGTCCCCTTAATGCGCAGACTTAGCCGAGCATTGGCGCTGGCAAGATTCCGTTCATTAAACAATTCGTATAGCGCAGGTTGGAAATACAGAATATCGGCGAAGCCTATCCGGGCTTGGTTTAGGCTGATGTTGACAAAAAGTTCTTCTAGGTGGTTGGTGAAGGTAGGTAGCGAGTCGTACTCGAGTGCTATGTACTCGTTAAGCGAGGAGTGGGCAGTTTCGAGTAGAAAGTTGCGGGCAACCAGCTTTTGATTATCTGCCTTTAAGTTGGTGCGGAGCTTTTTGAGCTGAAACCCGCTCT
>CAYMYI010000100.1:0-9390 GCA_964394585.1 uncultured Roseobacteraceae bacterium
GGGGTGGTCAAAATTGCCAATCCTCAAATGGATGCTTCTTCGGTGTACATGCCCCTAGCAACTGCCCAACAGTTTTTAGGAGCACCTAACCGTGCGAGCTCGCTGGTAATTATGCTCGATGGATTCGAGCAGGCAACTGCCATTAAAAACCAATTGGCTGCATCGCTGGGCAGTGCCTACGAAGTGATGACCTGGGACGAAATGCAACCTGAGTTGGTGCAAATAATTGAAAGCGATAATGCAGGAGGGCTGATTATGATAGGCATTCTATACATGGTAATCGCTTTTGGGATGCTCGGAACCATCATCATGATGACTGCCGAACGCCGCAAAGAGTTTGGGATTATGGTAGCTATTGGGATGCACAAATGGCGGCTCGAAGCCATTATGCTATTGGAAAGTATCTACTTAGGGATGTTAGGGCTTACCTTTTCTTTTATAGCTGGGGCGGCATTACTCGCTTTCATGCAAGAAAACCCCATTCAGCTTACCGGTTCTGCGGCAGATTCGATGCTCAAATTGGGAATCGAGCCTATCATTCCTTTTAACAACGACCCTCAGTTGTACATCTCGCAAGGTATTGTCATTTTTTTAATCCTCGTAGTTGCTCAGGCATATCCTCTACTCAACATCATGCGCTTAAAGGTGATGGACGCCCTGCGCAGTTAGCTCCTTCTTTTTTCATCATTAAACGATTATGACCCTATGCTTATAAAAATTGCATGGCGAAACATTTGGCGCAGTAAGCTCCGCAGTACCATTGTGTTGGCGGCTATTGCCATTGGTTTACTCGCCGGTATCTTTTCCATGGCGATGAGTTTTGGCATTATCGATCAGAAGATGCGGCTTGCTCTCGATACGCAGGTAGCTCATTTAGAGCTTACCCAAAAAGATTTTAAAACCGATTTTGACATCCAACGGTGGATGAATGCGGCTGATTTACCGCTTGCACAACTCGCCGAACATACGGCAATTACGGGCGTAGCTAAGCGATTGGTGGTAGCAGGTATGGGCGCCACTGGCAGTGGTAACCAGGGGCTGCAGGTGCATGGCATCGAGCTTGAACAAGAAAAATCGGTGCGCAACATGGAAACCTACTTGGTAGAAGGAGAGTACCTAGGCGAAAAACGCAACCAAGTGCTTGTAAGCCGCCGATTAGCAGAGAAACTCAAACTGAAAGTGCGGTCTAAAATCATTATTACCTTTTTAGATGCGGAAAAGCAGATTACCGGCGCAGCGTTTCGGGTGGTGGGCATCTTTAAAACCAGTTCTACACTTTTCGACGATGCCAACGTATTTGTGCGCGAACAAGATTTGCGGTCTTTGGCACAATTGCCCCCCGGCGCATGGCATCAGGTGGCGTGTAAAGTTACCGATCCAGGAGAAACGCAAGCCTTAATTACCGCTCTGCAAACGGAATTTCCTGCCTTAGCTCAACCGAAGTACTCGCTAAAAGATTGGTTGACCCTAGAGCCTGAACTCGCCTATCTGAATGAGTTTGCAGGCTTGAGCATGATGATTTTCTTAGGGATTATCTTATTAGGGTTGGCATTCGGTATTTTGAATACAATGCTAATGGCGGTATTAGAGCGGATTCGTGAATTTGGTGTACTGATGGCTGTAGGCATGAGCCGGCTCCGAGTGTTCAACATGGTGGTGATCGAAACCATTGTCTTGTCGCTTACCGGTGGCGTAATTGGTGCCTGCATGGGCGTACCCCTTGTGCGCTATTGGGGGCACCGAGGGATCAACCTCTCTCAGTTTGCAGAAGGGCTGGCAGCGTATGGCGTAGGCGAGCGCGTGTATCCGCAACTTCCTGTCGAGTTTTATAGCTATCTCGCCATGATGGTAATCATTACCGCCGTGCTTTCTGCCTTGTATCCGGCATGGAAAGCAGTGCGTTTCGATCCGGCAAGTGCCATTCGTTCTAAATAATCATTCTAAAAAGTTTATCGTATGGAAATTATCCGAGTAGAAAACGTTACGAAAGTGTACAACCCCAAAACAGTACCAGTACACGCCCTCAACGGGGTGAGCCTTTCCATAGAAGCTGGGGAGTTTACCGCCATTGTAGGGCCTTCCGGATCGGGGAAAACTACGTTGCTCAATGCCATTGGTGGGCTAGACCGCCCCACAAGTGGCAGCATTGTGATTGATGGGCATGATATTACCCAGTTGAGCAGCTCCAAACTGATTGATTTTAGGCTGTTTAACATTGGTTTTGTGTTTCAAGATTACAGCCTGCTTCCGGTGCTGTCTGCCTTAGAGAATGTGGAGTTAGTGATGCAGCTTCAGAAGCATACGGCTGCGGTATATCGCAAGCGTGCCGAGGAGTTATTGGAAGAAGTAGGGCTTGCCGACCGCATGAAAAACCGCCCCAGCGAACTTTCGGGAGGGCAACAACAGCGTGTTGCCGTGGCGCGGGCGTTAGCCTCAAAACCTAAGTTTGTACTTGCCGATGAGCCAACCGCTAACCTCGATTCGGTATCCACCGAAGAGTTGCTCAACTTGATGTTAAAACTGAACCAAGAAGAAAAGATGACATTTATCTTTTCTACGCACGATCAGCGGGTCATCCAAAAAGCAAGGCGGATCATTACCGTAGATGATGGCAAAGTAGTCAGTGATGTAACCCAAGCACAACCTTCTCATGCTTCGGAAAATGCGTAGGAGGAGGTACTTGTTTTGGTTGCTGTGTTGGGGCATGGTGAGCAGTGTACACGCCCAAGACGATGCCACGCCCTCTAACTTTTCGGTCAATGGTTATTTAAAATACCTCAACACTGTGCAATTTGCTGAGTGGGATGGCGAGTGGTTCACCGATAACATTCTTCACAATCGGATTAACACACGGTGGTATCCTTCGGGGGGGAGTGTAACTCTTGCTTTGGAAGTGCGAAACCGCATTTTTTATGGCGAAACCGTAAAATCATTTCCTGGGTATGACCAGCTCGTCGCACAAAACAATGGCTGGGTCGATTTGTCGTTTTTACCCTTCTCGTCGAAATCGGTATTTATGCACACAGTAGTCGATCGGTTGTATGCCGATTGGAGCCAAGGCAATTGGCAAGTACGCCTCGGCAGGCAGCGGCTCAACTGGGGGCAAAGCTTTGTATGGAATCCCAACGACATTTTCAATGCCTATTCTTTTTTTGATTTTGATTATGAAGAACGCCCTGGCAGCGATGCCCTACTCGTTCAGTATTTTACCGGCGTAACCTCCTCGGTACAAGTGGCGGCGGCTACCCTAGGCACCTGGGAAACGGCTACTTTAGCGGCGCTCTTTCGGTGGAATGTACACGGGTACGATTTCCAAACGCTTACCGGCAAAATGCGCGAAGATTGGGTGTGGTGCATTGGCTGGTCGGGTAACCTAAAAACGTGGGGATTTCGCGGCGAGATGACCTACTTCCGCAACCTTGAGGCGTTGGGCAACGATGCCGGCACTTTCGTGGGCGATGTTTCCTTCGACTACACCTTCCCGAACGCCACGTTTGTGCACACTGAACTGATTTACAACAGCCGTCCACAGGGGCAAGCCTTTGCTTTGGGTGCTCTCAACCCCGAGCCGCTCACTGCGAAAACCCTTACCAATACGCATTGGAATGTGTTTGTAGAGGCGAACTTTCAGTGTACGCCCCTAATACAGGCAGGGATGGCAACCATAGTCAGTCCTGATGACTGGTCGTATTTCTTAGGGCCTTCCGCAACCGTATCGTTTACCAATAACCTCGATTTTTTAGCTTTAGCACAGGTATTTGATGCGGGCAATACCCTCGATGCCCAGGGGACGCTGCTGTTTACCCGCCTGAAATGGAGTTTCTAGCCAGCGAAACGTAACCTAGCTTTACCGGTATCTTTGTGAAAACTATGTTACTCAAAAAACAAAAAACCCTTATAAATCACTTATTATCAGCAACTTACAAGGGTTATGTTGTAGCGGGGGCAAGACTCGAACTTGCGACCTTCGGGTTATGAGCCCGACGAGCTACCATCTGCTCCACCCCGCATTGTTTTGGGAGTGCAAATGTAGTAATATTAAGGAAATATTAAAATTTAATTTGTAAAAAAATGACACACAAAGCAGGATTTGTAAGCATCATAGGCAAACCGAATGTGGGAAAATCGACCTTAATGAACCAGTTAGTGGGTGAACGGCTGTCCATCATCACTTCGAAAGCGCAAACTACACGCCACCGAATTTTAGGGATTTTGAGCGATGAAAACTTCCAGATTGTTTACTCGGATACCCCCGGCGTAATCGACCCAAAATACAAACTACAAGAATCAATGATGCACTTTGTAGATACTGCCCTTGCTGATGCCGACATCATTTTATTTGTTACAGACATCTACGAAAAAAAAGATGAAGAGGCGCTAATTGCACAAATTCGGAAAATGGAGATTCCTACCCTACTTGTAATCAATAAAATTGACTTAACCGACCAACCCACTCTGGAAGCTAAAGTGGCACAATGGCGCGAGTTATTTCCCGAACTAAAGGAAATTATCCCGCTGTCTGCCTTGCATGAGTTCAACACGCAAAGTGTTTTACAGGCAATTTTGGCGCATTTACCAGAGCACCCTGCGTTTTTCCCCAAAGATGAGCTGACCGATAAATCGCAGCGGTTTTTTGCCTCAGAAATCATCCGCGAAAAAATTCTTTTAAACTACGACGAAGAAATCCCTTACGCCTGCGAGGTGGTGATTATTGCTTTTAAAGATATGGGGAAACTCTTTCGCATTTCTGCTGAAATTTTGGTGGAGCGCGATAGCCAAAAGGCAATCTTGATTGGAAAAGGAGGGAGTAAGCTTAAAAAAGTAGGGATAGAAGCACGCAAAGACATGGAAACCTTTTTTGGTAAACAGGTTTTTTTAGAACAATTTGTAAAAGTAGAGCCAAACTGGCGTAAAAAAGAAGATAAGCTGACCAAGTTTGGGTATTCGAACCGTTAAGGTTGGGCTGCCATTTAAATACCTTGCTGACATGAAAATTTCGATGATTGTTGCCTGCGATCGCAACCGAGGCATTGGGAAGAATAACGAACTACCCTGGCGTTTACCTGCCGATTTAAAGCACTTTAAACAAACTACGTATGGGCACCATATGCTGATGGGGCGCAAAACCTTCGATTCGATTGGCAAGCCTTTGCCGGGCAGAACGAGCATTGTGCTTACGCGTAATCGCGACCGTTCGTTTCCCGAAGGGGTGCTTGCGGTGGAATCGTTAGAAGAAGGAATTGCTTTGGCACAACAAGCCGGCGAGGAGGAACTGTTTATCGTAGGAGGCGGGGAGTTGTACCGCTTGGCGATGGAAAAAACCGAAACAATTTACTTAACCGAAGTAGAAACCGATGCCCAAGCCGATACGTTTTTTCCGCAAATGGGGCAGGAGTGGGAAGAGGTAGAGCGAGTGTCGTTTGGGCCGGATGAAAAAAATGCGTATGCCTATCATTTTGTAACCCTACAGCGGCAGCACACTGAGCGCTTGTAGACTAGAGGGCAAGTTCCTTATCGTGCCGGCGTACAGAAGGATCATCAGCATCGGGGGGAAGCACAAACACACCAGGGGGTAAATCGAGCAGCGGGTCGTCGCCAGAGCCATCCCAGCCCCCATCTCCTCCAAGATCTTGGTCGTCAGAACCAAACCCTTTCGACTGAAAATGCTGATTTAGCATATATGCAATCAAAATGATGTAAATCAAGACTAAGAAGAATAGGTTGAACATGCCACGAGTTGGGTTTTGTGCTAAAGGATTCTACTAAGAAGTATGCAATATGGGTGTAACGTATATGAATATATTAAAATTTCAAGCGAAAACTAAGAAAATTTACATACAAACCCAATCTATTTTTGATTCGCCATAGGTACCGATACAGCCTGTACCCTTTTTAGAGTACGAGATTGGCGGAGAATATATGTGTGCCAAAGAATGAGTTGGTACATACTAAAAGCGTTTACAAGTTGAACCAATACGACAGCTTGAGCACTAAGGCACGGTTACGTACCTCAAACGATGAAGGGAAATAATTATCGGTATATACCAGAAATAAATCGGAGACCGGACGGAAACGCCATTGCAACCGACTATTGATGTTTAAATTATCAACCTGCTCATTGTATTGAATAAAGGTAGTAAAGAAGAGATTATCGGTAAAGGTGAGGTCGATTCGAGGACCCACAAGCCAAAAGTTAGCATCGTTGTACGGCTGTGGAAAGTCGATGTTGGTATACGAAAACGATAGGGCAAAACTGCCATAGGGTTGATAGCGGTAGTTAACCGTACCTTCTACAATGTAGCCGTCTCCGTTGTAGTACTCCCCAAAAATGGCACCCACTTCAAAATTGAAACGTTTGCGGCGGTCAGAATTATAATATACCTCGGCGTATTCCCAAGTGTAGTCGGTGCCGGCAAGCAGCTCTTCTCCGCCTGTATTCGAGGGGTCGAAGTTATCGAGCAGTTTTACATAGTTTTGCCCCGCACCCACGCTCAGCCCGCTATTATTTTGAAAATCCATGCTATACCCAATGCTCAGTTCGCGGTCGGTTAAGTTGCCCTGCAAATCGGTTAAGAAATAGATAAAGGTGCTTGCAGTATGCGAAATGAGCCATTCGTTCTGTGGGTAGAGGGTAAAGGAGAAATCGCCAAAGTTTTTCAGGAAGCCGGTACGTGGTACAAACCCCACTTCGGCATTGAAGTCTTCCCCCACCAATTCGTTGACTAAAAATACATTAAAGTTGCGGGAGTTGTAGCGCAGGTTGTTCATCCAGGCGTAGGCTTCTTGGTTGTTCCCTGGGCTGAACGAATGGTGATATTTGGTAGAGCCTTCCCAGCGGTTGCTATTGCTGGCATAGTTGATGTCGACGCCGGCCACTCGATTATACCGACTGCCGAGCACGTTGGGGTTTTCTTCGTCGAAATTGATGGCTTGTTTGTTTACAAAAATGCCCCCAATGGTAGAGCGTTGCATAAACCTGCGCTGGAAGGTGGCCACCGTGTAGTTTTGCCCTGGGAGGTCGATATCGTCTTGTTTAGCAGTTTGCATATTGAGAAACCCTACTCGCCAGTTTTGGTCGAGTTTGCCGCTTAACCGAGCACCAAACAGAATGGGCACTGGTACATTGTTGCCGTCGCGGTCGCGAGCAATGCCAATCCGACGCGAGAAAAAGGGGCGCACGGGAGGTATCCCAAAATCAGAAAACAAATCGCTGTTTTCTAAGAAAAACTGGCGGCGCTCAGGAAAGAAAATCTCGAAGCGTTCTAAATTGGCAACCTGTTGGTCTACTTCCACTTGCGAGAAATCGGGGTTAAAGGTTAAATCGAGATTGAGAGAGGAGGTAAGGGCGATTTTTGCATCGAAACCGGCATCTACGGCGTAGTTGGCGTCTTCGTTTTCTTCGTAGTTTTTGTTGGCATTGCTTGCCACAAACGGAATGATGGAAATATTGGTACCAGCCTTAGGGGGCGGCTCTTCCCATTTGAGCGTACCGGCAAAGGCTAAGTGGTTGGGGGCAAATTGGCGCGGCACCTTGGTCCATGCCGTAATTTCGTTGGCTTTTCGGTTGTTGCGTAAAAACGTGATGCGCCAATCGAGAATATTTTCGCTGTACCGAAACGATTTGAAGGGGATTTTCATTTCTACACTCCAAAAACCACTGCCTTGGTGCACAGCCGAATACCATTTGTTGTCCCAATCGTCGTTGATTTCGGTGCTTTGGGCAATCATGCCCTCGCGCTGGATATTGAGCGCACTCACTTGAAACGAAAAACCATTCACTTGGTCGTTCATAGGGTCGAAGTACACGCTGAAGTTATCGTTGGAGAACCAGTCGAAATCACGGCGGAGCGAGGCAATTACATAGTCGGCTTCGATAGAATCGTACAACATAGCGCCAATGTACA
This sequence comes from uncultured Roseobacteraceae bacterium, assembly GCA_964394585.1. GTDB lineage: Bacteria > Bacteroidota > Bacteroidia > Cytophagales > Flammeovirgaceae > CAYUJH01. The sequence continues at coordinate 7,905 of CAYMYI010000100.1, forward strand.
GGTTTTCGGCATCGTAGCTCATCATCACTTCGGTTTTGTTTAAAGCAGGGATGGAATCGTTGGGCGAAAACTGCCAGAAGTCGCGGGCTTTATCGGCTCGTTGCCAAATAGCTTCTTGCAAAATGCCATCGAGTTGCATCGGTTCATCCGTCGGGCGGATGATTAACTCGGTTTCTTCGGGGAGGTTTTGTACCCAACAGGCGAGAGGGCAACGAGCATACCGAGGGCGATCAAAAGCAAAGTGCGCTGCGGAAACATAAACAGGTTGAGTTAAAGTACTGCGCTGCAAAAGAACACAAAAAACCAGAGGTTCTTTGCAGGGAGCAAAAGAATAACCATAAAACGAGAAGCCTTTTACCGAAGGGTGGCATCTTTCCGAAGAGCAAGCAGGTGGGTAATGTCTTCGCCGATATGTTCCATAAATGTGCAATTGCCGTAGGCGAGGCATTTCAGGTGGTTGGTTGCTAGCAAAGTTTGCACGTGCATGGTGCGGGTTAGGTTTTTGTATTCAGAAATTTTGTGTTTGAGGCGTCGGCTTTCTTTTTCGTCGTGGGCGTGTTTTTCGGCAGTGGCAATGAACGACTCGATCCGCTCGGCAAACAGGCGCGAAACCACTAGGCGCACTACCTTGGCGATGTTATCATAAAGAACGTGCCCTGGTAAAAACAGATACGTGTTTTCGGGAGTAAGTCCTACGGTTTTTTCGAGCTCTTGGGCAAGGGCATCCAACGCTTCTTGCGGGCATTTTGCCCGTAGCGTTTTATCCACCTGCTCTAATTTTTTTCGGATGCGGTTGATGATTTCGTACCCCTGCTTACGGAGGGACACCGATTGCTTGTTAGGTACACTGAGCAATTTGTACAGGTTGCGCCGTTGGATAATTTTGGGGGGTACTCCCTGCCGATTGAAGTAAACGAGGTACAATAAGAGCTTGTAGGTGAGGGAAGAAAATTGGGCCATAAAGGGAACAAAATTGAAGTCGTAGGGCATTTCTTCGCTCATGGTGGCTTCTTGGCAAAGCAGGTTCAAGTTAGCAGGGTTGCACTTGTGGTTTTCGATTGAGTATGTATAGGTGTGTAGAATGAAGGGGTGCAATGGGTTTTCGGTTTCCGAAAGGAACGGGCGTTGCAATAAATAGTCGAGGTCGGAGTCGAGGCACAAAATGAACGAGGGACCGAGCAAGTGCTTCGATTTCAGAATTTCACCTTTCCCCCTTACTAAATTACCGCGCGAGTTGTACTCAAAATTCACTTTGAGTTGGGGGGCATATTTATAAAACAGACTCCCCCAAAACGAGACGTCCTCTTCGTTTTCTACATAGGCGGTGATATCGAACCCAAGTTGCAGGTTCTCGATTTCGTAGTAGGCATTATCGAGAAATTCTTCCATAGCCTCGCAGTTTAAGGAGCCGGTTCAAATAGCGAATCCATTTTCAGAATTTTATCTTTCCAGCCTTTTTTAATTACGGCAGGGGCATGGGTGGCAA
>CAYMYI010000100.1:9400-15616 GCA_964394585.1 uncultured Roseobacteraceae bacterium
AATAATGATTTGGCAATTAGGGTTCAGTTCTCGTATGAGGTCAATCAGGTCGATTTGCCAACTGAGGTGCATGGAAACCTCCGGCTCGTCGAGCATCAGAATATGGGGTTGGTTATCTTGTAAAAGTACTTTTAATAAGATGATGAGCATTTGTTTTTCCCCCGAAGAAAGTTCGTAAGGTGTTACTTCTATGCCAGAAGGATGTTTAAAGATGATTTCTTTTCGCTCGTTGGAGGCAATGATTTTACCGGTTTGGGCAAATAGTTTATTGATGAGCCGCTCGAACAGCGATTTCTTCTTGCGGATCATTTGGCTAGCTTCTATCAAGTTGGGAACCGGCTCTTGGGTGAGGAGTGCTTCTACCCGCTCCGAGATGGTAAGCTGGTAGGCAAGGTATTGTTTTTCAAGTGTCCAAATTTCCCAATCGAGTTCGGTGTTTACGTGTGCATTGGTGAGTTTGCGAATCGATTCTTTTTCTTTCAGTTCGTTATCGAACGTACTGATGCGGGTAAACGAAACCTCCGGAGGACTTAGGGGTACGGTACGCTCGCCGGTCATCACGATTTCATCTTGCCCATCAAGTTTAATCCATTCGGCAGTGCCTTGCCGAAATGAAATGAAAGGGGCTTCGCTGGTTTCATCAGAAAGCCAATCGAACACAAACGTTTGGTCGTCGTTGCAACGGAGGGTCATGCGCTCGCAGTATTGCAACAGCCGCCGCGTATTCCACAAAAACATGCCCTCCATCAGCTTTAGCAAAGTGCTTTTGCCACTTCCGTTAATGCCTAACAAGATATTGACATGCGGTTCGAGGTCGAGGGTAACGTCGTACTGCTCCCACAGGCCTTTGATTTCTACCGATTGAACATATTGAATGTGTGGCGATCCCATGAAGTTTGTTTGTGTGTGTATTAAGCAGATTCAAATTACGCAATCGCCCCTGAACCTACCAACTCTTCGCCTGTGTACCAAGCGGCAAATTGCCCGGCGGCGATGCCCCGCTGCGGCTGGTCGAACACGATATACAGCCCTTCTGGCTCGCAATAAAGCGTGGCTGGCTCTAGCGTCTGCCGATAACGGATGCGGGTAAGGTAGCGGCGTTGTTCGCCGACTTGCATGCGTAAGTCGGGGCGAATCCAGTGGATATCGGCTTGGGCGATAAACAACGCCGAACGGTACAGCCCAGGGTGTTCTTTACCTTGCCCGGTGTAGATAGTGTTGGTGCGGGTATCGGTAGCAATTACAAACAGTGGTTCGGGCGTGCCGCCTACATCGAGCCCTTTACGCTGCCCAATGGTGAAATAATGTGCGCCAGGGTGCGTGCCGACTTCCTTTCCGTCGGTAGGTTGATACGCATAGGGTGCTGCAAGTTCAGGCAACGAAATAGCCGACGCTCCTTCTTGACCTGCCGGCACGGATACTTTGGCATATACGGGCGAATTGGCAGGAATTTCAATGATTTTTCCCGTTTTCGGTTGGAGTTGCTGCTTCAGGAAATCAGGCAATTTTACCTTCCCTACAAAGCATAGCCCTTGCGAGTCTTTCTTTTCGGCAGTTACCAAATCGAGTTTTTTAGCGATGGCGCGAACTTCGGGCTTGGTGAGTTCACCTACGGGAAATAACACCTTGGCAAGCTGCTCCTGGGTAACTTGGCACAAGAAATAGCTTTGGTCTTTGTTGCCATCTTTTCCTGCCAACAAGCGGTAATGGGTTTTGCCGTTTACCTGCACCGAATCTTTACGGCAATAGTGGCCGGTAGCTACATAATCGGCACCGAGTTGTAGGGCAGCTTTTAAAAATGGGTCGAACTTAATTTCTCGGTTGCAGAGTACGTCGGGGTTAGGGGTGCGCCCTTGTTCGTATTCGGCAAACATGTAGTCGACAATACGCTGGCGGTACTCATGGCTTAGGTCGATCGTCTGAAACGGAATCCCCAGCTTATCGGCGACCATCAGCGCATCGTTGCTATCTTCCCACCAAGGGCATTCTGCATTGAGCGTAACGGTTTCGTCGTGCCAATTCTTCATGAAAATGCCAATCACCTCGTACCCTTGTTGTTGTAACAAATAAGCGGCTACGCTCGAATCTACCCCGCCCGATAAGCCCACTACAACTCGTTTCATTTCATTTCTTATTTTAAATGATACATGTGAAACATAACAAGGCTTGAAACTCCTAGGTTCAGAAAACTGGGGGTTGATTTATATCATCTTTTTTAAAGGAAAAACTCCTTTTTTTTACTGAAAACTTCTACCGAATCGTACTTATGACTTCACAACCTTCTTTTGCCCCCCACACATTTGCGAAAATTTTGCAAAAGTACAATGTGCCTGCACCGCGCTACACCAGCTATCCTACCGTTCCGTATTGGGAGACGGCAGCATTTACCCCTGAAGGGTGGAAAGAGCGTGTCCGCCGTGCCTTTCAGCCTGGCGAGGGCATCAGCCTGTATATCCATTTACCCTACTGCGAGAGCCTGTGCACCTACTGCGGCTGCAATACCCGCATTACCAAAAACCACGGGGTAGAATCGCCCTACATCGATACGCTGCTGAAAGAGTGGGGGCTGTATACCGAACTGATGGCAGGCAAACCCCTTGTCAGTGAGTTGCATTTGGGCGGTGGAACACCCACGTTTTTTAGCCCCGAAAGCCTACGCCGCCTGATTGAAGGGATTTTCAAAACGGCGCAGTTGGCGAGCAATGCCGATTTAAGCATTGAGGTGCACCCTGGTAGCACTACACGCGTACACTTGGAAACCCTCTACGAGGTTGGCTTCCGCCGCATTAGCATTGGTGTGCAAGATTTCGACCCGCATATCTTGAAAGTGATTAACCGCCGCCAAACGCTCGAACAAGTGGAAGAGGTAACCCATTGGGCGAGGGAAATAGGTTTCACTTCAGTTAACTACGATTTGGTGTATGGATTGCCGTTCCAGCAATCGAGCAATATCATCAAAAACATCGCCCTTATTCAATGCCTGCGCCCCGATCGGATTGCCTTTTATAGCTATGCCCATGTGCCCTGGGTACGCCCCGGGCAGCGCGCCTACTCGGAAGCCGATTTGCCCACAGGACACGAAAAACGCGCCTTGTACGAGCTAGGCAGGGAACTCCTCGAAGATAACGGCTTTGAAGAAATTGGGATGGATCATTTCGCTTTACCAAACGATCCGCTCTGCGAAGCCAAGCACACCGAAACCCTCCACCGAAATTTTATGGGCTACACCGCTAAACACACCCGCTTGCTCGTGGGGCTGGGTGCTTCTTCGATCAGCGATACATGGACCGCTTTTGCACAAAACGAAAAAAAGGTAGAAGACTACATGGCGCAAATTCAGCGAGAGGAACTAGCTGTAGCAAAAGGGCACTTGCTCACCGAAGAAGATCAGTTTCTCCGCCAACACATTCTCAATATCATGTGTCATGGAAAAACAAGTTGGCACCCTCAAGACCATCAGGCATTTCAACCGATTTTGAAACGCCTACAGCCCTTGATGGAAGATGAGTTATTAATTGTAGAAAATGAGCGTTTGCAGGTGCTCCCTTTGGGTGAGCCTTTCTTGCGCAATATTTGTATGGCTTTCGATGCTCGGCTTTGGCAACAAAAACCGGAAACCACCATTTTTAGCCAGGCTGTATAACAACGCAAACCTCCCCCGAATTGGTGGGGCATGCCAGCTTTTTGGCTTTTTTTAGGCTAATTTCTAAGTAACGTTATTAATGTGAACAAAGGAATGTTTCATAACCTGTAACATCTCCTTGTTTTTGTTTTTTTGTTACAGGTTTTTTTCAGTTTAGAGCAGGGCGCTCCACCGCTGCCTGCCTAGAGTGCTATCACTCGAAAACATCGCTATCATACACTCCCAAGTTTTAGAGCAAAACCTACAATTTTAACAGGGCACTCCGTAAGGGATTTACGTACCTAACTTTATTTTAAAATTCTACACAAAACGCTTGCAAGCAACTTCTTTAAATGCGTATAATTGTTATAAAAAGACACGCATAACACAATGAAGTTTAGAATAACCCTGCAATCGGAGCGCAGCAACCAAGTAATCCCGCTGAACTACCAGTACGAGCTATCGAGTTGGATGTACCGCATCTTCGCCCAAAGCGACGAGGCGTTCTCGCATTTCTTACACACCGATGGCTACCAAACGGGCACCAAGAAATTTAAGCTCTTCACCTTCTCGAACCTATACGGGTTTCGGTATCGCATTGTAGACCGGTACTTCAAAATGGAAAGCAGGCAACTCCGCCTCGACCTCTCCTTCCAGCTCGAAAGCGCCGCCGAGAAGTTCATCATGGGGTTGTTTCAGAACCAGCACCTTACGCTAGGCAACCAAATAGCCCAAGCACAGCTACAAGTAAGCCACATCGAAGCCTTGCCGCAAGAGCCTATCCCAACGGAGACGGTAACCTTGCGCACATATTCTCCTCTTGCGGTGAGCAAACCCCGGTTTAATGAAACCACGCAGAAACTCGAGAAGGTATACCTAGCACCTACCGATGCCGAGTACGAGTACTATTTCTTGCAAAACCTTACCGAGAAATTTGCCAGCCTACCCGAAAGCGTGCAGCAACAGCTTGCCCCCAACGGACTGGGCAACACTCCCATGCAGTTAGAAATACTGCCCTATCGAATCCGGAAGAAAGCGATTCATATTAAAGTACACACCTCGGCGCACAACACGGTAAAGGGCTATGAGTTTACGTTTCGGCTCACCGCTCCCATCCCGCTGATAGAGCTAGGGCTGAACGCCGGTTTTGGTACGCAGAACAGCATGGGGTTTGGGTACTGCAAGGTATGGCACGAGCAAAACGGCAGTAAACATCATCTGAATAGTTAATAAAATTAATATGATAAAGGAATGTATTCAAAGTCTGTATAGCGTTTGTAGCCGTGTAAAAATGGCCCAAAAGCTTCATGATTCTTTAGTTAAAGACCTGTTAGGTTTTCAAAACCTGACAGGTCTAAAGAACCACCCTCGTCTTCTGCTCATAGAGTTAGGGCTGAACGTCGGTTTTGGTACGCAGAACAGCATGGGGATTGGGTACTGCAAGGGATGGCATGAGCAAAACGGCGGTAGACATCATTTGAATAGCTAGTAAAATTAATATGGATTATGATACAAGAACTTAAAAACTTTGTAAAACACATCAGCAAAAATGATAAAGATGTGTTTGCTCGCAACCTTCAACTCAAAGAAGGCATTTATATCCTTTTGGATATTGAGAAACAAGATGAAAACTTTGTCTTACTCAACGAGAAAGAAATCTTTTATACCAAAGAGGATATTTTGGTATATGATGGGAAAAGTGAGGTTGAAAATAAGGAGCTATATGATTCATTTTTGTCAAGAATGATAAACTCAACAGTTGTCGGAAGTGGTAAAAATAAAAGTCTAAACAGCTCTTCTGGCATTTTCATGTTTACAGCTAACCCATTTGGGATAGGATTAAAAAAAGAAAGATATGCTTTGGATATAGATGATTCATTACAAGCATATTTTAAATCTGCACTAGCATATGTAAAGGAGCAACATCATATTAATTGGTATGATGCTTTCCGTGGTTTTTCTTTAGATAGGTTACTTAAAATAATTCCTCAATTACCTTTTTTTGAGGAACTTAATAAAAAGCACTTTATTTTCTTTTTTCTAAAAGAACCAACACTTGAAGATTATATCAAAGTACATCAAGCCTACTTAGAGGAAAAAGTATTTAACAAAAAAGAATTTAACGTACAGATTGAAAAAGAAACCTTTGGGATTAGTGATAGCTTGAGTGGTTTCAATGACAAAAAGATGTTTCTCAGACATCATACTGCCCCTCTTGAATATAACTACCGTGTGGATGGGAAAGTAGCAATGCAACTATGGCGTTTTTTTCAACTACAGCAAAATAAGCAGATTCCCAATCCTGTGCCCATTTTTATAGATGAGGAAGAGTTGAATACAAAAATGATAAGCATTTTCAATTCGGATAAGGACAGGAAAATGGGACATGCTGAAATGATAAGAAATATCTTGTCTCAAAGCAATAAAAAGGAACTACAAAATTATTACCTGATTTACTTCCAGGGCACAAAAGGCAGTCGAGTTATCGATATAGACTTTATCCCCCTATTCAAATACGAAGAAAAAGACGCTGAAATTATGGAAGTTTTCAGCTTAGGAGGAAGCCAATCCAAGTACAAAATTGAGAATGTGTT
>CAYMYI010000101.1:0-15353 GCA_964394585.1 uncultured Roseobacteraceae bacterium
GCTTCGGCGTCGCTTTCTTCGGTTAGTGGGATATCTGCATCGGTCGGTAACGGAATCCCTTCGAGATATCCGCCAGAATCGGAAGGAGCGGGTTGTGTTTCATCGTTTTGCAATCGGGCGCGCCTTTGCTGCCGTTTCGCTTCTTTAAGCAAAAGCTGATTTCCTTCGCTAATGAGCAGCTCTTCTTCTACGTCGAGCAGATGACTACATTCTTTAAAAAACGTTGAACGGCGCAAGGCATCAGGAATTTTCACGATGCTTTCCACAATGCTGCGGATTACCTCTGCCTTTTGTACCGGGTCGTTTCCGGCATCTTTTAAAAATAATTCGGTTTTAAAAAGGATGAAGTCTTTGGCGTTTTCTTTTAAATACGATTGAAATGCCTCGCCTCCTTTGTTCTGCACGAAACTATCGGGGTCTTCCCCATCGGGCAGTAAAACAATTCTAACATTAAGCCCTCCGGCAAGCAATAAATCAATTCCCCGCAACGAAGCGCGAATGCCCGCTGCATCCCCATCGTACAACACAGTAACATTTGGCGAAAACCGTTTAAGGATTTTCACCTGTTGCTCGGTAAGAGCTGTTCCCGAAGAAGACACTACGTTCTCAATGCCTGCCTGATGCATGGCAATCACATCGGTGTACCCTTCTACTAAGTAGGTGATATCTTCTTTCCGAATGGCATTTCTAGCCTGAAAAATACCGTACAGCACATGGCTTTTGTGGTACACTTCTGTTTCAGGCGAATTGAGGTATTTGGGTTTGTCATCTTTGCGGAGTGTTCGAGCCCCAAAGCCAATCACTCGCCCCGAAACATTGTGGATAGGGAACATCACTCTTCCGCGAAATCGGTCATAGCGTTTTCCGCCTTCTTTTTGCACCACTAGCCCGGCTTCTTCTAAAATTTCAGCGGTAAATCCTTTCTTTATCGCCGCTTCTTCGAAGGCATTCCACGCATTTGGACTGTATCCTAGCTGAAACGTTTCCATTGCCTCGGCAGTAATTGCCCGCTCTTTAAAATACGCCAGCCCTACTGATTTCCCCTCGTCGGTTTGGTGTAACTGATTTTGAAAATACTCATTGGCAAAATTGAGTACGATGTACAAACTTTCTTTTTTGCTTTGCAGGGCTTGCTGTTCGGGCGTCTGTTCTTCTTCTTCAATTTCGATAGAATATTTATTTGCCAAGTACTTTACTGCCTCGATAAAGCCCACGCCCTCTATTTCTTTGATAAACGAGATAGCATCCCCGCCTTTCCCCGAACTGAAATCTTTAAAAATATTTTTAGAAGGAACCACGAAAAACGATGGGGTTTTCTCGTTGGAAAAAGGCGAAAGTGCCACCCAGTTTTTACCACTTTTTTTGAGGGTCAGGAAATCTTCTACCACCTCTAAAATATCAGCGGTTTCTTGTACTTTCCGTATGGTTTCGCGGCTTAAAGGCATGTGCTTATTTTTTTTCAAAGGTACAATTATCGTTGGGCGTTCGCTAAATGCCAGCCTATGTTTTCGTAAGATGCCCCACACCTACCCCACCCTGTTCATAAGTCAATTCTTCTTCTATCTTTGTTTGCATACTTTCAAAAAAATATATGCAATATCATACCCAACCTGGCAAAAGTTTCCCTTTAGGAGCTACCCCCACCGAAGATGGGGTCAATTTTAGCGTATTCAGTAAAAATGCCACGGCTGTAGAACTGCTGTTGTTCGAATCGGCAGAGAGCCCTTACCCTGCTCAAATTATCGAACTACATCCAGTCCGTAACAAAACATTTTACTACTGGCATGTACTCTTAGAAGATGCTCGCCCTGGGTTGGTGTATGGCTATCGGGTGCATGGCCCACACGATATTTCCAAAGGGTTTCGGTTCGATGGGCACAAAGTACTGGTCGATCCGTACGCCCATGCCATCAGTACGAAGCGCTACGACCGAGAAGCCGCCAGCCGCCCAGGCGATAACACTGCCAAATCGATGCGCTGCATAGTAGCCAACCTCGACGACTACGATTGGGAAGATGACGAACCTTTACGCCATCCGTATGGCAAAACCGTTATCTACGAAATGCATGTAGGTGGGTTTACCAAACATCCTTCTTCGGGAGTATCAGCAGAAAAACGAGGGACTTACCTCGGGCTGATTGAAAAAATACCCTATCTGAAAGAATTAGGCATAACCGCTGTAGAATTGCTTCCTACCCAACAGTTCGATCCATTTGATACTCCTAACCGGCTTACAAACTATTGGGGCTATAGCCCTGTGGGATTTTTCGCCCCACACGATCGGTACGCTAGCGATACGCAAGACCCTCTAGCGCCAATTCGCGAATTTCGCGATATGGTAAAGGCGTTACACCAAGCCAATATCGAGGTGATTATGGATGTGGTATTTAACCACAGTGCCGAAGGAGGTAACCACGAAGGTGCTACGCTTTGTTTTAAAGGATTTGAAAATAAAGCCTATTACACGCTCGATGCACAGAAACAGTACATTGATTACTCTGGATGCGGCAATACGCTAAATGCGAACCATTCCATTGTACGCCGAATGATTATGGATAGCCTACGCTTTTGGGTGGAAAAAATGCATGTAGATGGTTTTCGGTTCGACCTCGCCTCGGTGATGTCGCGCGATACGGACGGTGCACCTACGGAAGAGCCACCTATTTTATGGGAAATCGAATCGGACCCTATTTTGGCGGGCACCAAAATTATTGCCGAGGCATGGGATGCCGCCGGGCTGTACCAAGTCGGTTCGTTTATTGGGCACCGTTGGGCAGAGTGGAACGGTAAATACCGCGACGATGTCCGCCGTTTTATGAAAGGAGATACCAAGATGGTATACCCGCTACATTGGCGCATTGAAGGCAGCCACGATTTGTTCCAAGAACAGGAAACGCGCGACCCAAACCGAAGCATTCAGTTTGTTACCTGCCACGATGGGTTCACGATGAACGATTTAGTGTCGTACAACGGAAAACACAACGAAGCAAACTTGGAACAAAACCGAGATGGTACCAACGATAATTTCAGTTGGAATTGCGGAGAAGAAGGTGATACTACGAACCCTCAAATTCAGCAACTACGCTTACAGCAAATTCGGAACTTTTTCGCCATTACACTGCTATCGCAAGGTACGCCTATGCTCCTCATGGGCGATGAGGTTCGCCATACTCAACATGGCAACAATAACGTCTATTGCCAAGATAACGAGCTTACCTGGTTCAATTGGGAAAAGGTAGACGCAGAGCAACCACTGCTTTCGTTTGTGCGGAAAATGATACAGCTAAACCTAAACCACGAAGTTTTCCAAGAAAAGAAATATTGGCATTTACAGAACGAAGACGGCATTCCGCGAATCACCTGGCATGGCATTGAACCTTACCACCCCGATTGGGGCGAACATTCACACAGCATCGCCTATATGCTTACGCACCCTGCTACTGACGAGAACATCTACGTGGCAATTAATGCGTATTGGGACGATTTAACGTTTACCCTTCCTGAGCCGTTGCTCGAAGGGAACCAATACCGATGGCATTTATTGGTAGATACCGCTCAGCACGAAACGTCCTGCATTTGGGAAGAAACCGAAGCACCGGCACTCCCTGAGCAGCGCTACGAAGTTAAGTCGCGCTCGGTGGTGGTTTGCAAAGCCCTGCCAGGAATGGTCATACAGTGAAGGCACCGCAGTTTATTATATGCGGGAGGCACATTTTAAATTTCTTGACAATGTACTTGTTAACAAGTGGTTACCGAAGCCGATCGACCGAGCGCACTAGTTTGTCATCCTTGCGAATAAACCGGTTTGCCATCATGTTGAATATTAAAGCGGCAGGTGCCATGTAAAACCCTGCATAAAATGCCCCTTCTTTTTTTACTTCAAACATTTTAGCACCTTCAAAAATAAAGTAGACCGAAGTGCCCATCAGCGCAGCAATCAATAAGGTATTTAAAAAATTAAGCTGCATTTGGCGCAAGCGATTCCCATAGCTAAATAATGAGCCTACTGCCACTGCTGAACTCAAAAACGCCAAAATTATGAGATAGAATGTATGCACCGTTTGGGTTACCTCCCCATTTTCGGTGAGGGTTAGCTGCATAGCATTGAGGGTAACTTGCTGCCCTTCGCTGCCTGTTTTACCCCAATAGTCTAAAAACATTGCACAAAAAAGGCAAATAGCTACTAATGCTAAAAAGATGGATTGCACGCGTTGTATCATAATGATTTAGGTTTCTGTTCAACAAAGGCGCAAAGGTAGTCAGCGTTTTTTTCATTCGGAATTTGAAAAAAAAGAAAACGAGGGCAACCCCCTTGGGTACGTAGTGTCTTTGAAGAAAATTAATCCACCTAAATTTTTTTTACAATGAAAAAACTGACACTCTTTTATTTCCTTTCGATGGCTTGCCTGTTTGCGAATGCTCAGGATGATGAAGAAACGGCTTCTTCACAAGAAGAAACGATACAAACGCTGATGAACGAACCAAGCCATTTTGGCTTTTTCGGAAACTTTCTACTCAGAGGTAGCCAACTCCATAACGAACCGCTCATAATGGCAAGTTTTCGCGGTGGGGTTATTGTAAACCGAATGGTAGCATTCGGCATCGATGTAAACGGCATTATCCCCAGTACAGAATACAACCAACTGTACTTCAACGAAGAAGTAATTCCCCTCGGCGGATACGGAGGCTTTTTTGTGGAGCCTATTTTTTTATCTAACAAAGTATTGCATTTTACCCTACCGGTTTCGGCGGGTGCCGGCTGGCTAGGCTACCACTACAACTGGGACAACAATCGCTACAACGAAAACACCGATTTGCTCGAAGACGACGTGTTTTGGTATGTAGAACCTGGCGTACAAGCAGAACTAAACATAAGCCGACTAGTGCGGTTGCATTTTGGAGTTACATATCGTTTCATACAAGATTTAAACCTGCAAAGCACCTCCAATAGCGATTTTAGCGGTATGGCATACAATATTGGTATCAAAGTAGGTAGATTTTAAATCCGGACTGAACGAACAGCCATTGATGCAAAAGAGGCTTCCATATCGGTAGCCTCTCTTTTTTTTACCAACCTGCTTCCATAAAATTCAGTAATTTTCAGCATTACCGATTTTATTGAATTTTCACACAAAACAAACCACATGAAACCGCTGAAAAAAATAGGATTCCCCGGAATGTTACTTCTTTGGAGTGTACTCCATGCTTGCCAACCTTCCGCCACCGAAAAGGCACAAAAAGCACCACCTACCGTGGTAAGTTCACCGTCGCAAGCCATCACCGTAGAGTTTTTCTTATTGGCCGACACTCAAGAACCCGCCTATCTGGTAAAACATAAAAACAACGTTGTAATCGATACCTCGCGGCTTGGCTTCGAGTTTCAGAATACAACGCGCTTCAAAGACCATTTTTCCCTCGAAGCAGCAGAAACGCAATCGTTCGACGAAACCTGGGAAATGCCTTGGGGAGAGCAACGCGAAGTTCGCAATCAGTATAATTTGCTAACCGTTCGGCTCAAAGAAACAATCGATCCGTTCCGAAAACTCAACTTATATTTTAAAGTATATGACGATGGCATAGGGTTTCGCTACGAAATCCCCGAACAAGAAAATGTTAGAGAGCTAATTATTACCGATGAAAACACAGAGTTCAACCTTACGGCAGATCACCAATGCTGGTGGATTCCGGGTGATTGGGATATTTATGAGCATTTGTACAATTCTACCAAGTTCAGCGAGATAGATGCCCTCAGCAAACGTAACCATCCTAACCTAGCGCAAACAACTATCCCTGAAAATGCGGTGAACACGCCAGTTACTATGCGCACTGCCGAAGGGCTACACCTTAGTTTTCACGAAGCTAACCTGACTAACTATGCCGGCATGACACTCAAGATTGATGCCGCCAACCTAAAAATGGTAAGCGAACTTGTGGGATCTGAGCGATTGGGATACAAGGCAAAAGTCAACGCTCCTTTTGTAACACCCTGGCGCACCATCCAAATTAGCGAAAATGCTGCAGGGCTGATTGAATCAAACTTAATTGTAAATCTGAACGAGCCAAACAAACTTGGCGATGTGAGCTGGGTAGAACCGATGAAATACATGGGCATTTGGTGGGAAATGCACCTGGGGAAATCTTCGTGGGATATGGCAAGTGGCAAACATGGAGCTACAACCGAAAATGCCAAACGCTATATCGATTTTGCCGCAGCTAATAACATCCGGGGGTTACTCATTGAGGGCTGGAATACTGGCTGGGAACGCTGGATTGGCTTTGAAGACCGCGAAGGCGTCTTCGATTTTATCACACCCTACGAAGATTACGACCTAGAAGAAGTTGTACTGAATGCTCGAGAAAAAGGCGTTGAAATCATTATGCATCACGAAACTTCGGCAGCACCTCGCACCTACGAGCAACAACTCGATACCGCATACCGCTTGATGGAACGCCTGGGTATTCACTCGGTAAAAACAGGCTATGTGGGTAAAATTATTCCTAGTGGAGAGTACCACCATGGACAATGGATGGTGAACCACTACCGCAAGGTGTTGGAAACTGCCGCCAAATACCAAGTCGCCGTCAATGCGCACGAGCCCATTAAAGCAACCGGGCTACGCCGTACCTATCCGAATGCCATCGCCCGAGAAGGATTACGCGGACAAGAGTTCAACGCATGGTCAGTAGAAAAAGGTAATCCGCCGAACCATTTACCTACAGTGGCATTTACAAGAATGCTAGCCGGCCCTATTGACTTCACGCCGGGAGTATTCAAGATTAAACTAGATGAGTACCGAGAAGGCAGCCAAATCAACACAACACTTGCTCAGCAACTTGCACTTTATGTCGTACTCTACAGCCCAGTACAAATGGCTTGCGACTTGCCCGAACACTACGAAGGGCAACCTGCTTTCCAATTCATTCGAGAGGTAGGGGTCGATTGGGAAACCTCGAACGTGCTAAATGGAGAAGTGGGCGAATACGTAACCATTGCCCGTAAAGAAAAAAATACCCAAAACTGGTTCTTAGGTAGTATTACGAATGAAAAAGGACGTACCCTCGAAATCGCACTTGATTTCTTAGAAGCAGGCAAAACGTACGAAGCAACGCTCTACCAAGATGGTGAAAATGCGCATTGGGACAACAATCCAACGAGTATTCGTATTGATACGCAAGCCGTTAACCACGAAACGGTGTTAAACCTTTCCCTTGCTCCGGGTGGAGGCTGCGCCATTAGTATTATAGCCAAAGATTAATTCGTCGGTATTTACAAAGTGTTTATCGAAGCAACTTACATATTCACCGAAACAGATGTATAGTTTATCGTAAAAACTGATTTATTTATGAGTTAAACTGAATTGCTCATCGCTAAAATTGTTTGTTTCATCGATAAAGGCATTCATTTTACCGAAAAAAATCATCTTGTATTTTCATAAAAGCGTTATTTGGATATAGCTAAAAATTAGAGATACTATTTTGTTCTCCATATTTTGAGCAGGATATTTTAAGGATTATTTGGTTTAATTGTTAAATCAAGAGCCTAACTTGTTTCGGGTTAGGTTCTTTTTTTTGCCCTAATGTTAAGAAAATTGAAAACTGGGGTTAAGAAATTACAAACCCGCCTATCTTTGTTCTTGTGAAAAAGAAAGTAGTCGTAATCCCCACGTATAACGAGATAGAGAATATTGAAGCTATCCTTAAAGCGGTGATGGAACTCCCCGAACCGTTTGATGTGATGGTAGTCGATGACAACTCGCCCGATGGTACTGCCGAGAAAGTACGCGAAATGGCTCTTTTGTACCCGAATCGTATTTTGCTGGAAACCCGCCAAGAGAAATCAGGCTTGGGCACTGCCTATCTGTATGGTTTCAAAAAGGCATTGGCAAAAGGGTATGATTACATCTTTGAAATGGATGCTGATTTTTCGCACAATCCCAACGATTTGATTCGCCTCCATGCTGCTTGCGAGCAAGAAGGCTACGACCTTGCCATCGGTTCGCGCTATGTAACAGGGGTAAACGTGGTGAATTGGCCTATGAGCCGCGTTTTAATGTCGTATTTTGCTAGCCATTACGTCCGGCTGATTACGCGTATGCCTATTGCCGATACCACAGCGGGCTTCAAATGTTACTCGCGGCGTGTACTCGAAACAATCAACCTTAATCGAATCCGCTTTGTAGGCTATGCCTTTCAAATTGAAATGAAGTTCACTACGTGGAAATACGGCTTCAAAATTAAAGAAGTGCCTATCATTTTTACCGATCGTACTAAAGGCACTTCTAAAATGTCTACTAGTATTTTCAAAGAAGCTTTACTCGGAGTTATTCAAATGAAGGTGCAAAGTTTTTTCAAGACGTACCACCAGCCAGTAGTAGTCGCTGAAGAAAACATAGAAACGGAGACTTCACCTATTTCAACTTAAAATACACTCCAAAGCTGGTACCGTAGCTGCGCAGCTCCATCTTTTCAGGGGAAACCTTTTCAAAAGATTGTTCGCTCCATGCGGCCCAGGCAATCTCCCACCGTGGAGTAACAGCATAAGACACCCCAATTTGAGTCTGCCAAGCTGCCATCCAATCTGCATGTTTCCAAGCTTGGTATGTAAGCGGATACCTTCCAACAATCCGTTCATCATTTAATGAATTTGATATACTGATGTAATCCACTGCGCCAATGGGCGAACCATACGGCGAAATTTCTATGGCTCCCCAGATAAAATGTGTCAGTCCTAGCGTTGTAAAAACATTGAATCGAGCGTTTTGATATACATTAAAACCTAGGCTCGTGGTTAGTTTTGCCGAAGGCATGTAATACGCCAGACGATGTGATGCATACTGCCTACTACTCGGAAAAGCACTTTCAGGATCAAAACTCGGAACTGAGGTGAGCGAATCGTTTGCTGACCAATCTAACGGCACATAAGCCGTTTTTTCTGTTTCAAGTACATGGCGCTGTGCTGCTAGATTCATCTCAAAAAAGAAGCGCTTTGTAAACTGCACCTTTGTAGAAAACGAAACATGGCTTCCCAATGCTTGGGTATTAGCCATACGCAGATTAGAAACTCCCCCAAACCCTCCTAAGTAAAACCTGACACCAGGCGAAGTAGGTTTGCGAAGTAGCGTATTTTCAGAGCTTGCAGGCATAATTGGGGCGGGAAGTTTACTTTCCACTTGCCACAAAAAATAAGGGAGAGAGTCTTCGGGGAATAAGGGCAATCGCATGATTTTCTGCTCAGTTTGCCCTAGTTCAGCCGAATTGGCAGGGGTAATTCCTGTGCTATCAGCATAAACACCTGAAGCATTCGCTTGTTTCTCCAGTTTGCTATCAGTGGTTGTACGTGCTGTAGTGTTCGATTGGGCGATACCCGAACGTTTTAAAGTACCTTTTTGCGAGCCGGTAGCCATGCTATCTCCTCGGTTTTTTACTGCATCATTCCGGCTAGACTGCCCTGCTGAATTCATATCCGATAAAACACTAGAAGTTGTACCTCCCAACGCAGTGGCTCGGTCGGTATTAGAGGTGCTGTCCACGTCTTCTTCGATGTCTAGCAAAGAATCGGACACATGCCGAGGTTGTTCCTTCGAAGGTTGGCGCCAAGACTCTCTCTCTTGGAGTGCCTCGGCGATTTTGTGGTGCTCCGGCACAAGTACTGAAGGCGCATACCACAAACAACCCAAGCCCCCACCAACTACTAGAAGCAAAACAACTGCCGCCAAAGCACGAAACCACCCAACCCTACGGCGCCGAGCAGCCAGTTGGGCTTGCATGGCTTGCCAATGCGCGGGCTGTAAGGGTGGTTGGTAACCTTCCAGCGTTTGCTTAATCTTTTCCGATAATTTTTTATCAAACTCCTGCATTGTACTTATCGGTAAAATGATGCGTTATCAATTCTCTCAATTTCTTTTTAGCGCGTGTTAAATTCGAGCGCGATGTACTTTCCGAAACCGATAGCCGTTCGCCAATCTCCTCATGAGAGTAGCCTTCAATTTCGTACAGCATAAAAGTGATTCGATAGTTTTCGGGTAGTTCTTGAAGTAGCGATAGAATGTCTTGTGCATTCAGTTGGTCAATCACGCTCGCCTCGTATTCTTGAGCGCCTGCTTGTTCAATTTCCACATTCGCCTGAAATCGCTTATTACTTCGATAATGGTCAATCGCTGTGTTTACCACGATACGCCGCAGCCAACTTTTGAAGGCGCTTTCAGGTTTGTACTTTTTTATATGTTTAAACACCTT
The DNA here is from genome assembly GCA_964394585.1 of uncultured Roseobacteraceae bacterium. Lineage (GTDB taxonomy): Bacteria > Bacteroidota > Bacteroidia > Cytophagales > Flammeovirgaceae > CAYUJH01. Next base: position 10,237 of record CAYMYI010000101.1, read on the forward strand.
TAAAAAGGCTTCGTTCAAAATATCGGCGGCCTCATCGGGGCTGCCTGCATAGCTGAGGGCTATGGACATAGCATACCCATAAAAGCTCTTATACAATTTCTCTTGAGCTTTGGGTTTTTGCCGAATACAGCCCTTTAAGAGCGAAGCATCTAAGGTCAAGTTCTCTTCGATAGTCAAAACGCGTTTCTCTATATGGAGAATGCCCGAAGTGGATATACAAGCAGTCTGTTCCATCAACTACCAGACGCAAGCGTTCTCCAAAATGCTGCAAGTTACCCAAAACTTTTTTCGAACTTGCCAAAACAGGCGCAAGCCCCTTTTTCTTTGTAAAGAAATAGAACGGATTCTATGGAGGACATACATCAAATTTTACAGCAATATTGGGGGTATCCTTCGTTTCGACCTTTGCAAGAGGATATCATCCGCTCGGTATTAGCAGGCAACGATACGCTCGCCCTTTTGCCTACCGGAGGGGGCAAATCGGTGTGCTTCCAAGTGCCTGCCTTGGCTAAACCAGGGCTTTGCTTGGTAGTTTCTCCGCTAGTGGCATTAATGAAAGACCAAGTAGAGCAACTAAACCGACGGGGTATTTCTGCCCACACAATCCACAGTGGAATGCGATTCAAACAAATCGACATCTTACTCAATAACTGTATTTATGGGAAAGTAAAGTTTTTATACGTTTCGCCGGAACGGCTAAAAACAGAAATACTTCGGGAGCGTGTGAAAGAGATGAATGTGAGCCTTTTGGCAATCGACGAAGCTCATTGCATTTCGCAATGGGGATACGACTTCCGCCCACCCTACTTAGAAATCGCTGAGTTTCGAACGCTCATTCCCGATGTGCCCTGTATTGCGCTTACCGCTACGGCTACCCGCCAAGTGAAAGAAGATATCCAAGAAAAATTAAACTTCCCCAGCCCTAACGTTTTTCGGAAAAGCTTTGCGCGCCCTAATCTTTCGTACTCTGTATTGAAAGAAGAAAATAAAGAACAGCGCTTGCTAAAAATTTTGGAACGAGTCCCGGGCTCTTCAGTGGTGTATGTACGCACCAGAGGGCGCACTCGAAAGATAAGCCAATTTTTACAGCAACGCGGGATTAGCGCATCCTATTACCACGCCGGCTTACCCGCTCAAGAGCGCTCGCAACGGCAAGATCTGTGGATTTCGGGTAAAATTAGAGTAATGGTTGCCACCAACGCGTTTGGGATGGGAATCGATAAACCCGATGTTCGGACGGTAGTGCATATCGATTTACCACAAACCCTAGAAGCCTACTACCAGGAAGCAGGCAGAGCCGGGCGCGATGAGAAAAAGGCATACGCTACGGTGCTCTACCATGATGACGACCTACTGCAACTCGAAGCTCAAGTGAATGAAAGCTACCCGACGATTGAATTCATACAAAATGTGTATCAGCGTATTGCCAACTATTTCAACCTAGCGGTTGGTAGCGGCGAATTGGCAACGTTCGATTTTGATTTAGAACACTTTTGCAAGACGTATCAGCTTCCTGCTCGTTCTACATTCAATGCCATCAAACGGCTTGAAGAACAAGGAATCCTCCAACTTAGTGAGGGGTTTTTGCGGCCGGCAACGCTCAGCATCATGGTGGATGCTCCTACCTTATACGAATATCAAGTGGCAAACCGCCAAGCCGATAAACTACTCAAAGCTGTATTGAGAATTTATGGTGGAGAACTTTTTGACAACGTACTACCCATTGCCGAAAAAAAAATTGCTCAGTTTCTACAAACCAAACCTAGCGAAGTAATGCGCGATCTCAAATGGCTCGATGGGCAAAACATTGTAAACTACGCTCCAAGCAATAGTGCACCTCAAATCACCCTTCTACAGCCTCGCTTTGCAAGCAAACAACTCCCTATCGAAAAAAACACCTACCAACACCGAAAAAAACTAGCCCTAGAAAAAGCCCACCGATTAATCTTCTACACCCGCGAAACCCGAAAATGCCGCACGCTTATATTGCTCGACTATTTCGATGAATATAGTAACGAACGCTGTGGTGTTTGCGACAGTTGTCTTCAACAAAAAAAGAGAGAACGCACACAACAAGTACTTCAAAATTTTTCTAAAACCCTCAAAGCTCACTTTGGAGATAACGCATTTCTATTTAGCCAGTTAGAATCGCTTTACCCCACAATAGAGGCAAAAATACTTGCCGAACAGCTTCGCGTCTTGCAAGAGAATGGCGAAGTGCAATTCCTCTCCAATCAGTATTGGAAACTTACGTGATATTTCAATACTATTTGTGATATATCACGAATAAAGACAAGCTGTTAACGTTTACATATATTTGAATTTCAAGCATTTACACCTTATGGCAGAAAATTAGAAATATTGAGATTGAAATTAATTCTTAACACAACATCGAAACAGTTATGAAAGCACGTGTTTAATTTCAATGGAAACTACTCAACGTAGTTAAATAAAACGCCTCAGTAAAATTCACCTTGCTGAGGTGTTTTTTTACTCTAGGTTTTGACTTGTATATTTCATGTATAATGCTTTACATATACAGAAAGATGTTAATATGACGAGTGTTTCTTCAGTCTGATAATCGGTATTACCGAACATAAACGCTCTCAATGAATTTTGTTTTGAGAAGTTTACTGACTTCCTACAATCTATTTCACATGCAAACCCCTAAACCACACCCACAAGAAGCTGCACGATTAGAAGAACTTCATTCTTTTGATATTCTCGACTCTTTACCCGAAGAAGATTACGACCAACTCACAGCTATTGCTGCACAAATCTGCGGGGTTTCTATCTCGTTAGTAACCTTAATCGACCAATCACGGCAGTGGTTTAAGTCGCATCATGGGTTAGATATTTCCGAAACGCCTAAAGAGTATGCCTTCTGCGCGCATGCGATCCACTATAACCAACTTTTTGTAGTAGAAGATGCTCGCCTCGACGAGCGCTTTCGCGATAACCCGTTAGTTACCCACGAACCCCATGTAATATTTTACGCCGGTGTACCTCTTGTTACCGAAAAAGGTCTGCCACTCGGTACGCTATGCGTAATTGATACACAACCCCGACAACTGAACGTAGAACAAATTACTGCTTTAAAAGGCTTAGCAAACCAAATAATGAACCTACTCAAGTTGCGAAAAACCAAACAGCTACTGGAAATCACTACCCAAAAACTAGAACAAGAGAACCAGAAAATCGAGCGGTTTTCATACACTGCAGCGCACGATTTAAAAACACCCCTCAATCAAATTCAGAGCTTAGCAATGTTGCTAAACGACCCAACAATTCCCACATCTGACGAAGAACAAAAACAGATGCTACAGCTCATTGTGAACTCAGCCAAGCGGTTATCGCAATTCATAGAAGACCTTCTATTTTACAGTAAACTCGAAACGCAAAGTAAAGCTCCTAAAGAATCGATTTACCTGCCTGAGTTTATGGAAGAACTAAAAGAACTCATCGGTAATAATAGCCATGAAATTCACACAAGGTTCTCTGTAGAAACCATAATGGTGAATCCTTTTGTGCTTCGGCAAATTTTACTCAACCTTTTTTCGAATGCCATCAAGTACAACTACTCTCCTATTGCACACATTGAAGTGGGCGCCGAAGAGCTAGAAACTATGTATCAGTTTTTTGTAAAAGATAACGGGATTGGCATAGCTCCAGAGCACCAAGAAACGATTTTTTCGGAGTTCACTACGCTGGGTAGAAACGATCGGTTCGGAAAAAAGGCAGCGGCCTAGGGCTCGCTACAGTCAAAAGTTTGGTAGAGATTGCCGGCGGCTCCATTACCCTCAACTCCGCTCTCGACCAGGGCAGCACCTTTACCTTTACACTTGCCAAATAAAAAAAAAGCACGCTACGTAGGCGTGCTTGCTAACCAACTTCAAGGTAAGTTCTTAAGCCGTGATTCGGTTTACGGTATTCACTAAGTTGTCAAAATTCAAAGGTTTAGGGAGGTATTCGTCGATGCCTACCGCCTTGAAATCGTCCATAGAATAATTCTTCGCATTACCGGTGATTGCAATAATTGGAATTGCCGCCTTCTTTTTATCGCTAAGTGCTCTTACGCGCTTCGCACACTCCATACCATCCATTACAGGCATATTTATATCGAGTAGAATCGCATCAAAGTCGTCTTTCTCTAATTGTTCTAAAACTTGCTTACCATTTTTTACGGAAATGATTTCATAGTTCTGAAATTGCAATACTTTACGTGTAATATTTTGAATAACCGAACTATCTTCCGCTACAAGTATTTTTTTTGTTTTTGCCATATGTATCGAATTTAATTGGATTTAGGACTACAAATGTACTTCAAAGATTCAATATTTTTTGATAGTTCAAAGTAAACTCCTCAAACTCTGCCTGCAATTTTGTAAATAACTCTTCGTGGGCTTGCAAAGAATTATTGCGGGCATGTTGTTCTAAGGTAGCTGATAACTCGTATATGCGGCGCACGCCAAGCGTGCCCGAATCGCCTTTGAGGGTGTGTAATGCCGAAGCGGCTTTGGCAGTATCCCTTGCACCCCAAGCATCTGTTAATTGCGATAAAAGTTGAGAGGCATTGGATGTAAACTCTTCGTAACTCATTCGCACGAGGTCTTTCCCTCCATACTGTTCTAGCTCGCGTACTACCTCCTTATCGATTAAAGGTACGGTTGGGACTTCTTCTGCCCTATTCGTATTGTTGTGGCTATCCTCTGTTTTATCAACATGTGCTCCATTTGGTATCCATTCTTTCACTTTTTTAATCAGCAAATTCGCACGAATAGGCTTGGCGATGTAATCGTCCATCCCAGCTGCTAGAAACTCTTCGCGTTCTTCTTTCATAGAGAAGGCAGTCATGGCAATAATCGGGGGTAAATTTGGTAGGGAAAGCGCTTGAAGTTTTTGGGTAGCAGTAATCCCGTTCATATCCGGCATTTGGATATCCATGAAAATCAAATCGAAATCATTTTCAGGGACAACGGCAAGGGCACGTGCTCCGCTCTCTACCTTCATCACCTCACACCCTACTTTTTCGAGAATAGCGCTAGCTACCGTTCGGTTTACTTCGTTATCATCCACAACAAGGATTTTTGGAGGGTTTGTAAAAGCCAACTCTTCTT
>CAYMYI010000102.1:0-6976 GCA_964394585.1 uncultured Roseobacteraceae bacterium
AACCACCGACACACGGATTTTCAGTCCGATGCTCTACCAACTGAGCTACATCACCAACCCGTTTTTTAAATGGTGGCACAAAGGTAAAAAGAGAAATTTCAAAGCAAAATCTAAACCGAATATTTTTTAAAACTTTTTTTGGTACATAAAATTCATATCTTCTTAACGTTCTGAGTAGCAAGTGCTTATTTTAAACACGTAGGCATCGTGGGGGGCTACAGGAAATTGTACTCCGCGTGTTTGCAGAAGTTCGGGGGTAATCTCCCATGTACGGGGCATTTCGGGCTGTAGCAAATCAGTGCCCGAAATGGAAGAAGCAGTGAGCCAACCGAGCGTTTTGAGCTGTTCATCAGAGAAACGCAAATGTACATACTGCGTAAGAGAGCGATGAAAATTGGCAACAATAAGCAGCGATTCATCTGCAAAATGGCGTACATAAGCGACGAGATGTCTGGCATTGAAATGCTGTTCCTGCGGGGCATTGTACAAAGTAAGATCGTAGAAAGCGCCCCATTGTATTGCTTTGGAAGACGTGGAAATTTTGTATAAAGTCCGATAGAACGTCCGCAGTGCACGTTGCTCAAGGGGGAGTTCCTCATCGGTAAGCCAAGGTTTTGTGTTTTTGAGTGTGGTATAATCGTAAATGCTTGTTTTGCCATCATTGCCACTAAACCCATCTGCACCCTTAGCAGTTTCTCCGAGTTCCTGCCCAAAGTAAATCATAACGGGGCCTCGGTGTGCCGTTGCCACAACAGTCATCCCTGCTTTAGCATGTTCGGCGTTTCCTAAGAATTGAGGCGAGGCGAGGCGAACTTCATCATGGTTTTCTAAAAAGCGGACAAGCTGATGGGCAAAAGGTGCTGTTTGCTTCAAATATTCGGTAATGGGCAAAGCCGATTTATGCTCTCGGTATGCACTAAAAATACGGTTGTAAAGTCCGGTTTTATCGTATAAGTAATCAAACCCCTTGGCTCCTAAATACAGATGCGTTTTGTATTCGTCGTACACTTCAGCGATAAAGATTACTTCAGGAAATTTTGCCCGCATTTGTGGTAATACCCACTGCCAAAAACTTAGGGGAACCATTTCTACCATATCGCAACGGAAGCCATCTACGCCTTTGCTTGCCCAATACTCTAAAATTGCGAGCATTTTATGCCATAAAGCAGTGGGTTTGATGGGCGTTTCGGTTGTTTCTCCTTGCAAGTAGTTAACTCCGTAATTTAGTTTTACAGTTTCATACCAATCGTTTACGGAGGGCGATGCCGTAAAAGCATCGTTTCCCGTAGCTTTCGCGGGGTGTTCTTCGTAGTCGTGTGGTAGCTCGGTGGGTAACCGAAGGCTATCATTGGGTAGATAGTAGAAGTCGTTGCCAGGTGAAAATGCTTGGGAGGCATCATCGGCTGCACCAAAATTTATTCCTTTATCGAGTGCTGCATGATAGGTACGCGCTAAATGGTTCGGCACAAAATCGATCATAGCTTTTAAGCCTGCCGCATGGGTTCGTTCAATTAACTCTTCAAATTCAGTCATCCGCTCAGCAGGATTATCAGCTAAATCGGGGGCTACGTCGAAGTAGTCTCGAATGGCATAGGGCGAGCCTGCCATCCCTTTTACGGTTGCAGAAGCACTTGCTGGCTTCCCAAATTCACTGTAATCCGTTTGAGTAGCGTGGTCAAGCACTCCGGTGTACCAAATATGCGAAATACCCTGCTCTCGGAATTGTTCGAGGGTACGACTTGTAAAACAAGCAAAGGTGCCGCAACCATTTTCATGGCGTGTACCGTTTATCTGTTTAGGTGTTTGTTCATTTCCAAACAAACGCACTAAAGCTTGGTAAATTATCAGTTTATTGGTTTGCATAGCCTACTGTTTATAGCGATATTCAACTAAAAGGGGCAGTATGGTGGCTACCTTTCCTTATCTATTTATAAAACAAGAGTCGCTATTTCAATGATTCATATCACTGAATACATTTAAAAAATTCGAGAACGCTATGATGGACGAACAATTTTTAGAACCCTTTTTATACGGTTTGGGCATTGGTGTTTTGGGAGTAGTAGTAGTTTACCTGCGCGAAACGGTTAAAAGAGGCACGTATAAAAAAGAGATTAAACAGTTAAAAAAACATTTGCACCAGAAAATGGAAATCGATTCGGAAGCGACCGAAATGAAACGCAAAGAACTAGAACGGCTGAAGAAGGAAAATGAAAACCTGCGCATTACCAATCAATCGTTAGCACAAAAGCCCGATCGCAAAGAAGTGCTCACACTACATACTTACCAAAAAGCCCTCGACACTATGGCAGGAAGCTTAGTTGGCTTTGCTCCTGCATGGCAAAAAGCCCTTCAAGAAGCCGAAACGGAAGTGGCTGAAATTGAAGAAGGCAGGAAATCGTTTGTAAGAAAAATTATTCCTCGGCAGTTTTTAAGCAGTTCTCAGCGCATAGAGGATGCGAAAGAAGTTCCTTTGAAAAAAAGCGAAGACACAGACGGAGACAAACCTCTTTTTGAGTAAATCAGCCATCTTTACGGGAAAATTTCACTTTAATTGCTTTCTGTTTGGCGTTGTACATAGCCTCTTTTGCTTCTACTTTTCCTAGCTCGTAGGCTTGCTGATAATACGACTCTGCACTTTCGTAATATTGTTTCTTTTTATTGGGAGCAAACTTAGTTTTATCGCCCAAAATTTCTTCTTGTTTGCCCAAAGCAAAGAACTTTTCAGCTTTTTGCAAGCGTGTTGCACGCTCTTGCATTTCTAAGGCCTCTTGCTGCTTTTGTAACGCTTTTTGCTTGGCTTCTAGCGATTCTTCTTGCAGTGCTATGGTTTCACTTTTTTCTGTGAGTTCTGTTTGCTGCTTTTGCACCGTGGAAGCTAAACGCGAGTTATCTTCTTCTAAGTTGAGGATTTTATCGTTAAGAGCTACAAGGGAGTCCTCTTTAGTTTGAAGCTCTTTTTTTAAGCGGCGAATAGTGCCTAACAGCCCATTAATACGGGTTTGTTGTTGATCGGTTTTAGCCGCTTCTTCTTGCAACTGAGTTTCCAAGCGGGCAATCTCATCACGGCTATAGGCAATGTAAGCTTTGGCACCTTCAATTTTTAAGAGCACAGAATCTTGGTTATCCGCATCGAGAGCAGCAGCATCTAAGCCGATAAGGTACTCGTTTTTTTCAGCAGAATCGAGCATTACGGCAATCAACGACATCGTGCTGTCGGTTTGGGTAATCAAATGATTTGAAGCGGCTAGCTCTTGTTCGAGCTGCGCGATGCGTTCTTCGTACTTTTTTGATCGACATCCGGTAAGCGATCCAAGCAATACAAGGAGAAGAATGATATACTTTTGAGGAGATGAAAAGGGGGTCATATCGTTTTAAATCGTAAAAAAGCTGTATTGGTATGTAAGCCTTAGCAAAAAATCGGGTTTTAATGGTTTGCAAATTTCGATAATAATTGAGCAAAAACCAGTAATGTGGATTATTCCTCTACCGACAGGAGCTCCGCAAACCCAATACGTACGAGCAAATGCCCTTGTTGAATGGTTTGAGATACATCGCGCATAGCTACTTTTTCGCCTGAAGCCAATACAAAAGTATAATGAGTTTCTTGGGGAGATTCGCTAGCTTGAATAAAACGTTCTTCTACAGTGGCGTTATTTTCGATTAATTGAAGGTAAGATTTTTTCCTAATGAAAGCCTGTGGATCTTGCTTTGCAATTTTCACAAAGCTGCTACTCAAATATGTAGGATACCACTCAGGGCTTTCTAAACGATAGAAAAACAATGGGTAGTGTTCAGGTAAATATTCTTGAAGAGTTTTATAAAGCGTAAGTTCTTGAGTAGTAAGTTCCGCTTGAGATTTGTAGTTTTCTAACTCTTCTAAAGTGCGTTTAACTATGGCTTCTTGTGCTGTAATTTGCTGGTTGTACTGTTGAGCTTCTTCTAACAGTTTCTCAGTTTCTTGCTTTGCAATTACCGAGGCAATCGCCACTGCTACACTTTCAGATACATTTTCCAAATAAATACGCTCATCGTCAGAGAAAGCTGAAAAAGATGCTATTTCAATCACGCCAACGGCCTCTTCTTTTACATTGAGCGGCACAATAATCACATTTTCGGGTTTAGCTTCTCCTAACCCTGAAGAAATAAACTGATAGCTATCGGGAACTTTGGTAATGTGGACAACCGCTTTTCGCAAGAACACTTCCCCTACCAAACCTTCCCCAGGGCGAATGACGCTCTCTTCCATTTTCTGACGGCGATTACCTGCATAGACGGCTTCCATCTTCAACACCACGCCGTCATCTTGTTTCTCGGCAAGGTAAATGGCGCCTTGGTGTGCATTCATATGGCGTATGAGCTCTCGCAAGGTTTTACTCGATAGCCTGTGCACGTTGCTCTCAGATAAAAGTAACTCACTTATGGATGCAATGCCTGTATTTTTCCATTTCTGAATGCGGTCCTTTTCGCGAAGATCACGCAGGCTTTTACGCATTTTCATCAAAGCGTCTCCTAAAATATCTCCTTCTTTTAAGGTATAAGGCGTTTCTAAATCTCCATCTGCAATTTGCAATGCGAGTTCTGTATTAGCATTTAGATTCAGATTTTCTTCAATATAGACCGCCTTACTCATTCCCCTAAAAATATATTTTTTCACAAATGTTGTGGCGAAGTACATGAATATAGCAGCTTGCGCTAATGGCACTATCACTAAATATAACGAAAATTGCGTTGCCTCAGCGATGGTAATAAGCTGCGATACTAGCGCATCGTTTGTAAACCAACTTACGCTTACAATCAGATAAAACACGAAAGTAATTACCAAATAAGGAACGAAATACCGTCTGTTTTGAAGAATAATTAATAAGAATAGCGTGTTGAATAAAACGATATGAAAATATACATGTCCCTGTAGCTGTATAATGAATTGGATACAGAAAAATGCCAGTCCAAAGCTAAAATAAGAACGAAGTAATTCGGTAGAGTTTACTCGAAACCGCATTATAAAGAATAACAGTAGGTTAGTTCCTCCTATGGCAATGGCAATCCACCAAGTATTGTGCAATGGTGCTAGTAAAACCCCTAATAAAAAATAGGATAAAACAGTGATTTGTAAGATGTTATCCGTTTTTTGAAGCATGGTTTCTATCTCTTCTTGTAATTTAGAAGAGGAGGTTTGCAAAGAGAAATCAAAGCGGGGGCGTGTCATGCTAATTCAACGGTAAACTAGAGGTTTAATTTTATACAAAGAAAGTAACCGAGGGCAATTTTCCTATTGCCTTGTACTTGGATTTTGTGAAAATACTTATGAGTAAGCTGTGCTTTCCTTTTTTTAAAGTTGTTCTTGCGGTTGCTTTACTTGTAAGTAGGGTAGCCAGCTTTTATCTCCTATTCCAGAAAACTCTCTGATAAAAACAATGAAGGAGGGTCTATAGGGTTGATATGGTAGTGGCATATCGGCTTCTTCGGGGAGGCAATCGCCTTTTTTGGCATTGCAACTTCTGCAGGCAGTTACCAAATTCGACCAAGTGGAAGTACCCCCACGCGATCGCGGAATAACGTGGTCGATTGTGAGGCTATCTTTAGCTGAACAGTATACGCATTTATAACCATCGCGCTTAAACACATTATGCCGTGTGAGCATCACACTTTTGTAAGGGATATTCACGTAGTTTAGCAGGCGTATTACCGAGGGGACATCGTACGAATCACTAATCGTGCGAATGTGTACTCCCTCTACTTTATTAACTAGTTCTGCCTTTTGTAAATACGTTAGCAGAAACGCTTTATAAACCGTGCATACGGAAAGTGCTCGATAGTCAGCATTCAATACAAGTACTTTACGGCTCATATAATCCATGGCAGTAAACTTTTATAGTGTGCAGAGCGGATGTGTTGCCTTCGTTTTATTTGAAAAAAAGGAATATTCTCTGCGTTTGTTTTTTCCAACATGAAATACCTTTTGTTTAACCATTCGGCACAGATTCTTCTCATCATAAACAATAAATCAGTCTCTAATATACTAAATCTTTTAACGTTTGATACTCCCTTACTGTATTTACATGCGTTCATGGAGAAATAGGAGTAAAAATTGCCTACTATAGAGTTAGCATCCGTCCATATGAACAAGATTCTCCCTTACTTTTTTTGGATTACCTATAGCGTGTGGGTAGTTATAAGCCTTTTGTTGAGTGCGGTTATTCTCGGGGTACCGGCAGAAATAATCTTACAAACCATTGCCGCGTGGGGAGAACGTTCCTTTTCGCCCACTGCATTTCAAAAAATAGAGAAAGCCCTCACCACACAACAGAATACGCTCCAATACCTTGCAATGGGGCATTTATGTATAGTTGCCTGTATATCTTTACTACTGTGGTTTTATCGGAATAAACTTTCTCGGCTGAACGCTGTAGCCAGCAATAGTATCCATTGCTACGCCCGTGCGTTGCGAGCAAGTTGGCACCAACTTTCTGAACGAGAACGGCTTTCGTTCCTGAGTATTTGGCTCAGTTGTGTAATTGCATGGAGTGTAGCCGCCTTATGGTTTCCCCTTCACATCGATGAGGCATTTTCATTTCTTTTTTTAGTTGACAGAGGCCCTTTAGTTACTGCAGCCTATTACCCCGGACCCAATAACCATGTTGGGTATCTGTTATTTTGCAACATAGCACGCTTTTTTACCGATTCCCCAACGCTTGTAATGCGAATGCCTACAGTTATCATAGCACTCTGGTTTATTGCTATGGTATATCAGCGCATCCGTATAATTTGGGGGCACTCGGTAGGGCTATTAAGCATGGTTTGGTTTGCTTTTTCGGTATATGGGCTATTCTATGCTACACACGGTAGAGGGTACTTATTGATGACGCTCTGCACATGGGGCTTACTGTATCACAGTGCACAATACATCCATAAAAAGAGGCTTATCCATATTTGGAGTATCCTATTTTATACGGCTTTGGGGTTATATACTTTGCCT
>CAYMYI010000102.1:6986-8083 GCA_964394585.1 uncultured Roseobacteraceae bacterium
GTATGCCCTCGGAAGTATCGGCGGTGTAATCGGTATTTATTTACTATACCAAAAAAAGTGGAGTGATTTACTTCAATTTACAAGTTGGTTAATTAGCGGTATAGGAGTTGCGCTTTTGTTGTATCTCCCCATCTGGGTTTTTAGCGGATGGCGAGCTGTGTTTCAAAATACTTGGGTGCAGCCACTCACACCTGCCCAATGGTTTGAGGAATTTCCGTCGTATGGACTTACTTGGCTACAGCTTCCTTTTGGAGAGGGCGTTATCCCCGGTTTTTTGACGGTAATAGTACTTTTAGCGATGGTTCTATACCGGTTCCAAAACAAAAAATGGCAACTTTTGCACGTATGCCATATAGGACTGATAACAATTCCCTGGCTACTTTTTAGCGTACAACACGTATTTCCCCCGCAACGAACATGGCTCTTTCAACTAAGTATCTTGTTTGTGTATTGGGCAGCTACCTGGGAAATGCTTGCCCAACAGTGGGGTAAATGGATTCGACCAATCGCTTGGTGTTTTGTAATAGGATGGAATGGCTGGCAACTTCACGAAATGTATTCCGAATGGAGCAGCCCCCAAAATATTTATAGGCAAGTGGATAGAGCCGCCGAGTGGATTTATCAACACAATGCACAACGTGTTTTTGTTGGGAAAGATATCTACAACGTTTTTTTACAACTGGAATATCGAACGAAAAACCAACGCTTTACTGTGGAGACGAATCGTACGTTCATTTCCCAACAATTTGACTTTTGGATCATTCCTATTACATGGAATGCTAAAGCCCTCCCTCCTACTAAGTTGGTCTATCAGGATGACTACGTCAGAATATATCAAAAAAAGTGAGTGAACTTCCTTAGCCTCGTTCAGTAAATAACTCTAGCTAAATTCATGGTAAGGCGGTAAGCTAAATGTGAGAAACACCTACCGTTTTCATACGCGCAACAAAAGAATTTAGGAACTAAAGCAATGTAAATTTCTAAAAATCAAGGTTTTAACATATAATTCGGTGTATTATACGCTCAAATTTGATTCCGATTAAGCATAAAAAAAAGCATCTTCCTGTTTTACCTGTATAGTACCATCAAGAATTTTA
>CAYMYI010000102.1:8093-15309 GCA_964394585.1 uncultured Roseobacteraceae bacterium
AAGAGGGAAGATGCTTTTAGGATTACTAAAAAGATGGAAGTTTAATCTTGTACAAATTCTTGGAACGGTTTCAGTTCCACCGGAGCAACCGACTGTTTCTCCATCAGCGCTGCGAATTTTTTGCCTTCCTTATCTTTAATTTCGGTAAAAGTAGCTTTAGCTTGTTCAAATTGTTCTTCCAGCAACGCTAGGTTATCTTTTTCGGCAGTAGAAGGCGGCTGATACCCAGAAGCAATTTTGCTATACAAGTTTGCGAGCTTTTCGCGCAGTTGCGGTTCAGCAGCACCTACATAGTTATCGCCGGTGGTAATCACCAATGTTTCTTTTAAACTATTGAGTTTACTGCTAAATGCATCTGCTACTTTTTTCGATTTTGCATCGAGTTTACCCACTTCCTCTGCTTTAGCAAGCCAAGCGTCTAACTCGTACACCATATACGCCAGCTCTTCAGTCATGTCGAAAAGTTTCTTTGAAGTTTGATGCAAGGCTATACGTTCGCTGTTGGAAAGTAACGAAGTAGGATCGTTTTGCAGTTCGATGGTCGTTTCATAGGTTTCCTTGCCCTTTGTCATCACTACTTTGTATTTTCCGGCACTTGCCCGTAAAGGAGTAAACCCACCAAAAGCAAATGTTTTTCCCTTCGCCATTTTAGGCTGCTTGGTCATAAAATTCCAGGTTACAATATTGATACCCTTTGATTTTCCTGGCGTCAGTTCAATCATGGTGTTTCCCTGCATATCTTGAATTTCCATGGTCATCTTTCCGAAAATATGTCGTTTTTTCAGGTAATAGATGATTTTAGCAGCACTTGTAGGATTCTCTCCTATAAATTGCGTTTCGGTAGAAGCCCCTCCAAACCCACTTTGTTCGCGGATAATCGCTGGTTTCGTATCGAAAAAGTGTACTTCTTTCGCTAATACTTCTTGAGTAATTTGGCGTAAGGGGCTAATATCATCGATGATAATCACGCCTCTGCCGTGCGTACCCATTACCAAATCAGCAGTTTTTTCGTGTAGCTCGATGTAGTGTACTGCAACTGGCGGCATATTGTTGGCAAACTGATTCCAATGTTTGCCCCCATCAATTGAAATGTATAATCCGAATTCTGTTCCTAAGAAAAGTAAGTTTTCGTTCTCGTAATCTTCTTGGAGGTTACGAGCAAAACCATAGATTTCCTCTGTGGTGATGGATGCCCATGTTTTACCAAAGTCCGTAGTTTTATACACATAAGGCGTAAGATCGCCACGTGTATGTCCATCGAACACAGCATAAGCAGTACCTTCACCATGTACACTGGCTTCAATGTGATAACACCACGTGTTGGCTGGCAGTCCTGAAATATTAGCAACGGTGTTAGTCCATGTTTTACCACCATCTTGTGTAACCTGCACATTGCCGTCGTCGGTACCTACCCAAATAACTTGTTCGTTGAGGGGCGATTCTGCAATGGTAAAAATGGTACAGTGGTTCTCTGCGCCAGAGTTGTCTTTTGAAAGCCCACCCGAATCTTCTTGGTTTTGTTTGATGGGGTCATTCGTCGTTAAATCAGGGGAAATTTTCACCCAAGTATCACCCATATCGTCCGACATGTGTACAAACTGACTACCCATATAAATCCGGTCTGGGTTGTGCTTACTCGTAGCCATCGGGGCATTCCAGTTAAACCGCAACTTCGGGTCGCCCTTTACCGGTAGTGGCTGAATGGTTTTGGTCTGATTGCGTTCAATGTCGTAACGCCATACGTTTTCAGCACCTTGCATTTCAGAATACACAATTTTCTTAGTAGGATGTGCCAATACGCGGAAGCCATCGCCCGCTCCTACACTATGCCAATCGCGTGCTTCAATACCACCCGGCGAAGAAGATGGTCCATACCAAGAGCCATTATCTTGTAAACCGCCGTACACATTGTATGGCTCGGCTTTATCGACACTCACATGGTAGAACTGAGAAACAGGTAAATTATGTACCATTTCCATGGTAGTGCCTCCATCCCAAGTACGGTATACGCCACCGTCGGTGCCTACATACATCCGATCCGAATTTTTTATATCGAATACGATATCGTGAATATCGGCATGCATATTTCCCAAGTCTTTAAAGGTTTTTCCACCATCGCGGCTAATGGAACCAAACAGCCCGGCTTTCACGACTACGTCGGGGTTGCGAGGATCTACCACAATGCGCGAAAAATAGAACGGGCGCACTACCAAGCCAAAATCGTTGTTGAGGTGCGTCCATGAATTACCCCCATCTTCTGAGCGATACAAGCCTTTGTCTTTATCTTTTTCGGTTTCGAGTACTGCATACAGAATTTTTGAGTCGGAAGGAGCTACAGCTACGGCAATACGCCCGAATTTTCCTTGGGGAAACCCATTATGAATTTTGTTCCATGTTTTTCCTCCATCAGTTGATTTGTACAAAGCACTATTTTCGCCGCCCGAGCTAAACGACCAAGCTGTACGACGAAATTCCCACATTGAGGCATACAACGTATTCGGATCGTTCGGGTCCATCAGTAAATCGGAACAGCCTGTTGTGGTATTAATGTACAAGATTTTCTCCCATGTCTTTCCCCCATCAACCGATTTAAAAACGCCTCGTTCTTCGTTATCGCTCCACAAAGCA
Organism: uncultured Roseobacteraceae bacterium; assembly: GCA_964394585.1. Lineage (GTDB taxonomy): Bacteria > Bacteroidota > Bacteroidia > Cytophagales > Flammeovirgaceae > CAYUJH01. Next base: position 10,722 of record CAYMYI010000102.1, read on the forward strand.
CCGAGCACACCCACGTACATTTCTTGCGCGTTGTTAGGGTTTATTTCGATAGAACTGATTCGCTCTGATTGGTCGAAGCCTACTTTTTCCCAGTTTACACCTCCATCTACCGACTTGTATAGGCCATCGCCAATGGAAACACTGTTGCGTGTCCAGGTTTCGCCCGTACCTACCCAAATCACATTATCGGGGTTGGTAGGGTCTAAGGCTACCGTACCGATTGACTGCACGTGTTTTTCAAAGATTGGGGCAAACGTAGCTCCCCCATTGCTCGATTTCCAAACGCCACCCCCAGCAGTACCGGCATAAATAATGCGGTCGTTGGTTGGGTGATTTTCTAAATCGTTAATTCTGCCACTCATAAGTGCCGGTCCAATTTGCCGTGCTCTCAGATTGCCAAAAAGTTCATTACCCTTCAGTACAATATCTTGAGCTTGTGTGCTAAGGGTCGCCAAGCACACAAGCCAGATTACTCGAAAAAATCGCATCATCTAAAAATTTATATCAATTATTTTTTATTCTTCAGGAAATGCGAATGTAGCATCGTCTACCTCAGGGTTTAGTTCGATTGATTCAATCATCAAGGGTTGCGAAGGACCATCTTTCACCCCTTGAGCAATCGAAAACGGAAAATACAAGCCGTCAACCTCTTGGTAATCACTCATTTTAGTTTGGCTAATCACTCCTTTGTTAGGTCCATACTTAATTTCACTTTCAACCACTAAGGGGATAAAGGCTTCTGCATCGAAGTAGTAATACGACACATCTTCTACTTCTTCACCATCAATGGTTATGGGTTCTTTTACTAACTTGATTTTGAAGGTTTCTGCCCCTTCAATGGTTTCCGTTCCCATCAGTTCCACAGTGTAACCTTTCTCTTTGTAATCTAAAAAGGCATCGGGGAAATCGTTCATCGCTAATTTTTGGATTTCCGTAGTCTCTGCATCTGCTTTTTCGGCTTTCATAGTTTGGAAATTGGTATTCCAAAGGGTTTCCCCATCAAAAACACCTTGTTTGATAACGTTTCCTTGGAAGTTGATGCTGGTCATTTGCTTACCATCTTTCATTTGAATAACTTCGATAGGAATCTCCATACCCCCTTGGTTTACTTTGGCACTCATCTTCAGCCCTTCCAGTTTTTTCCAATTGTCTTCACCACCAGTATTTTCAAAATAATTGGCGATAATTTCGTCTGCGGTTTGTGCATTAGCTATCGCAGCGATACAAAGTGCGAAAGCCACCAATGCAAATCTAAATTTTCTCATTTTTTTTGTTATTTAAGTGTTAAGTAGAAAGCTGAAAATTACAACAGAATTTCTGATTTTTCTTGCCTTTTATGTAAAATATAAATTTATAAATGTTGGCAAAAGTGTTCACAATAGTATAATTTATGTGCAGTACCGAAGACAATATACGACCTCATTCACCACTGATGTAATCGCATCGAAATTCAACCTCAACTCTATTATTTATTGTGCAGTATTCATCCCGTTGGCGTATTCAATGGCATCTTCTTGCCTTAGAGAGCACTTTGCTATTTGTGCTGTTTCTGTTGCGCACGGCTGTGCTCCGTAGCGAAGCGCTACCCGATTACGATTCGGTAAAGAACTGGGAAATTGTCCGTAGTATGGCACAAGGCGACTTTCAGCAACTATTTCACCATGCTAGCCCGACATTCTATCTTCTGCTTTTGCCCTTCTATAAGTTGGCGCCCTCGCATCATACCCTAGTATGGGTAAGTGCGATTTGTAATGTATTGGCGATTTGGCTTTTAGTGCGGCTGGTTCAAAATATATGGCATATCCCTCAGCGATATGCCCATTTTTTACTTGTATTGGTGGGTACTTCACCATTTCTAACGGTATCTGCAACCTATGTATCTATCGAGAGCGTAAGCCTTCTGTTGTTTGCATGGGCATTTCGGGCATTCTTGCGAAGCCGCGATGGTAGTTTTTCATCTTGGCTCAATAGCTGGGTATATTTCACACTGGCTTTTACCGTAAATTATAAAACTGCATTATTTTTCCCAATTTTCTATTTTATCGCCTGGAAAGCCAACTATTTTTTTAAAAGAAAATCGGCTTATTTAATTCCTTTTCTGATACCGATTATTGCGATATTTATCTACTGTTTTATAGGATATGTATTAACAGACTCTTTCGAATTGTATCCTAAATATTTAATTTCTAACCTTTTTCTAAGAAATCCGCATCCTACCATTCAACTACCTTTGCTCAACACCGATGTATTTTTCTATTTACAATATATTTACGACTTCGAAAGCCCTCTTTTTTTAATCGTTTTTATTGCACTACTGGGCAAATTTTGGTGGTTAAATCGTAAGCCTAAACAACAGCCCAAAAACATTTTTACTATCACAAAAAACCAGGGCATTGTATTTACTTTTTTAGCAATATACTTAACTATAATGACCTTTCTCCCTAAGGCACCGAGAGGGTTGTTATTTGCTTATCCTCTTCTATTTTCTTTGGGATATTTTTACATGCTCGGGTTGATTAAAACCCCACTTTTCCGTTTCATCTTTTTAGCAGGCTGCTTGCTATGGAACACTTGGCAACTACAGCGCTGGGTATATCCTTATATCCCCACAAAGTACCCTATGGTTGCTGAGTACATCATTTCACAGGATATCAAAAAGCTTCATATTTCGGTAGGCAGAGGGATACTGCCCTTTTTACCTGACTCGGTTACACACACGATTCATTTTTCAACAGATGACCTCCCTACAAAACCCTTTTACTTGTTGCGCGATGGATACCACCGCGTTGTAAAAGTCGGAGATTTTGACACCGTATCGGGCAATCTACTACAAACTTGGAAGGAGCCTACACTGTGTTCTCCGTTTTTATTTTTGGAGTCGTGCGAGTACAATGGCACTTCGTATAACGAAGCCCTCCAGAATTGGCGTGCTATGCAACGCAAAGAAAAACAATTGGAGTTGCTGCATATTCCTTAGCGAAGCCTTGCCTCCTTTTGTTTTAGCACTTCTTTGACAAGTTCTGCCTTTTTAATTTCAAGCACCTTATTTTCGGCACGAAGATGTTCAATTTCTTGCTGCAAATTCTTTTCTTGTGCTTGGTAATTTTTGTTGAGCTGTTGCACTTCTTCTAACAGAGCCTGCATCCGCTCGCTATTCTGAATGTTAAAAATAGCACTTGCCATGCTATCGCCTACGTGTTCTACAAATTCTTTTTGGTAATCTTCTATTTCGTAAAATGAGGCTACTTCTAACACTCCCATTGGTTGTTCGTTGGCAATAAGCGGAACTATTAAAAGTGCTTTGGGGGTAGCTTGTCCTAACCCGGAAACAATTTCAAAATAGTCTTCGGGAATTTCAGTAATGTAGATTGTTTCCTGTTCAAAAAACGATTGCCCTATCAAGCCTTCCCCTACCAGAAACTCTGTTTCAAAAAAGCGTTTGCGTTCATAGGCATAGCAAGAAACACCATACAATACACCCTGCGAGCTCATGTTTTTCGAAGCTTCATCTTCTTTTAGTAAATATATGGCTGCTTGACTGGCACTTATACTTTTAACCAACTTAGAGAGAAACGTATCACACATAACCTGTAAACCATCACGCCCTCGGAAAATATTGGTAAACTCCGATGTGGTATTGGCAGCCCAACTTCGTTGACGCTCTAACTCCTTATTTCGTTCGGCATCGGCGACAAAACTTTTCAATTCTGCTTGCGATACCAACAACGATTGATTTTGTGCTTCAATTTCTTCAATCAGCTTTTGGTTGTTCTTTTCAGCATCTCTGTTAGTTTGGAGTAAAATCAGGAGTACCGTGCTTATGATTATAGCATCAGCTAAGATAATGATAAACTCATAACGTGCTGTACGCATATATGCATTATCTGCAGGAATATCGATATAATCGTTTAAGTAGCGCACTGAAAGTATTAATACTGTACAACATATTAATGAGGCTATTAATTCTATGCGTTCTTCTATTCCAAATAGAATAAAGGGAATTACCAAAAAAGCGATAGAAAAAATATAGGAAGCGGTGATTGGAATGCCGTCAGGTTGCATCATTGCAGCATGATATAATACCGCTACTAGCATTGGTACAATACTGCCTATTAACCTTGCTAGCTTTTGAAGCCCCTTGTAATTCAGTAAAAAAATAGAGACACAAAAAGGTATCCCTGAAAGAGGAATCACAAATACATCAAGACCTTTTGCTAGGTTAAAGATAGTGTATATAGTAGCAAGAATTAAAAGAAAAATAGCTAGGCGATTCCCTATAATTATTTTTCGTTTAAGGCTGTCGTCGTACTCCTCTTTTACACCGATATAACTTAGATAGTTAATGAAATTCAAAATCCTAATAGAATTAGATTGCCAATGAACAAATTCACATGTTTAAGGTACACAAAGAACGGAACGGAAAAAAGAATCGTACTTGGCAATATTGAGAATTGGCAGATTTACATAAAGATTTAAAGAATTTCAGGGTGTTCGCCTGCTAGTTTTCTTGATTTTGATGAGTTACTATCTTTTAGAAAGACCTTTCCCAAGTCGTTAGCCGGCTTGGGAAAGGTCTTTTGCAGATAAA
>CAYMYI010000103.1:0-15228 GCA_964394585.1 uncultured Roseobacteraceae bacterium
CTTTTGCAAAATCGTTCTGAAATAAGATGTGCGTGCCCCCCTTTTGCCAATCGTACCATGCCATTTCAAGTCCAAATCGGATGCTCGGTACACTCGGAAGGGCGGGGTGCTGAAAAAAAGCATTCGGGTTATCCATCTCCTGAAATAAATTACAAAAATAGGCAAGTCGTTCGGCGTAACTATCGTCGTATTCGGGGCTTAGCCCAGGCAAGGGGCTGCACTCGCCCCAACCAACTACCGCTGGGCGTTCACTGTGCGAAAGCTCAACAAAGTAGGTGTCTTTTTGGAATAAACTTCCACGCGAAGTTTTTGCTTCAAATGTAAATTCAAGAGTGTGTTTTCGAATATGGAGTAGAAAGCCCATTGCTAGCGTTAAATTATCTACGTTTCAGCTAAATTTGCAAAATCTTTGTTAGTATAAGGAATGGAATTTATATTTCTTCGTTGTATACATGGGAAAAATACTTATTTGCACGCATCGCAGCAATCCCACAAAATAATATAAGAGAAATCACTTGCTAACCCTTAGATATTTTAATCATTTGAATACCGTTATGAAAACCCTTTCGCTTTCCCTTATAGCCCTTGCCTTTTTTTGCCTTACCCCCAAAGCTGAAGTATTTGCACAATGTAACGCAGAGTTGTACAATTCTAAAAGTATGAAAAACATTGCCGAAGGGTTTATGTATCAAAAAAGTTACGAAGTAGACGGACGGGGAGGAACGCGCCGTAGAATTGAGTACCCCTGTATTTTAAGTAAAGGTACTAGCTATCATTTCTCAGTGAATAGCAAAGATGGCGGCTCTGACGGAATTATCCTCAGCTTGTACAACAACCGAAAAGAACGACTTGCCTCTAACTACATGAATAACAAGTTTTTTTCAGGGATACAATACTACTGCAAATCGACGGGGATTTACTACATCACATTTACCTTCAAAGATTCGCGCACGCATTGTGGCGCTGCCGTGATGGCATTCCGAAGATAGATACTGCCTAATTTTGTTAAGTTGAAGAGGCTGCCCCCAAAAGGCAGCTTTTTTTCATGTAAAAAAAAATTGACCTTCTTAAAAAGAAGGCCAATTCCCTAAGTTTAACCAATTGTACTCAAACTAAATGTTTTTTCTTTAAAGGAAACACCCTTGCAAGAGCAAAGTGTTACACAACTATTATTTGGTTTAATCAATAACTTTTACAACTAAATGTGCTTGGAGCAAATACAACAAGCAAGGATATATACTTAGACTCTCATCTTATTCTAATTTAAATAATTAATATGTAGTAACTATATAGTAAAAATAGTGCAATTAGTTATAAATAATTGATAATCAATAATAAATAGAAAATCGATTAGGATTGACCTTGTGTAACCTCTACGATTTATCGTAAATAGTTGATATTTCGTTGTTTTAGTTCATAGTTTATTCACTTTCGTGTTACCAAAGCATCTGACTATTCAGCGAATTGCCATGAAGTTTTGAAAATAATACATAATAAATATATTATTCACCTTACCCTTTTGAAAAATGCTAAAATTGAAATGTTTTGTAGGAGTTGTACTACTCGTTGGCTTATCGTGGCAGACGCATGCCCAAGTGCAACAAGCCCAAGTAGACCATTATGCCATCTTGGTAAGCAATCTTGAAGTTAGTTGCCAATTTTATCAAACTATCTTAGGACTTCAAGAAATTGAAGACCAAACCCAACAAGACCACATTCGATGGTTTTCGATGGGTAAAAGAGGAACAGAACTGCACATTATTGAGCAGGCAAATTACACGATACCCAACGAAAAAGGCGTACACCTTGCTTTTCGGGTCAAAGACCTCGATGCCTTTGTAAAACACCTCACCACGAAAAAAGTAGCTTTTCAAAACTGGATGGGTGAAGCAAATACCACAAATACCCGCCCCGATGGCATTCGGCAAGTCTATTTCACCGATCCAGATGGTTATTGGATTGAGGTTAACGGAAAATAAATATGAAATCGACCCCTCCCTTACAACTCAATGTAGACTATTACATTGAAAACGGAAAATATGTGTTCACGGCGCATTACCTAGAAAAACGCGGCTTCTGTTGCAAAAGTGGTTGTAGACACTGCCCCTATGGCTATAAAAAAAGCGCAAAATAAGTGGGTATTATTCTGAAAAAACACATCAAAAACTAAAAATAACGATACTCTTTTACAGGTATTTTTGTAATAAAAACAAATATTTACTATATGTAAATTTTACATTAAAAATCAAATTTTATCTATTTCCAAGCTTTTAATACCTATATAATGGTATTAAAAAATATTAAATTTGGAAATATGAACAAATAGTGTATATAAGGGGGCTTAAATTTTATTCATTAACCCTTAAACATTATGCGTTTTTATTACCAAAAGTTAAAAGTTCTTTGGTTCGCTCTATTAGTATGTTCGTTTACAACTTCGTATGCACAGCGCTCCATACAGGGTACTGTGAAAGATGCCAGCGGAATGGGAATTCCGGGAGTGAGCATCTTAGTAAAAGGTACTACAAACGGTACAATCACCGATATTCAGGGGCAGTTTAAGCTGTCGGTATCGGCAGCAGACTCCGCACTGATTATTAGTGCCGTGGGGTTCAAAGCCCAAGAGGTTGACATCATCGGGCAAGATAACTTTGATGTTACCCTATTAGAAGACCTCGTAGAGTTAAACGAGGTAGTAGTAACTGCACTCGGTGTAGAACGGTCCGAAAAGGCTTTGGGCTACTCTGTGCAAAAACTCAGCTCGAAGGAAGTTGCTACCGTAAAGGCAACCAATCCTGTAAATGCGTTGGCTGGTAAAGTATCGGGGGTGTATATCACCGGTAGTGCCAACGGCCCAACGGCTTCGGCAAACATTAACATTCGGGGGGCGGCTTCGCTCTTGGGCAACAACCAACCTTTGTTTGTAGTAAATGGTATGCCCATTACCAACGATTTGTACAGCTTCGACGATGGTTTGAATGGTTCTACCACCATCGATTTTGGTAATGCTGCGCAAATTGTTAACTCAGACGATATCGCCTCGATCAACGTATTGAAAGGCCCCGCTGCTTCGGCGCTCTACGGATCGCGTGCTGCCGACGGGGTAATTCTAATCGAAACAAAAACCGGTAAAAATGCCGGAGAAGGTCTCAACGTAGAAATCAACTCTAGCACTACCTTTGAGTCGATTTTGAAGCTACCCGACTATCAAAACGAATACGGCTTCGGTGGAGGTGGTAAGTATAGCTACCTCGATGGCACCAACTACATTGGAGAAAATGAGTACTACGAAGCCTACGGAGAAAACTGGGGACCGCGCATGAATGGGCAGCTTATCAAGCAGTTTAATTCTAACGGAGAGCCTGTGCCTTTCACACCTGCACCCGATAACATCCGCAATTTCTTCCGTACCGGTATCACGTCTATTAATAACTTGGCGATTAATAACCGTACAGAAAACGGCGATACGCGCTTCTCGTATACCAACTTAGCAAACCGAGGCATTGTGCCCAACACCAACTTGCGACGCAATACACTACAAATGAGTATTGGCCGCGAATTTTTAGACGACCGCCTGCGCGTGCGCGCTAATTCAATGTATGTAGTTTCCGGTTCTGATAATATTCCGAATGCCGGTTACGACGAGTCTTCTTCGGTGATGTACGGCTGGTTATGGTACCCACGCCAAGTAGAAATCAACGATTTGCGCGATTATTGGCAACCTGGCCTAGAAGGCGTGCAACAGCGCTATGTAGAGAACCTTTGGGTAAACAACCCCTGGCTTATTGTGAACGAAAATACCAACTCGTTCCAAAGCAATCGACTGATTACCAATATTAAAGTTGAGTACGATATCAGCAAGAACTTCATGGCGCGTTTCCGCTATGGTGCCGATATCCTCGACGAAGAACGCCAATACCGCCGTGCTCCTTCTACACGAGGTGTATTGCTGGGAAGCTATCGCGAAGATGAGATTTCGTTCCGTGAAACCAATGCCGAATTCTTAGTAGGATACCACACCGATATGGAAGACTACTCAGATTTCGATGTAGATATTAAATTGGGAGGTAATATTATGCGCCAAGATGGCAACAACTTGGTAGCCAATAACCCACAACTCGAAAACTTTGGCACCGATGAAAGCGTGTACACTCTTACCAACGCGCGTTCTGGTGTATTAGTAGAATCGCAAAAAACGAGAACGGGTATCAATAGCTTATTCGCTGTTGCTTCATTCTCTTATAAGAATAGTTTATTTATCGATGCGTCGTACCGAAACGACTGGAACAGCACACTGGTGAGTCCGGTAGAAGGATTAGATGGCTCATCGTACAGCTTTGGGTATCCTTCCGTTGCAGTGAGTGCGATCATTTCTGAGTTCATCGAGCTACCTCAAGCCTTCTCTTTCATTAAATTGAAAGGATCGTATGCCGAAGTAGGAAATGGTGCTCCGCCGTATGCGTTTGGTAATACGTTTACCCCACAGCCTGCCTTTGGTTCGCAAGCGGTATTTACCACCGGAAGAACCATCGCCGACCCGAACTTGACCAACGAACGTACCAAAGCGTTTGAAGTAGGGCTCGATGCTCGTTTGTTCGAAGGGCGTTTCCGCATGGATTTTACCTACTACGACATGTTAAGTTTCGATCAGGTAATCTTCTTGCCGGTTGCCTCTGTAAGCGGGTACGATTTCAACCTGACCAACGGTGGTGAAATCAGCAATAAAGGGATTGAGCTACTCATAGCCGGTAGAATCATCGACAAACCCTCTTTCAGTTGGGATGCTACCTTAAACCTAGGCCGCAACCGTGCAGTAGTCGAAAGCCTCCCCGATGTAATCACCAGTGGGCGTTACTCTATCGTTGCCGATGTATTCCCTGGCGACGAAGGTGGAGCCGACCTCGAATATGTTGCAGAAGAAGGCAAACTGTTAGGGCAGTTGTATGGGTTGGGCTTCGTGCGTGCCGACGACGGGCAGATTATCCATGAAAATGGCTTGCCAATGATTACAGAAGAAAAAGTATCGGCAGGCTCGTTCCAGCCCGATGTTCGCTTAGGACTCAATAACTCGTTCAAATACAAAAATTTCTTATTTAGCTTCTTATTCGACGGACAAATCGGTGGTAAAATCTACTCGCGTTCGCATGCTTTATATGCCACCGGTGGAGCCATCACCAACGACGACGACCCCAACCTACCACTTTCTACACTTGAAGGCCGTACTGTCTACTCTGTATCGTACGATGCAGATGGGGAGCCAGTGTATACTTTAGAGCAAGAAGGAGGCGTAGTTGGTCCAGGATGGAAATACGACGAAAGTGGAAACCTTGTACCGAACGATGTGGTAGTACCCGCAGGCGGTGCCGGTTACACCGGGTATTTCTACAACTACTATGGCAACGGGTTCAACCGCGATAACATCGAAGCGGCTACCTACGATGCCACCTATTTCAAACTTCGCGAAGTGAGTTTAGGATATACACTCCCTCAGTCGCTTACTACGAAAGTAGGCATTGCCAGTGCGCGTGTTTCTATCGTAGGGCGAAACCTCTTGCTATTTACCGATGTGCCCACCATCGACCCTGAAACCTTTTCAATCCGTAATGGAATTTTTGTGAATGGATTTGAGAGTACGCAATTGCCTTCTACACGTAGCCTTGGTTTCTCTGTAAACCTTGGTTTCTAAGCCTGGCGTTCTTTCCTTTTTTTCATCACTAAAATGTTAATCGAAATGAAATCATATAAATTAATCATATTCTTGATCACCTTTTTCTTCTTAGCCTCATGCGATGAGTTTGAAGACATGAATGAAAACCCTAACGAACCGATCAGCGTGTCGACCGACGTTTTGCTGCCTTCTGCCATTCGGCAAAGTATGAATACGATGGTTACCGAATCGTTCTTGTTAGGCAACAATGCTGCACAGCTCACCTCGAAAACGCTGCGTACCGAAGTAGACACCTACAACTGGAATGCCTTCCCTACCGTTTGGGAAGGGCTTTATGAAAGCCTTACCGATGTTTCGGTAGTACAAGAAGCCGCTGTAGCCCAAGGAAATGCTTCCCTAGAAGGTGCGACTATCGTATTAAAGAGTTGGATTTTCGCTACATTAACCAATGCTTATGGCGATATCCCTTATTTTGATGCCATTGATGGCGACGCCGGCAACTTTACACCTCGCTACGATACCCAAGAGGAAATCTATACTGATTTATTGTTAGAACTCAGCCGCGCCGATGGTCTGCTAGCTTCTGGTGAAGGCAGTATCGGAGGTGATATTTTGTTAGGAGGCGATGCCTCCAAATGGCGTAAGTTGGGTAACTCGCTTCGTTTGCGATTGCTCATGTACGCCGGCAATAAAATTTCGGATGCTTCTACGCAATTCGCTCAAATTGTGGGGCAAGGCAATATCATCGCGTCAAACGCCGATAATGCTACGCTCACCTACCTGAACGGATTCCCCAACCAGTTTCCGCTTATTCCGCTTAAAACAGGCGACTTCGATGCCGTTGCTCTTAGCCAAACCGCCCTCAACGTTATGAATGAACATAACGACCCTCGCTTGGCGCGCTATGCCCGCCCCGATAACGACGACTACACTAACCCGACCTTCAGTGGAGCGGCGAATGGGTCGAACTCTTCGCAGTGTAGTAAATCGGGTTCGCGTTTGGGTGCTGCTTACTACGACTACCCCAACCAAACTACGGCTACTTCTATTGGGGTGAATATGGCAGAAGGTATCTTGATGACCTACGCCGAAGTGGAATTCCTCTTAGCAGAAGCAGCGGCAAAAGGATGGATTTCTGATAGTCCCGAAGCCCACTATCGCAATGGCATTGAAGCTTCGATGGAGTACTACCAAGTAGACTATGCTACCTTTGGTTGGAACGATTTTAACGACTTCTACACTAACTCAGGCATTGCCTTCTCGGTTACTACCGACATTTGGAAGCAGAAATGGCTAGCGATGTACTTCACCGGGCTAGACCCTTACTTCGAAGTCCGCCGCTGGTATGCAGAAAGTGGCATGAGTTGGGAAGGCATTCCGTTCTTATCGCCTTCGTGCGAAAACCTTAATAACGACCGCCTCCCTATGCGATTTTTGTACCCTGGCGAAGAGCAAAGCTTAAATGCAAGCAATTACCAGGAGGCTATACAACGCCTCGGTGGCTCTAACGATTTTAACGCCGCTATTTGGCTTGTAGAATAATTTAGTTGAACCCCCGAAATCCCCTGACCTAGGTCAGGGGATTTTTTCACTCAAAAAAAAGAATCAGTTTTGGAACGGAAAAAGAAATACTTCGATATTAACCCCCCTGTATTCTACACGTCGGCAGGGTTAATTCTCTTCTTTATCGTACTAACCCTTTGGGTAGGCAAACCCATGGAAGGTGTTTTTCAGCAACTTCAAGGCAGTATTACCAAACACGCCGGATGGTTGTTTATCCTTACGGTAAATATTTTACTAGTTGTCGTCCTGTTTTTTGCCTTTGGCAAGCTAGGAAGGCTACGCCTTGGCGGCGTAAACGCACAGCCTGAATTTAGCTTATTTGCATGGTTTGCCATGCTATTTTCTGCAGGCATGGGTATTGGCTTATTGTTTTTCAGTGTAGCAGAACCCATCTCAAACTTTATAACACCACCAGTACCTTACGAAAACCAAGCAGAAAAAGCCCACAATGCTCTAGTATACACCTATTTACATTGGGGGCTACACGCATGGGCTATTTATGCACTCATTGGGCTGGCGCTAGCATTTTTTACGTTTACTAAAAAACTACCTCTTTCCATTCGGTCAGTATTTTACCCCATCTTGGGCGAACGGATTCATGGGCCTTTTGGCGATGCAATCGATATTTTGAGCGTAGTACCCACCTTATTTGGTCTAGCCACCTCGCTGGGCTTTGGTGTACAACAGATAGCATCTGGGCTGTTTTTTCTATTCGATATCCCGAATACCACCACTACGCAAGTAGTCCTCATCGGGCTCATTACGTTGGCTGCTACTACTTCGGTAGTGCTCGGGCTCGATAAAGGCGTGCGAGTATTAAGCGAACTCAACATTAAAATAGGGTTTGTTTTTTTAGTATTGATGATTGTGTTAGGGCCTACCTTGTTCTTAATAAATGGGTTTATCCAAACCACCGGAGGATACCTTCAAGAAATCATCCATATAGGTACTTGGGCAGGCACGTATGGCGATGGTGAGTGGCAAAGTAGCTGGACTCTCGTGTATTGGGCTTGGTGGATTTCGTGGTCGCCGTTCGTGGGCATGTTCATTGCCCGCGTATCGAAAGGGCGTACCGTTCGCGAGTTTGTACTAGGTGTATTGCTCGTGCCCTCGTTGCTTACCTTCTTGTGGATGTCGGTATTTGGTGGCTCAGCATTGTACCTCGAACTAAACGGCATTGGCGATGTTGCCACCGCCGTAAAAGACGATATTTCCACCGCCTTGTTCGTTATGTTGAAAGACTATCCGCTCTCCTTTATTACAAGCATTGTAGGCATTGTCTTAGTAACCAGTTTTTTTGTAACCTCGTCCGATTCCGGCTCTTTGGTTATCGATAGCATCACCAGCGGGGGTAAACTCGATGCACCCGTAGGGCAGCGCATTTTTTGGGCGCTTTCCGAAGGAGGCGTAGCGGCAACCTTGCTCATAGGGGGCGGGCTTGCAGCCTTACAGACCGCAGCACTTACCACCGGCTTACCGTTCGCGCTTATCTTGTTGCTTATGTGCTACAGCTTGTACAAAGGGCTTACCACCGAGTACAACCGCTTGAAACGCGATGAACTTCGGAAAAACAAAGCCTCATACGAAGAAGTCATTAAAAAATTTATAGAAAACGATGAACGAACTTAAACCTTCTCCTTTGGCAGTGAAACGGCTGCTTGTGGCAATGGATCTTACCCATATGGATACCCTTTTGCTACAGTACATTGCCTTCTTAAAAAAAATTCTACCCGATGTACAGCACATCGTGCTGTTCCATAACATCTGGTTCGACGACGACGAAAAAGCCGAAGCTATTTTGGAAAGCTTAGACCGTGCGCTAGAGGATATCTTACATGAAAAAATAGATAAACTCGCCAAAGAATACTTAGGGGATATCGCCTATAGCGTTGAAATTACCCAAAAAGACGATACCGCCCATGCGTTAAAATTGGTGCAGAAAAAAGAAAACATCCACCTTACTTTATTTGGAAAGAAAGTAGCATACGAAGGTTCCGGCTACCTTATTGAACGGATGCTACACCACAAGAGCGAATCGCACTTGATGGTAGTACCCGAAACAGCCTATCATACCATTAACCACATTTTGGTTCCACTCGATTTCTCTAAGAAATCAGCATTGGCACTCATAAAAGCACGACAAATGGCAGCAAAAACCGATGCTAAGATTTCGTGCCAGCATGTATATGCTATCCCACGAGTGTATTTTCCCTATGTACCGGTACAAAACTTAAAAGTTCAAACCAAAAAAAAGATGGAAGAAGCATGGCAGCGTTTTCAGCAAAAGTATTTTAAGGGAGAGCCACAACCCGATATTACCTTCAGTTTCCATGCAGAACGCTCGGTAGCCCGCATTATTTACGATCACGCCTTAAAAGCCCAAGTCGATTTAATAACCATTTCTACCGAAGTAGGAGTAATCAACAGCACGCTTATCCAGCTACTAAAGCTCAATATGCACTTCCCGTTGTTTATTGTAAATAAGTAAGCCTTGTGCATCGGGAGTATCAATAACAAATCTTCGTCGTCATTGCGATTGCAAAGGCAAAAAAAAATCGGTGTAGTACAATTTTTACACCGATTTTTTTGATTTTGTATGGCTAGAATTTACCACACTACAGCATCTAGCATTTTTTGAAAGATATCGTTATTAGGATAAATTCCTGCAAAAGCCTCGGCACCCGGGCCAAAAGCAAATACAGGGATGAGCGTAGTACTGTGCCCCCCGGTAGAGAACGTGCCGGTAATTTGCCCGTAATCGTTGCCAGAATCGGTAGGAGTACCTGCTAAGGTAAACCCACCGGTTTCGTGGTCAGCTGTTACAATCACTAAGGTATTGCCGTCTTTTTCGGCGAAATCAAGTACGGCACCAATGGTTTTATCAAAGTCAATCGTTTCCGTAACAATGTATTCCGCATCGTTTGCATGGCCGCCCCAATCAATCTGAGAGCCTTCTACCATCAGGAAAAAGCCGGTAGTATCTTTCGAAAGAAAATCGAGCGCCATTTGCGTGGCATTGGGCAAGAAATCGCCTCTGCCATCCAGCATTCGGGGCATGCCATCGTTGGCAAGTAAGTAGCCATATTTTTGGTTGATATCCCACGTAGCAGGTGCATTTAAAGCTGTCGTATCCATCACGAACCCTTTTTCTGCTAGGGCTGGGAGTAGATTCACACTATCTGAACGGCGAGCAAACCACTTGATTCCCCCACCGACGAAGAAATCGACAGGCGCATCTACCATCTGTTGGGCAATTTCTTCTTGCATTCTGCGCGATTTTACATGTGCATAAAAACTAGCCGGAGTGGCATGGGTGATAGAAGACGTAGAAATTACCCCGGTTTTATGTTGTTTCTCGGCGGCAATTTCCAGAATCGTTTTCAAGGCTGTGGTGTCAGTATCCACTCCAATAGCGCCATTATAACTTTTTTTACCTGCTGAAAAGGCAGTAGCACCGGCAGCAGAGTCTGTAATTTTAGCTCCTACAGGCGAAGTTTCGATGAGCCCGATATGCTTAAAACGCTTGAAATTGGGTTCGTTCTCGTTGTAGTAAAAACTAGTGGAAACTTGCGATAGCCCCATACCATCGCCAATGAGCAGAATTACATTTTTGGGTTTTACCGGAGGTGTTTCTTTAGGGGTATCCGGTTGTGGTGCTTGGCACGCCCAAAGGGCAACCATCCCCGCTAGGGCAAGTAGAGTTTTTTTTGCGTGGTGCATCATGGTATAATTTACGTTGAATATTTAGCGATTATCCCTTAAAAAGCCGCAAATTATACCCTAAGCAATGATATGGCAATGCCTACCCAATAAAACCTATATGAAGTTTTTGCAACATTGGTTACTATTAACAAAACAGTGTACTTATGCACGGTAAAAGCCTGCACTAAGGAGTCGGCAACACATCCACTTCGGCTTGGGCGGGCATGGTAAAGATTGATGCTTCCGGCCGCTCAGCGGAGAGTTGTATATCGGTAAATACGGTTTTGAATCGTTGTTCACCAAACCCGCCATCCTCCCAACGGTATGAAGTGAGAGTGCTAGGGAAACGTAGCCCACCGGCTTGTGTCCAGCCATCATATACCAAACTATTGAACTTATCGCTCGATTCTCCGGAAAAATAGGTAACTGTATAGGTGATAAATTTCAAATCGAATGTGGAAGGGTCGATGTACAAATGATATTCATCTTCGGGGGAGTCGCCTACGCCATCGCCATAGCGAATGCCCACTTTGTGGTACGAAATACTATCCACTGTATGAAAACCCATATCATCGTAACGGATGCCCGGATCGGTAAGTACATGTGGAATAGCGAAAAAATAGAAATACAAGTTATGATAAAACCGAGCCGAACTTGTCCCAAAAGCTGCTTTATTAGGTGCTACCCATACTTGTTGGCCATCGAAACCAATTTGAAAGCTATCGGCTTCAATGAGTACTTTGCGCGAGGGTAAGTCGATGGTATGGTTTTCTGAACCATCGCCGCGTTGCAACTCATACGATAACCCTCCTGCAGTTTTCCAAGCTTGGATTCCACCATTTTTTTCAAGGCACTGTTGCAGTACATTGGGCATATCTTCGGGGTATGTGTAGGTTGTTTCTGGCAGTTGCGCATCTTCTTGTTCAGTAGTTGGCTGTGTACATCCGGCAAGCAATAGGATACAAAGCCCAATGACAATAAGAGGTTCTTTGAGTTGCATAAAAAATTGTATTTTTAGTTATTATACAAAAATGGACTATACAAGGTAGTTTAGGTGTCTGTTAACTGACAAACGCTTTTTGCTTTCCAAAAATAAACGATAAATGTGGTATAGGGTCTTACTGATAGTTGGAATGATTGGAGTTTGCGCTATCGCGAAGGCTCAACAATTTGCGGTAGAATCGTACCGAGCCGCCGATGGGCTCAAAACCGATATGATTAAAGCAGTAGCCCAAGATTCACTCGGGTTTATCTGGATCGCCTCCGACGATGGGCTCATCCGCTATGATGGGTATCAGTTCAAACATTTCCCCCAAGCCGGCGAAAGCAGCTATTTCAAAGGGTTTCTATACACAAAGAAAGGGCAACTGCTCGCCTTTCACGATTTGGGGGTTATTTCCATCCATAACTACATAGATACTGTTGTGTTCCATACGGTGATTGCCGGAGAACGCGACCTAAAACCCCAAAAGGTACAATATCCTAAAAACGTGTACCAAGACCGCTACGAAACCTTATGGATTGCTGAGCCGCAATCTATAGTCCGCTTCAAAGACGGAACGTTCCATCGAATCCATTTTGCGGCAGAAGACCACTCCAACTCTTTTGTGCGTTCGTTTAACTTTTTCCCCCTAGCCGATGGGCGCTTGCTGATTACTTCATACAATGGAAACTTGTATGCCTACAATTATCGCTCAGAACAACTCGATACCCTTACCATACAGGGTGCTCCCCTCGACGAAATTATGGCGATAGGCACATTCGATAGTACCAACCTGATAGGGACCAATAGCGGACTGTATCGGTTTTCGGTAGAGGGAAACCAGGTGGCGGTAACACAACTGTGGAATGAAACGAGTGTATCGCATATTTTGGCAATTTCCGATGAAGAAATGATGCTTTCTAGCTTTGCAGAGCGCTCGTCGTTAGTCCAAAGTACTAAAGAAGGATGGCAGTACACCGATATTCAGGAAACCAATTTTGTGGTGAACCAGGCATATATCGACCGAAATGGTTCGCTTTGGCTTAGTTCAGAAAGGGGGTTGCTCAATTTGCAGCGTTATGTATTCAAAAGAGTGAAGTTTGCTAAAAAAAGTAATTTATTCGTAGAAGCATTGATTCCTACCTCGGACTCTATGGGGGTTTATGCCTTGGTAAAAGAAGAAATTTGGCAAATTGACCTAGCCGGTTTACAGGCACAACTTTTAGTACAGAAACCCAGGAGCTATTTCTTAAGTGGAACGTTAGACAAAGAACAACTTTGGGTGAACAATGCCAAAGGAATTAATGTATTGAAAGGTGCAACGCTTACCTCTACCATAGACTTTTCGCACCTGGGGCAATACATGTTCGATTTATACAAAGACCCCAAAGGCAACTTATGGGTAAGCCAAGAAGGCGTACTAGGTGTTAAAAAGTTTACTCCTCAGACCGGCAAGGTGGAAATATATGCCGAAGATGCCGGACTCCCCTTTTCTATTAATTCCATTACCGGTAACGACGAAGGAATTATTACCGCTACCACCAACCCCGAAAACTTCTTATTGCAAAAACCCAACGGAAGCAAACAATTTCATTCTATTGCACCACCTTTTCCCGAACAATACCGCAATGGATTTAAAGTAGAAGACATCGAGGTAATTCGTGATACCATTTGGCTTGCGACCTCTTCAGGCGTTTACCACATCGCTAACGACTCAATCCATAAAGTTTTATTTAATGATAACTTCGATGATGCACTCACGCGCGACTTATTTTTTGAACCCCCTCATTATTTATGGTTTGGAAATTCCTACGGGCTTTTTCGGTACCACCTCTACACAAAGGAGTATGCGCAATTCACCGAAAATGCCGGTATGCCCACCAACAGCGTAAACGAAGAAAGCATCCTTTTGCTCAACAACTACATTGTAGTAGGTACTCCTAACGGGGTCGCTATCGCTCAAAAAGAAGAGACGTTAGAAAAACCTGCCCCTACTCCTACATTTCTATCGGTGATGGCAAACGACCGCCCCCTTCCAATTAGCAATCCGATGGTGCCTATTCCGCACCATTCATACCTTAAAATTGCGTATAGCAGTTTAGCTTTTCCGAGCGAATCAATTGAGTATAGCTTACGGTGCAGTGCTATAGATTCTACGTGGTCTATCCCCTCGAACCACCATACGGTAACCTATTCAGAATTACCTTCTGGCGATTACACCGTGGAAGTGCGCGCGCGTTATATGGGTACTCAGCTATGGAGCCAACCCGCCAAACTACATTTTACCGTTGCGCTTCCCTTTTATCAGACGCCTCTTTTTTATGCGTTTGTTATGTTGGGCTTTGTGATTTTAGTATTCACTACGCGCGAACTAACGGCTCAATTTATGCGCAGACAGCAAGCCGTTTTAGAAGCAGAAGTGGCCTCTCGCACGGCAGAACTGCGGCAGGCACAACAAGAGTTGCAGGCAATTAACGAGCAGCTTGAATCGCGCGTGAGAGAACGCACTGAAGAACTAAAATCAACTAACGATGCGCTAACGCGAACTAACGAGGAACTGCTCATCCAACGCCATGAACTTGAAGAAGCCCTCAACGATTTGACACGGACTCAGCAAAAACTCATTGAAACCGAAAAAATGGCATCGCTTGGCTTACTTTCGGCAGGAGTTGCCCACGAAATCAACAACCCACTGAATTTCATTCGGGGAGGTATCAACGGGCTTGATGCCTTTTTAAAACGAAATTTTGACGAAGTACCTGCGCCTGCCCTCCGTATGGTCGAGATTATCCAAACCGGCATAGAACGCGCCTCAGCTATTGTAAAAAGTCTGAATCATTTTAGCCGCCAAGGCAGTACAACCGACGAAGCCTGCGATATTCATCGAATTATTGAGAACTGCTTAATCATATTACAGCATTTGACAAAGAACAAGATTCAGATTGAAAAGAAATTTACCGATGAATCGTTTGTGCTCAAAGGCAATGAAGGTAAATTACACCAAGCTGTACTAAATATTATTGCCAATGCAGCACAGGCAATAGAACAAGAAGGTGTTATTCAAATCACAACTATGCTAGAAAACCAACAGTTACTATTGCAGATTACCGACAACGGCTGTGGTATTCCTGAAGAAAATTTAGCGAAGGTGAAAGACCCCTTTTTTACTACCAAAGCTCCCGGGCAAGGGACCGGTTTAGGGCTATCTATCACCTATAATATTATAGAAGAACACGGCGGCAGTTTAGCTTTCGATTCTACGTACGGAAACGGAACTACAGTGCTCATCTTGTTACCGATACAAACGCAAACT
>CAYMYI010000104.1:0-15227 GCA_964394585.1 uncultured Roseobacteraceae bacterium
TTTCCCCCTGATTCATCTGTGTTGGTAATTCCATCATTATCTGCATCAATATCTAATGGATCGAGAATATTATCTATATCTTTATCTATTGGAGATAATGCCTGTGGACAGGAAGTTCCGTCATTTGAAGTGGTAGCATCAGTAGGACCAAGATAATTAGCGGTAGGAGAAGATGTAGTGTAATCAGAGATGCTATATAATTGTCCAACATTGTTGGCAAAGTACATATTGTTACTAAGATCGGTAAATGCTGCACCAAAGCCTTCAGGCAGGTTAGCTGCGAATCCAGATACAACAACTCTTGAACGATTCAGAGTAGTCAAATCCCAAATGAACATTCCAGTCTGACCCGAAGCATCCGTATCTCTCTCTAAACCATAAGCCACTTGATTAATAATAACTATGTCGGCAATACCATTTGGTGAAGGAACGATTCCGGACCATGAAAATGTTTCGGGAGTAATTGTTGCTGAAGCATTGGCAGGGAGAGTGCTCAGGTCTGGTATTCTAATAAGCGTTGTTCGATCACTAGGATTAACTGCCCAGAGTGCATCATTTGCGTCAACATCCGCCGCAATGACATTCCCCGAAATGTCAACATTACCAAGGTTTTGTAGGCTTCCATCAGCTAAAATGCGCATCAAATCACGAGGGTCAAACAAATCGGATGGTCCGTCAATTCGGTCTATGGCGTACATCAATCTATCTTGAATATTGAAGCCCAGTGCATTATATTCAGGTTCATTGTTAAGTCCTGCACCATAAGAACCTGTAAGTGGTTGGTAAGGGCGCAACTCTCCAGAAATTACTTGATAGAATAATGGCTCACAACTAAAACAGGTAGCAGCAGGAGAAATATCTAGCGTAGCACTTAGCGGAGAAACAGGGGGATTGCCATCTATTGCTGTAATTGTAATCGTGGTATTCCCTATATTATTCAAGTTAGCTCCCGATACCGAAAAAACTCCAGTTCCGTTCGCATCAGTGGTTACGCTAGCTGTAGCTCCCGAGACTGTATTAGGTGCACCTAAGTCGAAGGTTAAAGTACTCGTGGTATTCGCTGCTAATCCTTCAATAGTTATGAAAGCATCATTGTTTTGACAGGAAACAACGGGGGTGGTTAATGCAAGTGGATTAGCTGTTGCTCTTATTGTAAATGTGTAAGGGTTTTCGTCCGAGTCGTCATTAGCGATCGAAATGGTAGCGGAAAATGTACCTGGTGTCGCTGTAGTAAAGGTCACAATGAAAGATGTAGTTGCCCCACTACTTAGTGTTGTGGTAGGTGGTTGTGTGGTAATAGTAAATTGTGGATTGTCTGAAGTTACTGGGGGAGTTAAAGTAATATTTCCCGTACCAATATTTGAAATTTCAAAGGTTTGTGTAGCGGTTGTAGAAACGGTAACTAGTCCAAAGTCTGTCCCATCCGCTGTAGTAGCATCAGCTAATACAGAACCATCCTCAATCGTATTTCCATTTCCTTCTACATCAATTTCGGGTGTAGTCAAAATACATATTGTGGTGGTAGCAACTGGGGTTGCAGCACCAGCAGCTATGGATGCAGCATCATTAAGCGATATGGTTACAGAACGATTAGTGGTATTAGGAGATCCAATACTGTTATCATACACGATTTGCTGTAAAGCGGTCTCATAATCATCATAACTTGGGCTGCCTGAAGTTGTTGATAGCGTAATTACTCCTGTTGATTGGTTATATGCTGATGCTGTAATTCCTGCAGGTAACGTTCCAGATACACTTAACGATTCATTTCCATCACCATCAGGGCGATTGGTGAGCGTAATGGTTGCCGACTGAATTTGATCATTATCTAAATCATTGACCAGTACATCACCATCAGCAATAGGCACAGCTGTACCCCCTGCTGCAAAACAGGTATTGTAATCTATCCCTGGTTCATTTCCATCCAAATCCACTGTGGGACAGTTGTTCAGTCCTGTAGTTTGGGTAACTAAATTATTGGTGTAATCACACTCGATGAAGCCTGTATTTTGATTTTCTAAATCAACCAAATTAAATGTTGTGCCTATAGGGTTGCCTACCCCTGCCCCAAAACTTCCGTCATCATTTAAAATGATAGTCATATCGAAGTTGATATTTTCGTAGGCACTCAGATTAATATTGAAGGTATGTGTAGCACGTTGTCCAACAGCAATAGCTGCTCCAAAGGGTACGCTAGCAAGGAGAATAGCATTCGGATTTGTGGTTGGATCGCCATCGTAAAAGGATATCGGCATACCTTCTGGGCTGTTGCCCGCACCGGGATTAAACATTTCAATTTCTACTTCGGCCACTTTACAGTTTGCCGTATTATCGAAAGAAATTTGGGCGGCCTCTGAGGTAAGATCGGGTTTTGAACCAAAGTAATCCATAGAAAGGACATACTGGTATTCACTTGGCACTAAGCCTGAGCTAACTTGCACGGTAATAGTTCGTTTATCTGCCGAAAGGTTAAAACTCATGTCATAATGCTCATTGCCTCCACCTGCGTCTTGGCCGACACTTCCCGCAAACTTAACCACACTGGTATTATCAAGTGGTAAATTGGCAAAGGCAACATTATCGTCTCTGCGATTCCCACTAGAAAAACCCACTTGTTGAAAGTAATACCCATTGGCGGTTTCTGAATTAAGGTCAATGATTGCATAAGCCTGGGCCGCATTTTCATTGTCTATCGTATTTGTATTATTGGCATTGCCCGCCATGTTGAAGAAAATAAACTCTGTACCTGCAGGAATGGTAAAGTCGCTTGTTGTTCCCCCACTTAATATATTTGAACCATCTACTGAGCCATTACTTCCCGTTCCTTCTGCCATAAAAAGAATCTCAGAGTCAATGAACTCTGAACCCATCGGCTCATTGATTCGCCGAAAATGTTCAATCACATATACATCCTCAAAATCTTCAGCATAGCCCGCGTCACGTTCAATAATTAGGTTTCCACCAGAAATGTAAATACGAGGTTCGTACATTCCTACATCGCCGTTACCTCCTGTTCCTGTTTCATTACCCGTAATATCTCCAATAGCAGCTCCCGCCTGAATAACGGTCTGTGTATTATTAGAAAGATCATGATCACGGATTACATAAGTAGAATGATGATCTGCATCTCCTCCGTTAGCTACAGTAATATAACCATTCAATATGCCAGCTGTACCTTGGTCTAGATCAATAGAAAAGCGCAAGTTCATGAATCCTTCATCGGCTCCACCAGGTGATCCTCCAGGACCTTCAATTGCCCCGACACCTTTTGCGGTCACTGTGATAATGCTTGTACTTGCAGGAATGGCAATAGAAATATCAGTATTAGCAGCAGCCGTACCATCATCTACAAATAAGTTATTAAATCCGTTAGCGAGCATAGAAGTTATATTAGCAGAGGTAAACTCTACCACATACGAGCTTTGTATGTTCGTGTTTGTTTCAGTAATTGTAAGTACTCCTCCACTTACTGAAAACACTAAATCGTTTAGAGTGGGTGTATTATCATGCCCTGCCAAGGCACCTGTAGTCACATTTGCTCCAAAAGCAACATCCCGCCAGCCAAAAACTTGCGTTCCGCTACCATTTGTAGATGTATTATCAGCAAAGTTCAGATACCCAGAAGAGGTTTGTAGCGTGAGGTCTAATACTGCTCCTACTGAAATAAAATCCTCATCACAGTCGCCAGCACATCCTCCGACATTTCCATCATCGACAGATGTGATATAAACCAATGCACGATTTGCCCCTGCTGGAATCGTGAAAGTAGCAGGGGTGGTAACGCCTTCTCCCCGGTAGGCAACCTCTGTGGCGATAATATCACCACGTTTTCCACCCGTTGGACTACAGTTACTTGAAAAGTCAAAAGCAGGACAGGCAGTAAGGTTACCCGCACAATCGCCATCAAAACAGTCAATGAGTCCATCTCCGTCGTTGTCTATGCCATCACCGCAATCTCCGGGATTTAGTTCTTGGGCAAGAAGATTGAAGGAAAACAGCATACCAATTAAAACTAAGCAAACTTTTTTCATGATAAATTATTATAAATCCCGCAATAAATTCAATTAAATTTTTACTAAATAATTCTGAGTGTACGTAGTTAGTCTTAATTTCACAGATGCTGTTTAGATAACGAATAAAGTAGCTCTAAAAAGTTAAAAGGAACATGATTCTGATTAGAATGCGAAACTAATAAAGACATTTCAATTTATAGATAATTAATAATCAATAATTTAAATATTTAATTAATTGTTGTTGGGAATAATAGGAGTGTAAGCTTTTCCCAAAACCGAACTGTTTAAAAGTTGAAAATGTAACTTAGTTACAAAAAGAGCTGTGAGGGCGGGCTAGTTCACTTTGTCAACTTCAAGTAAAATTGTTAAATGAATATTTACTGACCCATTATTCTTGCCTCCTGTTGCAGGGAGTACAACAGAATTCCCCCCCCTTTTCTCTACTTTCAATCCCACCGAGAGGCGATAGCAAACTGTTCTTTAGGAATACCAAGCCAATTGAGGGCATTTTCCCCTAATAATTTCGCTTTCCGCTCTTGCGTATAATCCATGCTGTGGATGAGTTTCCCCGGTTCTAGTTCGCCCAAGGGGAAGGGGTAATCGGTGCCTAAGGCTATCTTATCTTCTCCCATCAGGTTCACCACATAATCGAGTACGTGAGGGTCATGAACGAGGGAATCGAGGTAGAACTTCCCTACGTAGTTCCTCGGGTCTACTGGGTTATCTACGGCGCATAAATCGGGGCGAACGTTAAACCCATGCTGAATCCGCCCGATAGTTGCCGGAAACGAACCTCCTCCATGCGCAAAGGCTACCCGTAGTTTGGGAAGTCGCTCGAAAACCCCGCCGAAAATCATTGAACAAACGGCAAGGCTGGTTTCGGCGGGCATGCCTACTAGCCAAGGAAGCCAATATTTCGGCATTTTTTTCTGCCCCATCATATCCCAAGGGTGGATGAACACTGCTGCGCCCAACTCTTCGGCAGCTTGGAAAATAGGGAACAACTCGGGGGCATCTAAATTCCAGTGGTTTACATGCGAGCCAATCTGCACCCCTGCCAAGCCTAGCTCGTTTACGCAGCGTTCCATTTCTTGGATAGCGAGTTTAGGAGCTTGCATAGGCAAAGTGCCTAGCCCCACAAACCGATCGGGAAACTCTTGCACAATGCCGGCAATGTGGTCGTTCAATATTTGCGAGAGGTCGAGGGTATCGGAAGGGCGTGCCCAATAGCTAAACATTACTGGTACGGTCGAAAGCACCTGCACATCTACTTGGCTGTGGCTGCACTCTTTCATGCGTACTTCGGGATCCCAGCAATTATGTTGAATTTCGCGGAAAAACTGGTTGTCCATCATCATTCGGGCGCAACAGGGCTTATGGTGCTCGAGCCGGATGAACCCTCCATACCCATAGCGTTCGCGTAAGTCGGGCCAAGTTTCGGGTAAAATATGCGTATGTATATCGATGGTAAAGATGTTATCCATAATGTATGGTGATTGGGTATGTACGAGCAGTTCGGCTACAATACAGAGCCTAATAAAAGTAAAATCAATAAAATGAATGCTAACATGCCAATCAAGCCGTACGGTATCTTTTTGGCAGGAGAGCCAGGAATTGTAGCGCTTTCCGTAGTAGGCTCAGCCTTTGGCGAAGATGCCTCCTTTTGGTAGCGTTCCTGTAGCAACGTATGAAAATCGTAGGCGGCAAAATCGTCGGGGTATTGCGCCATAAGTGCGGCGGCTTGCTGCAAGAGCATTTCTTTTTCAGGGATAGGAGCAACTTGCCATTGTCGGTTTAACTGTTTAATCCGTTTTCGAACGGTAATCGCAGTGTTTGCCGCCGTTTGGTATGTCCTCTTCGGTGCATCGCGGAGGTACGCTTCATAGGCTTCGAGGGTATCCGTTTGAGTCGTAATTTTCCAAAGGCGGTCGTCTTCAGTTTGCCGCAGATTATCTTCTAGCGCTTTCGCCTCGGGTGCATACTCGCTATCCGGGAATTTGTGTAAAAACTGTTCTACAGCGGCTAGACTTCCTTCTTGCCGACTTTTTGCCCATGCCTGCTCTTCTTTGCCGATTTCAGTAAGTTGTTTGAGCCGTTCGCTTGCCATTTCAGCATAGCGGCCTTGTGGATATGCGGAAAGATATTGTTGAAAAGCACTTGGCATTTCTTCGAGCAAAGCATGCTCCCAAAGGCTATCTTCTTTCGCAAGGGATAGCTGCTGCAATGCCTGTTGGGCGCTTTCTACAAAAAGCCCCTGCGGGAAAGTGGCAAGATATGCCTGATAGGCAAGCTCCGTATCGGTTTGTTTTGCCTTAAACCACTCAGCGGCATCTTCTTCTTGGGTATGTTTTGAGTCGTTATTCATACGTCCGTTCTTGTAATAGGGTACTCTCTTAAATATCCACACCATCAACCATCTTTAAAATTACGGCGAATTGCCTTATATGGCAAATCAGAAGGCGTATGTTCGAAGTTTTCCGTACCTAGAATAGGGCATAAAAAAGCTAACTACTTATGGAGATAGCCTCCAAAGAAGTTAGCTTTTTGTTGAAGTGTACTAGTTGATATCTTGCCCCTGTCTCAATTTTTCAATCGCTGCTTCGAGGCTCGTTTTGTTGCGTTCGTCGGGTGCATTTTCTAGTGCCAAGCGTGCGTACTTGAGCGCTTTTTTATAATCGCCTAAGGCGGAGTACCCTCGCGCCAATCCGTAATTAGTCGGCCACTGGTTGGGGTACTTATCGGCATTGAGCTGAAACACATCAAAGGCTTTTTGCTTTTTCCCCTGTAGCAACAACTGTTGCGCATAGCTATGTACCTGCTGGGGAAGCGCCGTTGGGTGTTCCAACGCTGCATCCATCGCGGCTTCGGCATCCTCGAGGCGACCTAGTGCCTCGAGTGCACGCGCTTTGGTTTGCAGGGTTGTATAGTTGCGCTGCCCGATAAATGGAGCGCTGATGGCATTTTCTGCCCATTGTAGGGCTTCTTCTAAGTTGATTTTTTTAGAAATACAAAAATTGACTGCCGACACCCAATTTTGCCAGCTAAACCCTGGGGTGCTTTGTAGCTCTTGGCGAATTTTTGCTAAGTACAACTCGTTGATGTTGGGGACTTCAACCCGAAAAGGGACTTGCAGTTCTTCCCACTTTAAGGCACATACCGCATAATTTGGGTAGCGTTCTACGAAATCGAACGTGAGCCACTCGGTATATTCATTGGCTTCAGTGCGTACCGTTACGCGCAAAGCGTCATCTTCTTCTTGGTAAAAATAACTACCCCATGCCGTCGCATTTTTTGAAAAGATGAGGGTCCATTCGTTAGGGTTCACAATGGCATGGAAGCCGTACTCGCCGGCGGGCAGCGGTTTCCCTTCAATCAATACATCGTGCGATACAGAAAACACCGTGTTTTCGTTTGCCCCTGCACGCCAAGGCGCTGGGTTTCGCAAGCCAAAGCCCAAATCGTTCAGCCCATAAGGCACCAACTGCCCCCAAATTTTCCCGCGTCGGTCGGTACCATTGGGTCCGGTAACATCGGGGCTGTTGTAGGTAATCGTTACTTCTACCAACCCAATGTGTTGGGTTACTACCGATTTTTGGTTATCGCCACTGGGTGGTAGGGTAATGCCCTGTGCTTGGGCAAAATGCATGCTTATCAGCATCATGCCTACCCACACAAAAGCGAATAATGTAGCATATCTTTTTTGCATAGTTTCGAAAGTTAAGATGAATAAAAAGAACTCTATCCCTTGCAAGATATGCAAACTTTCTCCATCGTACTGCCTGTTTCGCAGATGGTACTTACCGTTAAAAGAGGCTAGGTATATCGTGCGAAACTTTTGTATGTCCTCTTTTAGTTACTTACAGTACTGTTGGCATAATGAACTGCCCGTTACATAACTGATATTTTTTTACATCATGAGAAACACCATTACCCCACAATGCCCCTATCAGGGCTTTCAATTTCCATTTAAAACAAACTTAAGCTTTGCTCCTATCTTACGTTTTTGGGCTGAAGACGACCGACTGAAAAACGGTTGGGGGAAAGAGATGTACCAAAAGATTCAACAATATCTTGAGCAATACCCCGAGCTTGCTCAGCCAATTACCGATACTACCTTGCTCGAAAAGCATAAAGACTTTGTGGAAACGCTGATGCTGGCAATTTTCCCTCCGGGGCTCTACGAAGACGAAATTGTCGCGGCGGTCCAACCTTTTTCAATGGATGTGATTTATGCGACGCCACCATTCCGCCAAAGCTTTTTAACGGAGGAAGGCGCACTAGATACCGATAATGCTGACTTCGACTACGACGAACTGCTCTACTACAAAACGGTATCGGCGTTCATGCTAGTTTTTAAACAGTTTTACAATAATTCGATTGATCAGGAGGGAAGTATGACCTTTTCGGTGCGCCACCCCGAAACTCAACTCGATCGGTACTATAAAATTGAGCTGAACACTCGGTTCGTCGAAGTAAAGCAAGCTGGCGTATGCCCTGTTCTCTCAAAAAAAGAGACCAAAAAACTCATGCGGCACTTTGAAGATATTTCGCTCTGGCTCGAAAAAATACCCCCAGAGCAATTCGAAATTCAAGGGCTCGCCGTCATTCGGTTCGTGGATGTAACCACCGAAGAGAGCATCGCTTCGCTGAAATACCAACTTTTAGAAGATGATAGCCTGATAAACCCTCAGAAGTTTCTGAACGTAAAGCAGTTGGTTAGAAATTTAGTAGGAATCCCCGATTTAGAAGTGGGCGTTTCGGTGTTCAATCAACATCGCAACGTATTTATCGAGTCGGAAGCCGATACGCAAAACAGCCTACTGCTTACCGGTCTTTCATCCGATGCCGACTGCGAAAGCTACTTTGGCGATTTCCCCTGCCAGCTAGAAACCGAAAGGAAACCCCTCTTTTTTGAGGATTTGAACGAGGTTGAGAACCCTCCACCTTTTGTAGAAAGTTTAAAAGAACGTGGCTTGCGCAACTTATTTGTAGCACCGCTGTACCAAGGTGATGTATTCGTTGGCTTACTAGAGTTGGCAACCCCCAACCCGGGTACTATGGGCACTATGGCAGCCATCAAGCTGTCTGATATTTTGCCTATGTTTTCAATCGCTGTGAAACGTAACGCCGATAAACTCGAAAACCGCATCCAATCCATCATTAAAGAACGATTTACGGCAATTCACCCCGCCGTAGAATGGAAGTTTGTAGAAGCCGCTACTACGCTATTGCAAGCCCAAAACCATGGGGAAAATATCGATACCAAACCCATCGTATTCCCAGAAGTGTACCCCCTATATGCTGCCTCAGATATCCGCAACTCTTCTACCGAACGTAGCAAGGCAATTCAACAAGACTTGCTCGCTCACTTGCAACTCGCCTCTGAAGTTACCGAAAAAGGGTACGCCCAATATCGCATGCCCATCCTCGACGAGCTCAACTACAAAGTAGACCGATACCACCATCAAATAAACGAAGGACTCTACTCTGGAGATGAAATCGAAGTGCTAGAGTTTTTGCAAAAAGAAGTAGAGCCTTGCTTACGACACATCGAAACAACAGCTCCCAACGATGCGGTCAACGATGCCCTCACACGGTATTGGGATGCCATTAAAAATCCTTTGGGCATTTTATACCAACGCCGAAAAGCCTTTGAAGATAGCCTCACCCAAATTAACGAAACTATTTCGGCAGTCATTGACACTGCCGAAACAGAAGCACAGGCGATGTTCCCTCATTACTTTGAGAAGTACAAAACCGACGGCGTAGAGTATAACATTTACGTGGGGGATTCCCTCGCGCAGCATCACAACTTTGATCCGGTTCACTTGCGTAATTTGCGCTTATGGCAACTGATGACCACCTACAAAGCAGCCGTAGCGGCAGAAAACATTCGGCAAGAATTGCCGATCCCGCTGCAAACTACCCACTTAATTTTGATACAGAGCAATCCGCTCGCAATTAAGTTCCGCACCGACGAGAAAAAGTTTGATGTTGATGGCGCCTACAACATCCGCTACGAAATTGTCAAAAAACGGATAGATAAAGCTGTGATTAAAGGTACAAACGAACGCTTAACCCAACCCGGTAAAATTGCCATGGTCTACTCGCAGCCGAAGGAGGCAGAAGAATACCGCGGGTATTTACATTACTTAGCAGCCCGGAAATACATACTGCCCGATATTGAAGAGTTGGAATTAGAAGATTTGCAAGGAGTACAAGGGCTTAAAGGGTTACGCGTAACGATTGAAATGCCTGCTACTTCGCTCAACGGAACAGTAGCTCGCAAAAAAGAGAAAATTACGGGCGTAGCGGTGTAAATCATTGGAGTTGCCCCTAAAAACCCTTCGGCTATTGAGATTGCGCTAAAGAGAGCCCGCCTAAATGCTAGTGTTATGTTCAGAATAACGATAGCGATTCTCGTACCGTAGAGGTTTGAGTGCATCACTTGCACTCTAAAAAAGCGTAACGATTTCTCAAAAACATTTAAAAAGTTTCTATTTTGAAACAGTGCGGCAAAAAATTTAAAATTGTTTCATATACTGAAACCATTTTAAATTTTATTTTTTTCGTTACCAATGTAAGTATGGGAGACTTTTGCACACCCTCTGCAAGCAGGTAGTATCCTGAATGATGCTGCAAGGAAGGAGTGCATTTCTAGTATGGTGGGAGCACCTTTCCGGTACACAAAAAAATCCCTCCTTTAAAAGCAAGGAGGGATTTTTTTAAAAGGGTGATGAAATATTTTATTTCAATAAAATCCGCTTATTGACTTTGCGGCCTTCGTGTTCAATTTGGATCAGGTATAACCCCCTTGAAAGCCCTGAGGTAGTCGCCTTCACGGAATGCGGTGCCTCAACGGTGAACGTAGCCTCCACCTCTTGCCCCAATACATTGAGTAAACGCACCTCAGATTCTTCTGCTTGTAGCGGTCCCAAATTCACTGCAAATGTTCCGCTAGAAGGATTCGGGAAGACCGAAATCTGAGCTTCGAGGGCCTCTGTGTCTAAATTAGTAACGGTGATATTAGTAGGGTTCGAGGTAAAGGTACATCCGCCAGCGTCTGTTACTTCTACCACATAAATACCGGGTTGGAACGCAATAATACGTTTGCCTGTTTGTTCTTGCCCTTCAAGGTTACGGGCAGGCTCGTTGTTCACTGTCCACCGATAGCTTACTCCCTCCAAAGAAGATTCCAAGAACCAACTGTCCGTCAAAATTTCGGGTTTGAGGAACGGACATTGCACTTCAATGAAATCTTGTTGGGTGCGTGTGTCTGTTGCGCCATTAACGCCTGTAACGGTGAGGGTAACATCGAACCTACCTGGCCCTGGATAAGCCACTACCGGATTTCGCTCTGTAGACGTTGCCGGTACTCCCCCTTCGAACTGCCACTGGTATGACACCGCACCTGTGGATAAATCGGTATAATTTACATTATCACCTGCTGCTAATGCCCGAGGCGCTGCGGAGAAGTTAGCAATGAGCGGGATTTCGTCTACATTAATCGTAATAGGCCTGCTTTTTAAGGTTAAACCCGGTACTCGAGGGTTGGTAACTTCTACGGTATACACGCCTTGGTCGCCCGTTTGTATACTACTAATCGTATAAGTGTTTTGGGAAGTAGTAGCTACTAGAACACCATCTTTAAACCAACGATACTCATTATCAGGCACGTTGGCATCAATCCCTATGTTAAACGTGAACGAACTTCCTTCTTGGGCATTTTCTGTACGTGCTTCTCCAAAATCGGCTTGTGGGCTGTAAGAGAATTTAGGGATTGAGATGTTGGGGAGAATGTCTTCAAAAGTGAACTGATTATTCCCGATATATAAGCTATCAAAATTGCAATAGGTACAGGTAGTTCGCCCTAACGAGTCTAGCTGCGATAAGTCAGGCACCTCGGTAAATGCATTTCCTGAAACATTAAGCCTTACGAGATTACTCAATTGTTGGAAAGAGGATGGAATTTCTCCGGAAAACTGATTCGATGATAGGTCTAAACGCCGTAGCTCAGATAAATTGCCTACTTGAGAAGGGATAGTCCCTGAGAAGTTATTATTACGCAAATACAGGTTCTGCAAGTCAGGTAATGAGGATACAATGGCTAAAATATTTCCTTGTAAGCTGTTATCTGCTAACGATAGTGTGCGCATTTTGGCAAGCTGGGATATGGAACCCGGTACAGTACCGTTGAAACGGTTTCTATTTAAATAGAGTACTTCAAGATCTTGCAGTTCGCCAATAGCGCTTGGAATCGCTCCTGATAAATCGGCTCCCTCCAAGTCGAGCCAATAAATATTTTCCCAATTTCTTACAGAGTTGGTAAGGTTTCCTACCAAGCCATCATTTCCCCAAAACGATAAATACTGTAACTTATCCAAATTCGTGAGTTCTTCAGGGAAGTTTCCTTGTAAGTTATTGAAAGATAAACTTACACGTACCACTCTATTTTCTTCTAAAGAAATTCCGTACCAATCATCCATAGGTCTATTTAAGTCCCATTTTTCCTCCCAATTAGCCCCTTGTGTATTGTTATAGAGCGCTACGAGTGCTAGCGAATCTAAACGGCGGTTAGGGTCTGCCTGAACAGGTTCTGTAATTGTAATCGTTCGAGAGTAAATGTTATCCGCTTCGTTGGTTTCATTTACATCGTTATCGATATCGAGACGCACTTCCAGGGTATGGTTTCCAACCGGAAGTTTTCCCACGTAGACATTCCACCATGCCCAAGTAGTGCCATTGTTCAATGGGCTACTTTCCGAAAACTCTTGGTTCAACGTTCTGAACTCAGTGCCATTCAAGTATACTTTTATTACAAAGTTTTTAGTGAGGGGCACATTTTCCGTATTGTGAAAGGTAAATGCCATGTACAAATCATGGTCTGAATAGAATGGAGCCGTATCTTCTAAAGGCGAAGGGAACCCATCGGCCTCTAAGCGATTGCGATATACTGTAATGGTATTAGACCACGTGCTGAATTTTCTGAAGGCAAGATTAGAAAGTTCCGTTTCAGGCTCAGTAATACATATTCGGAAATTTCCGCTGGTTCCTCCATAGCCATACACGCGCACATAATAGGTATTTCCTACCGTTAGGTTCTCTAGTTCTAAATAGGGCATTAGGCTATTGCTTCTGTCGTCGTTAAATGCTATTGAAGAAGCAGAGCAACTTCCGCCATACACTTCTAACACGCCGTCAGATAGAGCGTTGTCGTCTTGCGTTCGTGCTACATCAATAATGTGCGAATTAGACGTTGCGGTAAACCTGAACCATACATCCTTTTGGTCATCATCTTTAGAAGGGGTTGCATCAATGTTGGTAAAATCTTGGAAATTACAGGTTGTTGATGGCGTTAAGGTGATTGCATTTTGGCATTCATCGTTTTCAACTGGCGATACGTACTCATTGACGGTAAACGTATGAGTATATTCGTTATCACTTTCATTACTTTCGGATACTCTATTTTCAAAATCGAGCACTACCTTAATTTCATGCGTACCTGCTTGCAATCTACCTATGGTGATATCTCTGCTAGCCACAAAATTTCCTGCTGGGAAATTAACATCGAGAAACCGCGTAGTAAGCAGCTCACCATCTAAGAAAATACGATTTCGTACCGGTGGTGGAATATCCACGTCCGAATTGTTTACATACGAGTAATCTAAGTAAAGGAAATCGTCGGTAGTAATATCTACACTTTCCACGGTGGTATCTTCCTCTTTGGCAATTACGATAGAGCCAGACCATCCGCTAGGCACAAATGAAGTTAAATTAGCTCTACTCACATTGTTTGTACGTGAAATGTTTATGTCGAGCTGGTAACTCCCCTTTTCGCCGGCAAAGAACGGAGCTACCCAAAAATAAATTTCGCCGCCATCTACTACCTGTATTTTTCCATCAATCTGCGTATCGTACGATTCTGACCATGTATCGCCCAATTTATACGAGAATAGCACATCGTTTGTGTATGTTTGACCATTGCCTGTATTAAAACTATCATGCACCCGTGCGCTTACTTCATAAGTAAACCCTGAAGGTAGGGTTACTTTATAGTAGTCGTTATCTTCCAATACATGAATATTAGCTCCTTGTGTAATAATTGACGCTTCATTGTTACTATTGAATGTTGGCGTGAATGAATAAGCCGTACTTTCCGTATTATTAGCCTCATAGCCATCGGCAGATAGCCCTGAAGAAATCACTGTAACTACTACAGGGTTGCTATATGAACTTTTATCGATAATAGTCCATTCACCTCCGCTGGGGAGTACCCAAGCAATGAGCTGGTAAGTACCCGGTTCCCAATCATCGGTGCTAGAATCCGTAAACCGTAGTGGAGAACTGAACGAGGCGTTTGCTCCTAACTGCATATTATCCTTGCGTTCTACATACCTAACAAAAGCTCCTTCACTATTATGAAGCGCTACTGCAATCGTTCCATTAAAATCAGAAAAACTACTGGTATTTCTTAGTCGGAAAGACACCTCTACCGGATCCCCTTGTACAATAGGTTCTGGGTTAATCGAGATTGCCGAGTTCAGCGCCATGGTGCCTTCTTGCCCTGCTACAGTAACGGTTACAGGGTTACTGTAAGCCCCTGCCTTCACAGTTGCCCATTCTCCTCCGGAAGGTCTGTACCAAAATAGCAACGAATACTCACCCGGCACAATACTTTCCGATGCCGATGCATTGAACGTTACATTATTATATCGCTCGGTAGAAATCGATTGGTTACTTAATACGCGTGCTGTATAAAACGCGTCAGTTGCTGTATTTTGGAGCGTAATTGCCAAATCGCCACTGAAACTTGTAGTATTTGAAAAATTTGCAATCCGAGTGGTTACGGTAAACGGCTGGTTGTATTGGATGGTACTAGGACTTACACTTGCGCTTGCATACATCCGAATATCATAGGTATCTGTATCTGTATTTTGGTTCCCTCCGGTACTAGGCTCTATTCCAATAATGGCTCTTTGGTTTTGATTGTATGAACCGGTTCCCCCACCGGTTCCAACCCCATCAGGGCTTAGGTTATCTACTGAAAAAAAGCCATCGTACGCGCCCCCCCATCCCCAATTGAAATGGAAAAAGCTATTGGCATCGTAGCCATCGCAGACAAAGGCATGGCCTCCACCATTTCCAGAGCCTGCATAATAAATAGGTCTTCCGGCAGAAAGCTCGTCTTTTAATACGTTAATCCATGCTGTACGG
>CAYMYI010000105.1:0-4628 GCA_964394585.1 uncultured Roseobacteraceae bacterium
GATGCAAATATATGAATATTGATTATCAGTTAGTTATGAATCAACAACTCTAATAGTTATAGGCACGAAGAAGCGGTACACGAGCGTATGTATTTGACCGATTCTTTACCGCAGCTTGTATTTAATTGGCATCAGCAGAAAGAAATGCAGCGCCAGTTGCATCTGATTTGTTATTTGCAAGAGCATAAACACGATCTCCCCCTATCTTTCGTCCCGAAGACGGTTTCCTTATTTCCCCATCTTGAATTTGCGGTGGAAGCTTTTAGCCTTGATAGACCTGAAGATGACCGCGAGTTTACACTCCCAAAGCTAGAGTTTGCTCATACAGAAGAATCATTCGGAGATATACTAGCCTATTTTGGGAATCATAGGCATAACAATAAAGATAAATTAAGAAACGCGATAGTAGCTACTTTCTTTATGAGTAGTTTCCATTATGCACTCTTCCATAAAAATATCGACTCAGTTAATGAGGAAAAGCTTGTATATCAAATTGAGCGGTTTATCGATACTAATTTTGGGATAGGAGAAGAAGCGCAAGTACTTCGTTCACTTAGGGAGTTGGATATTCTTACGGAAACTTCAATCAACGATTTCTACGAGATTGTACAGGCAATCCTAGAAAATGCATCCCAAATTCACGAAAATGGGCAAGTAGATTTTCCCATAACGCCGGATACACAGCCTTTCCTAAATCGCTTCTTGCAATTAATTGAATCGGATGAGGTTTTTCGTTTTTTTCATTTTAAATGGCATGGAACCAGTAGCGGGGAACAAGCAATGCTTACGTTATTTGCTCGGTTTTATGCAGTAAGTAAAAATCCTGCATTAGCCGATTCGGTGTTGATCCTTATCGATAGTGCGGAGGTAGCGTTCCATCCTGAGTGGCAACAGAAATATATGCTTTACCTTGTGAATACACTCCCTATTATATTTCCTCAAAAGGTAATTCAGTTAGTCATTGCTTCACACTCCCCTTTTGTACTAGCAGATTTCCCTCATTATGCTGTAAGAGTGTTAGAACGCTCTACAGAAGGAATCACCGTGATAAAGCAACCTCAAAAAGCAACATGGGCTGCTCCTGTTCATCAGTTATTCATTCAAGAAAAACAGCCTTTACAACCTGCTTTGGCTCAACATAAACTTAACGACTTGATACGGTATTTACAGGAAGGAACCATTGCTATGCCACTAAGTACGGCACAAAAATATGTGCAGCTTTTAGGCGATGCTCTGCTACGCAAACAGTTGCAACAGCTTTTAGATAGTAAGAAAACCGATGATATGTGGGCAAAAGTAGAACGCGTTTACCATGCACAGCAAAAGCTATTAACGCCCAAACAAGAAATTTCTCTACTCAAGCAGCGCCTTGTCGATTTAGAACAAATGCTAAAATCAATTGAAAATGATTCTGCTGTACAATGATACCACATCGAATGCAGCCCTACAGCATGCGATTAAGCTACAGGCTTTTTTAGAAAAAAACACATTATATGCCCGAGTAGAAAAAGAAATTCAGACGGTATTTCCCCAAGAAACTCTGGAAACCGTGCTGATGGCACCTCCCTTAAAGTTAGAAATAATGGCGGTTTGCAATCTACCAAAGAAACATTTGCTGTTTTTGAAGGAGTTTGGAACGCTTGGTTGCAGGACCAAGAATATTCGTTAAAGCATCTGTGGTCGAATGTGCAACGATCTTCTTGCCCTTATTGCGATGCTCATATAATTTATCCAACACACGAATATTTTCCTTTGCAACACTTTTACGAAAAAGATGTATACCCATTGCTTCAGTTCTCCTTTTTTAACCTAACGCCCTCTTGCTTCACATGTACAGATTTGCGCAAAGGCAAGAAATTAAAAGTCAATCCTTATGATATTGCGTTTCCATTCCATAAAATAAAATGGAGCGTTACACCCCTGAGTAGCCATTGGATGTATGAGGAAAACGATATAGTAGTTTCTTGGAATCTCGAAGAACTGGATGATGATGATAAGAGTGCCTTCGAAAGAAATATAGAAGTTTTGCGGTTGAAAGAACGCTATCAGCAGGCTAAAGAAATCATACGTAATCAAATAATAGCGCAATATCAATATCCTGTAGCCTATACTGAATGGCTTAATCAAGAGTATAGTGTCATTTTACCCCCTTCTTCCCAAGTAACAATGTTAGAAAGCACCCCTCAACCTTTCGGGAAACTCTTATCTTCTATCAGTTTTTAAAATATAACCAACTGGTTTTCAGTATAAATATGATGAAAAAAAATAAGTCGATTATTGTGAATATTAGCCTTGCTCTTTTGGCAATCAGCATGGTAGCTTGTACGCCTAAGCCTTTTCACAAAAAATGGTTAGATGCACAAGCCCCCGAATATTTCAAAGCTAGATTTGAAACTACAGAAGGCAATTTTGATATTGAAGCCCGACGTGAGTGGTCGCCCAAAGCCGTAGATCGACTTTATGCACTAATAAAAACAGGGTTTTATACCGATATTGCCCTATTTCGTGTAGTAGATGGCTTTGTCGCCCAATTTGGAATACAAAATGATAGCGCTCTCAATGTATTGTGGCAATCGTATAAAATACCAGATGAGCCCGTAGTAGAACCGAATACCAAAGGAGCGCTAGCCTTTGCCCGAGGTGGAGAGGAAACACGCAGTACCCAACTGTTTATCAATTTGGAGAACAATTCACCTCGGCTCGATACAATTTCTTACAACGGAGTAACTGGATTTCCTGTGGTAGCACGCGTAATCCGAGGGATGGATGTAGTAGAATCGTTTTATAGCGAATATGCCGAACAGCCCTCAAGCCTACAGTCAGTTGCCGAACAGCGTGGAAATGAAGCTTTTAAAGAGCAATTCCCAAAACTAGATTATATACTCAAAGCATATATCATTAAAAAATGAAGTGGTTAGCATACCTCTACACGATGCTTCTGTTCGCAACCTATTGCAAGGCACAAAGCGGGCAATATGGTAAAGTACACGAAAGCCTCTCTATGTACAGCTCTATTTTAAAAAGCGAAGTACATTATACGATTTACCTACCCTACGATTACACCACCTCACAGCGCCGGTATCCGGTAGTGTATTTGCTACATGGATACTCTGATGACGACACCGGCTGGCTACAATTTGGTGAAGCTAATCGGATTGCCAATCGTGCGATTGCGCAAGGGACAATTCCTCCTATGATATTAGTAATGCCTGATGCGAAAGTAACATGGTACGTGAATGATGCCTCAGGAGAAAATAGGTATGAAGATATGTTGGTGAAAGAGCTAATTCCTTTCATCGATTCTACCTATCGTACACGTGCCCAAAAACGATTTCGTGGGGTGGCGGGTCTTTCCATGGGTGGCTTTGGGGCGCTCGTGTTAGCTATGCACTATCCCGAATTGTTTAGTGGGTGTGCGGCTTTTAGCGCAGCAGTTTGGACCGATGAACAAATTATCAACCTTTCGAATTATCAATCGTTTTATGGAAATATTTTTGGTGATAACCTCGAAGGGGAAAAACGGATAAACGCTCACTGGAAGGAAAATCATCCGTTATATTTGCTAGAGACACAGCCTACTGAAAAGTTGAAGTCTGTACGATATTTACTTGATTGCGGCGACGACGATTTCCTTACAATTGGGAATGCAATGCTGCACATTAAAATGGCAGAAAAGAAAATTCCGCACGAATATCGCGTGCGCGATGGGGCACATACTTGGAGCTATTGGAGAGAAAGTTTACCCCTAGGGTTGGCGTTTATCGGTGAGCAGTTTCGTTAGCAAGGAGTTAGCCGACATAAAAACTGCCCGAATTCATCTTCATAAAGAACATGCGATTGCAGCCCATTTTCCAAGGCAATTCGTTTTAATACTACTTGGTCGGCATATAACCATGGGAACCAATCGCCTTGTTGTTGTTGATAGGTGTACCGATACCTCAATTCACCATAGTAGTATGCAGTAGGCAAGGGCTGGTTTTCATAAGCGTAGGCAATATCGCTCGAGTCGATTAAAATTTGCCCACCAGATACAAGTAAACTTTTCAGTTTCTGTAAAAATGATGGAAGCTGATGAAGGGTACCAGCCAGTCCAATGCCATTCATTAAGAGCAGAATTGTATCGAATTTAGCCGCATTAAAAGTATGAATGTCATCATGGTATACATTTTCAACCCCTTGTAAAAGCATAATTTCTACGCAACTCCTAGAAATTTCCAAAGCTTCTACACTTTTCCTGCGTGTTTGTAGAACCAAACTATGGCAGCCAGCTCCCGCGCCCACATCGAGAATTGTGCCCCTGCAGTGCTCTAAAGCTGCTAACTCGAGGTCGGTCATTTCATCTTCTTCCCGAAAAAACATATCAACGGGCATTTCATCGCGATCGCCCAAAGACGACTCTACGAAAAGGGGGTGGTGCCACTCGCCGTTCCAACAGTCAAGCAAGGCACGTTCATATGGCGAAAGGGTAGTAGAGGGTGTACTCACGATTGCTTTTTTTCTAGTTCATGCGGGAATTTATTTTTGTTTTTGAGGTAATCGCTCAAGATTACTACAAAGTAGAACAAGGGTAGAATACCCACAAAGAAAATGATAGGCGTATTCATTGGGCTCTCCAACGTTTGAAATTC
>CAYMYI010000105.1:4638-14978 GCA_964394585.1 uncultured Roseobacteraceae bacterium
TCACCTTGGCTGCGGCGGGCAAGTTTTAACTTTTTGTAGATAGCATCGCTGAGGTAAGTCAATTCAAATTGTTGGCGCACATGCCCTACACCGGTAAATGCAGTTTCCTCTACTTCGCATAAGTGGTTCCATGTGGCAATGCGTAGATGAAGTGGTTGGGTGGGCATTAACGCAATGGGTTGTTGTTCTAGGGTATCCCCTTCGGTATTGAGTATGGCTTGGGTATAAGTTCCCCCCGAGTTTCGTTCAATCGTTAGTTGTAGGTGCTCTTGATAGAGTGTATTATATGTGTTGCTAGGCACTTTCGTTTCCATACGTACACGCTGTAAGTGCCCTGTTTCTTTTACAATATCGAGTTGTATAAATTCAATATCGCGGAGTGATAACCCATAATAGATGTATCGATAAATGGCATATAACGTGTTTCGATAGGTTTCGGGCATTACCTCATTTGCCCACTCCGGGTGATAAACCAACGTATAAAATGTTCCATTATCGATTACTTCATACAATAGCCGCTTTGCGTCGGGCGATTGCTGAAGCTCTGGTAGCCAAAACTTCGGTCGATACCTTTCAGCCAATTGATGAGTGGATAGCGGAGTGCCCGCCACTGTGAGCGTACTTTCTTGTGGCAATACTTCATATTGCCGTGAAAGAAACCCCGACATTCCAAAGGCGATTGCCAAATAAATAAGATAAAAAACTACAGCTATAAGAGTAACACGGACTGACATCTTTCTTGTAGGTTTACATTTTGGAAATGCAAATCTTTCATTTCCGTGCGAAAATGCCTACAACACTTTACGTTTTTTACCAAAACTGGCAAAACAAAAAAAGGCGTATGAAAAGCCTTGAAATCAAAAGGAAATCGGATAAAGAAAGCTATTGCTCATTCGGCAAAATTTCAGAAAATTTTACCGCTGAGGTTACCTTACCCACCGAAGTGCGGAACTGACTTTCGCCATATTGTTCTAGTCGGATTACTAAATCGCGTTGCTCGTTCATATACTCCCACACTTTCACTTTTCTACCGCTGTTTTCATCGGGCATTTGAAAGCACCATCCTTCTTTACCATTTTCGCGGTAGTAGGGTAAACCATTATAGGTAACTACATTAACGGGTCTGCCGTGTGTTACCAACTCTCGCTCTAAGTTAGAGTCAATAGCATGGATACTAAGGTCTTTCGTTTCAATTACTTCCAAATGGCCACTTTCTTTGCGTAAGTAAATGTTCCTACGATCCAAATCGCTCACCAAGCAGAACCCTTTTTCGCTCATGCCGCTGTCCCAGTCGAACTGTTGTTCGCTAGTTACTTTCCATGTTTTATAATCGTAGTCGAGCAAGTACCCTGTTTTGAGATTTTCTACCCCTAAGTTAGCAGGGTCATAATTGATTTTTAGCTTGCGGGGTTTCGGTGGTATTGCATAATGAGGAACCCCGGTCGGTTGGTTACGTTGGAGCTGGCTCATTTCTTTCGCTGTGCGAATGGGTGCACGCCTTCCATACACCGAACTATATCGGGCGGTTACATTCCGAAGTACTTCATCTGCAAGGCGATCGTTATAACGGCGCACTTTCCCTGGTATCCTAAATAAATTCACAAACCACCAAATGCCCATTCCCCCAAACGTAAGCCAATACAAAAACTGTTTGCCCCATTCATCGAGGTAGCCATACGGCGCCGAAAATAAAAATTGAAGCAGATATGTAATGAGTGTATCTTTTTTGCGACGGCTAAACTCGCGCACAAACTCTTTTTGAGCCGGGTAGGGGAGTTGCCGAACCTGTACTTGTACAGCATAGGGCAGTTCTCTAACAAATCGGGAAGGAATGGCTAATTCGTACATACTTAAAAAATTAAATGAATGCGATGATTGTGGTAAGTATACAAAACCTTAGAGTAGCCTAACAGGAAATTGGTTACCAAAAGTTTTGCAATTGCCTAAAAGTGTTAAGTAACATTTGGCAATAATCTTCCGAATAAGTATAAGTAATTGTAAATGAGTTTGTTGTTGAAATAAACTATACTTTCAGATTGTGCGTTTTCGTTCAGTTTTGTTCAACTAAGTGCAGTAATAGTTTCGGTAATGGCAATGGTTTTCTTAGAAGATAAGGTCGTTTAAGTTACATGAAGACTGTCAATACTAAGTAATGTGTTGCGAAAGTTTACGCAGTTCCCACTCCATGTTAGCCTTTGCTGCAGATTCATACATTTCCTGAAATGGGGCAGTAAAATAGAGGCGATTCCGTTTTAAAAAATGATGCAGCACTTTTTGCCGTCCTCTTTTGTAGAGAGCAGTAGGAATCCATCGGTATTCTTGGCGAATTTGCCTAGCGTACTGTTGGTAGCGCTCATGCTGACTACCCAAAATTTCTAGGTCGAGGTCGAGAAAAAGACCTAAATCTTCCGAGGGAGTGAGCAATTCGTGCGATTTCGTAGCTTCAATGAACTTCACGACCGACGCGATGTCGCAGCTTGCTAGGCTTGATTGTTTCAAAATTAACTGCGCGAATTGAGCGCTTTTTGCTTCGTTATCCTTACGGTACGGATTATAGATGGCATCGTGAAACCAAATGGCAAGTATTATAACGTTTGGGTTGGCAGGGGTATGTGCCTTCAACGAATCCAGCATCGTTTCTACATGCTCAAAGTTGTGGTAGTACCGCCTTGTATTGCCGTAAAGCGTAGCTAGGTTCTGAAAAACAATTTTCGCAAACTTTTCTGACGAAAACGGAGAAAAATCTTTAATAAATCGCTGTTGTACCCGAGCGTACTTCATGAGCTTTTCGCATCTAAATTGAGCCCTTCGTAATAGCCTAAATCGCGATTTTGTTTGGCTTTAACGTAATACGAAATCTGCCCGACATGATACGAAAAGTGCTCGGTAACATGCACTAAAATGCTGAGTACCGTTTCATCGAAGCCTTGCACTTTTCGGGGCTCTGCCAGCTGCTGGGGCGTAAGCTTTTCTAGTACAATATCTACTTCTTTCATCAGACTGTGCAAATCGTTTAGCAACACGTTCGAGGCAATTACCTCGGTTTGGTCGAACTCCCGCTGTCGCTTGCGGGTATCGGGCTGTTGTGCAATGCCGCTTAATATGTATTGGCGTACATTGCCGCATAAGTGTAAAACCAAATTTCCGACACTGTTTGAGTGTGCATTAGGGCGTTCCCATATTTCTTCTTCTGAAAGAAAGTTTATACATTTTTCAATACGCGTGGTGCCTTCTTCAATTAAGCGGCGACGCGTTTCTGCCACTAATTGGCGGCATAGTTCAATTTCTAAGGGGGTGTGTTCCATAGTGTTTAACATCTGAAATGGATGGAGTTCCTTTTGTACTTTTGTAGGGGATATCCCACACATACTTAGTGGAAAATAGCAAATTATGGGGAGAATTTTAGCAATTGAATCTTCGTGCGACGAAACATCGGCTGCCGTAATTGCTGATGGCATATTACTGAGCAATGTGGTAGCTACGCAAACCGTTCACGAAGAGTTCGGCGGTGTAGTACCAGAGTTAGCTTCACGTGCACATCAAAAAAATATCATTCCTGTGGTTGAAAAAGCCCTCCGCGATGCCAATACTCCCAAAAATACGCTTGATGCCATTGCTTTTACGCAAGGTCCAGGGTTACTAGGGGCATTGCTCGTAGGGGCATCTTTTGCCAAAGGGATGGCTTTGGCGCATCGGTTGCCCCTTATTGGCGTGCACCATATGAAAGCCCACATTCTAGCTCACTTTATCGAAGAGCCTAAACCTCAATTCCCATTTTTATGCCTGACCGTAAGTGGTGGGCATACTCAGTTGGTGGTGGTGCATTCGCCCTTAGAAATGGAAGTAGTGGGACAAACTCAAGACGATGCCGTGGGAGAAGCCTTCGATAAAACCGCCAAACTATTAGGGCTGCCGTACCCCGGTGGCCCACTCATCGACCAATATGCGCAACAGGGTAACCCTCATCGGTTCGAGTTCCCCGATGTAAGCACTCCTGGGCTTAATTTTTCTTTCAGTGGTATTAAAACTTCTTTTCTTTATTTTCTGAGAGATGAAGTGAAGAAAAACCCGCAATTCGTACAAGAAAATCTAGCGGATATTTGTGCAAGTGTGCAGCATACCCTGATTCGAATCTTGATGCAAAAGCTAAAGAAAGCCGTCAAACAATTCGGGATTACCCAAGTGGGGATTGCCGGAGGCGTTTCTGCCAATAGTGCGTTGCGAGAGGCACTAACACTAGAAGGAAAAAAGAAAGGATGGCAGGTTTATATCCCTCGGTTTGCTTATTGCACCGATAATGCCGGCATGATTGCCATGAACGCACATTACCTCTACGAAGCAGGACAGTTTTTACCTCAAGAAGCAAGCCCCCTGCCTCGAATGTTATTCTAAAAATTAAGTAAAGAAAAAAGGCTATCTCGCAAAAAGTGAGATAGCCTCTTGGCACTTACATAGCTTTTG
This sequence comes from uncultured Roseobacteraceae bacterium, assembly GCA_964394585.1. GTDB lineage: Bacteria > Bacteroidota > Bacteroidia > Cytophagales > Flammeovirgaceae > CAYUJH01. The sequence goes on from CAYMYI010000105.1 coordinate 9,100, forward strand.
TGAGCTTATGCATTCATCGCTTTGATTTTATTGAGGGCAGAACCGGCTTTGAACCACTCAATTTGTGCTTCGTTATACGTATGGTTTACTGCAAACTCATCGGTTGAGCCATCTGCATGGTGTAACCGAACGGTAAGTTGTTTGCCCGGTGCAAATTCGGTAAGTCCTACAATATCTACTGTATCATCTTCTTGCACTTTCTCATAATCGTTCGAATCGGCGAAAGTAAGAGCCAACATACCTTGCTTTTTCAAGTTCGTTTCGTGGATACGAGCGAACGATTTTACAATAATAGCCCGTACACCTAAATGACGAGGTTCCATTGCCGCATGTTCGCGAGAGGAACCCTCTCCGTAGTTTTCATCGCCAAAAACTACCGAACCTACTCCTGCAGCTTTATAAGCACGTGCCGTGGCAGGAACTTCGCCATACTCACCGGTAAGCTGATTTTTCACTTCGTTAGCCTTCTTGTTATAAGCGTTGATCGCCCCGATGAACATATTGTTAGAAATATTGTCAAGGTGCCCACGGAAGCGCAACCAAGGCCCTGCCATCGAAATATGATCCGTTGTACACTTACCATAAGCTTTGAGCAGTAATCGCAAGCCGGTTAAATCTTTGCCTTCAAATGGTGCAAATCCTTCAAGGAGTTGCAATCGCTCTGACTCTGGGTTTACAATCACTTCAACGCCACTTCCATCGGCAGCAGGAGCTTGGTAGCCGTTATCTTCTACCGCATACCCTTGCGAAGGAGCCTCTAAACCAGCAGGCTCTTCGAGTTTCACGGCTTGTCCTTCATCGTTTACAAGAGTATCTGTCATTGGGTTAAACGTAAGGTCGCCGGCAATTGCCATAGCCGTTACGATTTCTGGCGAGGCTACAAACCCGTGTGTATTCGGATTGCCGTCGTTACGCTTTGCAAAGTTTCGGTTAAACGACGTAATGATTGAGTTTTTACGGTTGGGGTCGTCGGTGTGGCGCGCCCACTGACCGATACAAGGGCCACATGCATTGGCAAGTACAACCCCTCCCATTTTATCGAAAACCCCTAAAATACCATCGCGCTCCGCTGTGTAGCGTACTTGCTCTGAACCAGGAGTAATGGTAAACTCAGCTTTGGCAGTTAGTTTTTTATCTACAGCTTGTTGTGCAATAGAAGCTGCACGGGTTAAGTCTTCGTACGAAGAGTTTGTACAAGAGCCAATCAGACCTACTTCTAATCTTTGCGGATAGTCGTTTTCTTTGACTGCCTCTGCAAACTTAGAGAGTGGCCACGCTAAATCAGGCGTAAACGGACCATTGATGTGTGGTTCTAATTCGGAAAGATTAATCTCGATAAGTTGATCGTAAAATTTCTCGGGGTTGGCATAAACCTCATCGTCAGGGCGAAGATTTGCTTTTGCCGCTTCTGCAGCTTGAGCAACATCGCTTCTACCGGTCGATTCTAAGTATTCTTTCATTTTATCATCGTATGCAAACAGCGAGGTTGTAGCGCCAATTTCTGCTCCCATGTTACAGATAGTGCCTTTTCCGGTAGCTGAAAGTGCGTCAGCTCCTTCACCAAAGTATTCTACGATAGCGCCTGTTCCTCCTTTTACCGTAAGGATACCTGCTACTTTCAGAATTACGTCTTTTGCCGAAGTCCATCCGCTTAAACGGCCGGTCAGTTTTACTCCAATAAGTTTTGGGAATTTCAATTCCCAAGCCATGCCTGCCATTACATCTACAGCATCGGCACCGCCTACTCCAATGGCGATCATGCCTAAGCCGCCGGCGTTTGGCGTGTGTGAGTCGGTACCAATCATCATACCACCGGGGAACGCGTAGTTTTCTAGCACCACTTGGTGGATAATTCCTGCACCGGGTTTCCAAAAACCGATACCGTATTTATTCGATACCGAACCTAAGAAATCGTATACCTCTTTGTTTACATCGTTTGCGGTTGCTAAATCGGCTTTTGCACCTACTTTCGCTTGGATGAGGTGGTCGCAATGTACGGTAGAAGGAACGGCCACTTTATCTTTTCCGGCTTGCATGAACTGCAACAATGCCATTTGAGCGGTAGCATCTTGCATTGCAACTCGGTCTGGGGCAAAGTCTACGTACGATGTGGCGCGTTCGTAGGCTTCGGTAGGTGCTCCTTGGTATAGGTGAGAATACAATATTTTTTCGGCGAGGGTTAGTGGTCTGCCCACTACTTCTCGCGCTTTTTCAATACGTTCTCCCATGCGGTCGTACACCGCCTGAATCATATCTAAGTCAAAAGCCATATATTTATGATGTTAATGGTGGATAAAAGATTTACGCTGTAAGCTATATAAGCAAAATTAAGAATTGAAACCGAATAGTTTATATATTTGCTAAATTCGCTTCCAACGTGTATTTATGATGCTTTTTAGGTCTTTATCAGCAAGATAATCTTAAATAAATCACACAATAAGTATTCTCCATTATTCACTGTTTCCCCCAAGGTTATGTACAAAAGAATCCTCCTGAAACTAAGTGGCGAAGCCCTCATGGGCGCACAGCAATTTGGAATTTCTCCGGAGCGGCTAGAGCAATATGCACGCGAAATTAAAAAAGTAGTTGATTTGCAAGTAGAGGTTGCCGTGGTAGTAGGAGGAGGCAATATCTATCGGGGGATTCAGGCAGAGAAATCAGGTATTGATCGCGTTCAGGGCGATCATATGGGTATGATGGCAACGCTGATAAACGGGATGGCTATTCAGAGTGCCTTGGAGAACTTAGGAATTTATACAAGGCTGATGTCTGCCATTAAAGTAGAAGAAATTTGTGAACCATACATCCGCCGCAGAGCGGTACGCCACCTAGAAAAAGGGAGAGTGGTAATTTTAGGAGCAGGCACGGGAAACCCTTACTTTACTACCGACTCGGCAGCTAGCCTGCGAGCAATCGAAATTGAAGCCGAAGTGGTGTTGAAAGGTACTCGGGTAGATGGTGTCTATTCGGCTGACCCTGAGAAAGATCCTACCGCTACTCGGTTTTCTAACATTTCGTTCCAAGAAGTTTACCAAAAAGGGCTCAATGTAATGGATATGACCGCTTTCACGCTCTGCAAAGAAAACAACTTGCCTATTCGCGTTTTCGACATGAACAAACCCGGTAATCTATTTAATCTTGTAAAAGGAGAAGAAGTAGGCACGCTAATCACCATGTAGGTCATTGTTAATAGTGCCTAGCACAGCAATTCTTATCGCCCTTTTTAGGGCTTTTTTTGTGTGAAACCAATTCTTATTCTCGATAAAGAGGTTGAGCGATTTTAAAAGAGATTCGCTAATTTTGATACTGCAATCATTTAATAACGCAACAAACCATTCATTTTATGGAAGAGATTGAAATGTTCTTGAGCGAAGCCGAAGAACACATGCAGAAAGCGGTGGAGCATACTTCTAACGAGTTCTCTAAAATTAGAGCAGGAAAAGCCATGCCTTCGATGCTCGATGGCATTATGGTAGAATATTATGGCACTCCAACACCTATTAACCAAGTGGCTTCGGTGAGTACCCCCGATGCTCGCTCGTTGGTAATTAAACCGTGGGAAAAGAATATTATTCCTGAAATTGAGAAAGCCATTATCAATAGCGATTTGGGGGTAAGCCCTCAAAACGACGGAGAGTTAGTGCGTATCAATATCCCCGCCCTTACGGAAGAACGCCGCAAAGACCTTGTGAAAAATGTAAAAGCAGAAGGCGAACATGGGAAAGTGAGCATCCGTAACATTCGGAAAGATATTAACGACTCCCTGAAGAAACTCCAAAAAGAGGGTGTTTCGGAAGACGCAGTAAAAGCTGCTGAAGCTAAAGTTCAAGAGCTAACCAACAAATATTCAAAACAGATTGACGAGTTAGCAGCTGCTAAAGAAGAGGACATCATGACGGTATAAACTTACCGTATACATCCAAATACATAGCATAGGCTACTTCGGTAGCCTTTTTTTGTGAGGTGTTTTAACAGAAAAAGGGATGAAAATTTAAAGAATTTCATCCCCGTGTTGATGCCTTTGTTTTGAAAAGGGTGAAGTTAAACCTCGTTTTCGTATAAACGGCGTGCTCCTTTATAAGGGTTATACCCATTCATTTCTTTGGCGTAGTACCCTTCCATATTAAACTCGCGGGCTGTAGGGGCTTTCATGCACTCTTCAGAGCAGCACCCTTTCAGAGTAACCATACAGTTTTCGCAGATAACCGTATGCCGATTGCAAACTGTATTCGCACAGTTTACCATATGGTCGCTTGTAGTACCACATACATAGCATTTGCTTATTACGGTAGGGTTTACTTTGTTTACCTCTACTGCTACTCGATTATCAAATACATAACATTTACCTTCAAAGTTTTCACCACCGGCCTCTAAACCGTATTTGATAATCCCCCCGTGCAATTGATACACATCTTTGAAGCCTCGTTCGATGAGGTAGGCACTTGCCTTTTCGCACTTTACACCGCCGGTGCAGTAGGTAACCACCTTTTTGTCTTTAAACCGATCGAGCGCTTGTACTTGCTGGGGTAAATCGCGGAAGTTGTCGATATCAAGCGTAACAGCTCCTTTGAAGTGCCCAATTTCGTGTTCGTATTTTGAACGCATATCCACAACTACTACGTCTTCATCGTTCATCATCTGTTTAAACTCTTCGGGTTCTACGTATTTACCCGTGCGTTCCAAGGGATTTACAGGTAGGTCAGAGTGTACGATTTCCTGCTTTAACCGCACATTTAACTTTCGAAAAGCGTTGGTTTCGTGTTCTTCGATTTTAAATTCTAAAGCGGCAAATCTAGGATCAGCTTTCACAGTATCCATATATTTTTGGCAATTCTCGATACTACCCGAAACCGTTCCGTTCAGACCTTCAGCGGCTACAATAATGCGTCCACGTAGGTTTAAGTCGAGGCAAAGTTGATGATGTTCTTCGCGAAAAAGCGCAGGATTTTCAATAGGGGTGTAACAATAATAAAGCAACACCCAAAATTTTTCTTGTGTTTTCATGCTTAGTTTCAGCTAAGTGAGAAAAAAATAAATTTTGAGAGCGCAAAGGTACAGATTTTCACCTATAACTATGATGCTGTTTTTTTAAATAGATGATAGAGTGAATTGCCCAGACTTTTTGCCATGTTACGAAAATGAGTTTTTCAGAAAGCCCGTTTATCTCTTGGCTTTTCGTGGAAAGGATATTCAAAAAGAAAACCTGTTAAGCGCATAAGGCCTAACAGGTTTTGATCGCTGCGTTGGGAGCTAAGGAAGCACCTTATTTAAAAATGTAGCGGATACCTACTTGCAATTGCCAGCGCGATAAGAGGCTGAAATCGTTGGTGAACGTATTTTGTAGGCTTGTATCGAAGCTGTATGTAGGGGTTCCATCTTGCGCCACGGTAACGCCAACTGGTTGGGTATTTACAGGAAACTGACGCACGCCCCAGCTTGAGCTTAGGAAGTTGCCTGCATTGAGCAAGTCAAGGCTGAGCTGAATTGTGTTGCCTTCGTTGATATTGAAATCTTGCAATACGCGCACATCCCAACGAGAGAACCAAGGGCTTAAAATGTCGTATTTGGTTACGTAATCGCCACGGTTTTCGCTTAGGTAATCGTCTTGTAAAATGAATTGCCGGAACGCTTCACGTTGTGCGTTTTGCGCGGCTTCGTTTCCTGAAAACGTCATCTGGTTCAACTCTGCATCGGTAGGGATGTAGAGCAAGTCGTTAAGTGGAGAGCCATCGTTGTTGATATCTCCTGAATATGTGTAGCTAAAGCGTCCTCCTTGAGCATATTCGAAAAATACCGAAAAGGTAGTAGCATGTTTCCCGTTTCCATACTCGAAACGCTTGTTGGCAGTTCCTACAATTCGATGGCGGTTACCATACAAG
>CAYMYI010000106.1:0-14784 GCA_964394585.1 uncultured Roseobacteraceae bacterium
CAAAAAGGGGCGCATCTGGCGAATTATGTATTATGGTGATTAGCCTGCCGTTAGGCTAAATTATTCAAACGCTCCCCTTCAGCCCATCCTGATGGATGCAAACTCAAATAAAGGGTATCTTTACTAACGGTTAACGATTAGAACATGGCAAAGAAACTGATACGATTCGATTGGGCAATAAAAAAACTACTCAGGCACAAGGCTAATTTCACCATATTGGAGGGTTTTTTAACTGAGTTGTTAAAGTTTGACGTAACTATCGAAAATGTACTTGAAGGAGAAGGCAACAAACAAGAAGCCGACGACAAGTACAACCGAGTGGATATTTTGGTAAAATCGGCTGAAGGTGAACTCATGCTAGTCGAGGTGCAAAACGAATCGCAGGTTGACTACTTTCAGCGGATGGTATTTGGTGTTTCCAAACTAATCACCGAATACATCAAAGAAGGAGAACCCTATAGCCAAATCAAGAAGGTATACTCTATCAACATCGTGTATTTTGGGCTCGGGCAGGGAACGGACTACGTGTACGAATACGACGGAAAGTTCATCGGCATCCACAACGGAGACATTCTCCAGCCGACCTTGACACAGAAAAACGAATTTAACGTAGAACAAGTGAAAGACATCTTTCCGAAATACTACGTTTTGAAAGTCAACAACTTTGATGATGTGGCGAGGGACACTTTAGATGAGTGGGTGTACTTTTTGAAAAACAGCGAGGTAAAAGACAGTTTCAAAGCAAAAGGCTTGAAAGAAGCTTCGGAAAAACTCAAAGAAGAAGCCTTGACCGAAGAAGAAAAGATTGCCTACAGACGATTCCAAGAAAACCGCAGGATAGAGCGTAGCGAGATTGAAACCGCTCTGAAAGAAGGAGAGGAAAAGGGAATCGAAAAGGGCATGGAAATTACGATCAAGGTATATAAAATGCACAGGGAAGGAAAAACAGTAGATGAAATTTCCGAGGTTGTTGGATTAACCTCAACGGAAGTAGAAGAAATCATAAATAACTTTACCTGAAAAGAACTAACGTTTCATCACTGCCAGTTGGGACAGCAACGAAATTTAGCTAGACCGTAATAAATAAAGAATCTTGCTATTTTTAGCATATCCATCATAAAAACAGATTGAATATGAACAGAAAAAATATCATTTTACTAAGCGCTTTTGCCTTGTATGTAGCTGCATGTGGGGGCACGACCCAAAATGAGACAACCTCTGAAGAAACTACCCAAGAAACCGTAGCGCAAGCCGAAGAACCCCCCAAAGCTCACCCTGGGAAAAGCGTGTATATGACCTACTGCATGACCTGCCACCAAAAAAATGGGGAGGGCGTTCCCGGACTGAACCCGCCTCTTGCCAACACCGACTGGGTAAACGGCGATAAAACCCGCCTAATCAATATTGTGCTGAACGGCTTAAGCGGAGAAATTGAAGTCAATGGCGAAAAATACAACAACGTGATGGCGGCGCATTCCTTCCTTACGGATACCGAAATCGCTAATGTGTTGAGTTACATCCGCCAAGATTTCGGGAACAGTGCAGACCCTATTACCCCAGAAGAAGTAGCCGCAGTGCGAAACCCTTAGGACACAAAGTTTTGAACCCACGCTACAAACCTGTTAGGTCGAGGCAGCTGCCGTTTTCAACACCTAAACAGGTTTTCAGAGTAACGAAAATTATAAAACATCGAAATGTTACATATTATGAAACTTTTAGCGTTTTTCTTTAAAACGTTACCTGTTGTATCATGCCGGATGATTGACGCGCTAAAATGGTTCCATATAACATGGAAAAGAAAATGAAGGGAGAAAGCCATCGGCGAAGGTTCGTACCTCGGTTTTGGGGGAGCTTACACTCCCATTCACCATTCGCATCCATATCGGGGTAGAACGTTACTTTTCCCTTGTAATATTTATACTCAAAATTCTATGAATAGATTATGCTTAAAACTCATTTAAAAGCCTCACGTACTCTTCCGGTGTAACTTCTATCTGTCGTAGAATTTCTCGCAGCAATGGGCGACTAATATCTTTACTGGAATGGTGGGGAATGGTAGTATATCTTCCATCGGGATGGCGATAAAACACATGGCTTCCTTTTTGTCGTTTTATCTCAAAACCTAAGAGCAACAAAATCTTCTCTAATGTTTGCGCATTGCTAAGCGGCAGTTTACTCATGCCGATTTTACTTCTACAGAAATTTGCTGTAAACCAATAAACTCTGGAAGTTCTGCAAGTTCCTCAGGAGTGTAGGACTCCAAGCATAAACTGGTAACCTCTTGTAGGTTATGGTACAACTCGTCTAAAGTTTCGGCTTGTGTATGTGCTCCTGGCAAATTTGGAATCATTCCTACATACATTCCCGTTTCTTTATCGCGCTCTATTTTGGCTGTAAATTGATGCTTCATACTTTGCGTTCTTTGAATAAAGATACACAAATACTTTACAAAAGATTCTCTACAATCACGAACAGTTATAAGCAAAACGCTGGCCTAATCCCAATCGGACCGCCGATGCGGAGCTACACATCACGCGACATATATGGATAATAACCCCCACGAAAGTCGCCGTGAGTGGATGTTATGGATGATACAACGAGCAGGAAAGAAAAATTCAAACAACAAAGATTTTCAATTTTGGCATCGCAACGGTGAGCCGTCAACACAATCATCCTATTGAACTATCAACTAATGAAATACTAGACCAACGAATTAAGTACATCCATAATAACCCAGTCGAAGCAGGAACACATAGCACAAGCGAGACGCTTGCGCCAGAAAGGGAAAATGAAGGGAGAAAGCCATCGGCGAAGGTTCGTGCCTCGGTTTTGGGGGAGCTTACAACAAGCTTCTCTTCATACAAAACAAGTAAACTATCCTCCGAGAGATCAAAACGACTCCTTATTATCCCCAAGGGCTTTGTTTATTTGCACATTCTCTCACTTAAATCATTGCCACACTATGCACACTAAAGCCGAAAAACTAGAAGCCTTCGCCCGTTTGCTCGATATCATGGATGAGCTTCGCGAAAAATGCCCGTGGGACCGAAAACAAACGATGGAGTCGTTGCGCTACCTGAGTATCGAAGAGGTGTACGAGCTTTCAGACGCTATCCTGGAAAATAACTTCGAAGAAGTGAAGAAAGAATTGGGCGATTTAATGCTTCACATGGTGTTTTATGCAAAAATAGCTTCGGAAACTCACACGTTCGACATCGCCGATGTGCTACAGGCTATCTGCGAAAAGTTGATTGCCCGCCACCCGCATATTTACGGCAATGTACAAGCCGACGATGAAGAGGCTGTACGCGAAAATTGGGAACTGCTCAAACTCAAAGAGAAGAAAGATAAACGATTGCTAGAAGGAGTGCCTACCTCGCTACCGGCATTGGTGAAGGCAGTCCGCATCCAAGAAAAAGCGCGGGGCGTGGGCTTCGATTGGGACGACAAAGCACAGGTATGGGAAAAAGTACAAGAAGAATTGGAAGAGTTTCACCACGAAGCAGAGGCAAACTCAGCGAACCAAGATGCAATGGAAGCCGAATTTGGCGATGTGTTATTCTCGCTGGTGAACTATGCCCGTTTTGTGGGAATCAACCCTGAAACTGCTTTGGAAAAGACCAATAAGAAGTTTATCAGACGATTTAACTACATAGAAGAGCAAGGGAAAGCCGAGGGGAAACCGCTTGCCGAAATGACCTTGCCTGAAATGGAACGCTACTGGCAAGAGGCGAAAGAGAAAGCGTAAACCGATGCGTTGTTTTGCAAGCGATTGAAGGGCCTTCCTATGACCGCTATTTTTTTGATGTCGACCGTTTGTTGGAAATATTTCTACATAGGTTGATTTCTTGCATCTTACCTCAATCAAATTCAGTTATAGCTAGTAACTGTTTGAAACACCTAAACAAATAAAAAAACATGAAAAAGTATTTTGTAAGATTAATGATTGGTTTGAGTTTGATTGCCTTTGTATCGTCTTGTGATGACGACAACGACAACGCCACTGCAGAACCCGATACCACTGCAGAGCAACAAATTGCTTCTGATATTGCTTTTGCTACGGCAGAAATTGACGAAATCTACAGGGTAACGGACGAGGCTTTTACGATAAATAGTAATGGGAGAGTAACTCAAACTTATTGTGCCAATGTATCGCTCGATAGAGATACTAAAACCATTACCCTTGACTATGGCGATGGATGCGAAAGTCCTGTTTCGGGTGTTGTTCGTAAGGGAATCATATCGATTACATATACAGGAACCCTGCTAAACCCGGGAAATGGGGGGTTGAGTCTATCGTTTACGAACTACGAAGTGAATGGGGTTTCGATTAGTGGAACTACCTCAATGAGTGCCGTAAATGGAGGTTCATTTCAGCGTACGAACAACCTTACAGTCGGCTTTGAGGGGGAACAAGTAACCTACAATAGCGACCTAACCTACGAGTGGGTAGAAGGCGCCGGCGACCGAGAAACCTTTAATGAGGTATTCAACATTACCGGAACTGCTTCAGGAACCGATCGGAAAGGGAACTCGTATAACGTTTCCATCTTGCAGCCATGGCGCGTTCAAACTGCATGTTTTGTCGATGAACTCTACTATCCTGTCAGTGGTACGAGTAATATCACCATTACCGGAAAGCCTACGTTTGTCTTCGATTTTGGCAATGGCAATTGCGATAAATTGGCAACCATTTCTGTAGGACGTTTCACTCAAGAAATTATACTACCCTAAGTTTAACCAGCTTAACAATTTACACTCACTTGGTTTGTTTGGAAGCCTTGAAACACAGGCTTTCAAACTTTTTTTTCAACTACCTTTCGTAAAATATTGCCTACACACCAGCGCCCCTAAACAATCTTAGAAATAGCGTGGGTGATATACTCCTTTTTCTTTCTTACTGAAATCGATTCCTAGCATAATTTCGTGTGTGCCATTGTGGTAAGCGTTTAACCGTGTGTAGGTAAAATCGTGAGCGTACCCAATGCGGAACCGATTATTAATGTTGAGCTGCACCATTGCACTGTATGAGTCGTCGGTGCGGTAGCCTGCCCCTACCCAAATCATGTCAGAGATTAATGCGCTGAGGTTAAGATCGATTTCCACAGGGGCATTTTCTACATATTTCACCAATGCCATAGGGCGCAAGCGTAATTCTGAAGAAAGCGTTGTTACAAAGCCTGCCATGCCAAAAAAGTGGCGGCGTTGGGTGGCTCTACTCACGATATTCATCCCGGTGGGGGTGTAATCGAGATCATTTTCCATAATTCGGGGCATAGAAGCTCCCAAAAACATAGTTTCACTTTGCCAATACAAGCCCACTCCTACGTTGGGCAAGAACAGGTTATCGTTGGTATAATCGAGGTTAGGGTCTACACGGTCGAGCGGGTTTACCTCACTCCAATTCATCTGTTGGCGCTTTACTTCCCCTGAGATTCCCAAGCCAAGTTTACCCCCCAACAGTGGGAAGCGGTAGGCAAAATAACCTGCCACATGCAAATTTTCGGAAATTCCAAGCTCATCTTGCACAATGGAAAGCCCTACACCGGACAAATCGTTGAAAAGAGGGGCATCTATGCTGAATGCTGCCGTTTGTGGCGCACCTTCAAAACTTACCCACTGGGTACGGTACAGTGCCGTAGCTGTGAGTGTTTCGCTGCTTCCGGCATAACCCGGGTTGATCGGTAATTTGTTGAACATGTACATCGTGTACATAGGGTCTTGTTGAGCGGTTGCCAGGTAAGCCCAACTTAAAGCGATTCCTAGAAGTAGAAACTTTCTCATTATATCTTGTTTTAAAATATTCTCAGTTGAAAAATGCCGGCAGAAGGAATCTATACCCCCTACCGGCTTTTAAATTATCGATGTAGTGTGATAAAGCCTTTGGAAATCAGTTCTCCATTTTGGCGGTTTGTGAATACGTAGTAATAAGTACCGTCAGGTAGCTCATTGTTGTTTTTGCTCCAGGTTCCCCGCCAATCGTTGGTGTAATTGATTGCCTCATACACCTTATTCCCCCATCGGTTAAAGATGAGTAGTTCGTTTTCGGGGTAATTTTCTATTCCACGAATTACGAAGGCATCGTTAGAACCATCTCCATTTGGCGTAATAATATCTGGAATTTCTAAATCACCTGTAATTTCGATGTTGACTACGGCTGTGTCGCAGTTAGTGGGGCAATCGATCAAGCATATTTCATATACGAACGAATCGTTTCCAAAATAGCCAGGTGTAGGTCGGTAGCTTACGGTATTATCGAGCTGTAAGATTGCCTCTCCGTGTACCGTAGGCCGAACGATACGCACCGTAACGTCATTCCCTTGCGGAATTTCATCATTGAATAAAATATCCTTGAAGTCAAATCCGGCAACGGTAGTTTCCTCAAAGTCAGGTTGAGCAATTGGAGCACCGGCTGCTTGTACCGTTACTGTATCGGTACTGAGACTGCCACAAGGGCGATTATCGACTGTCCAAACGAATCGGTAAACTCCTTCGGGTCGCAACCCTGCTACTACTGTGCTGTTTTGCGTAGGCGTTGCCAAGTTACCTCCATCGAGGGCTGTCCATATGCCTCTTTGGTTTGGAGCTGCCGTAAGGGTTACCGATTGAGTCAAATCACATACGAACAAATCGTTGCCGGCAAAGGCTTCTTCTTCTACAGCCCCTACAATTATAGAGGTTTGCTGCGGTTCTGAAATTTCCGATTCGCACCCATTTTGTAGTCGGCTTACTCGGTAAGCTCCGGCTTGCACACTAGTAAATGGCGTTATTACTAAGAACGTATCTTGTGTTATGCGTGTAGAGCCATCTGGTAAATACCAAGTGTATTGCTCGATTGCATTCATCCGTGTGGTGAACAATGTGAGTGTTCCTCCGTTACAAACCGGCGAATTACTGAAGATTTGTGGTTTTGCAGGGCGTTCCGATACCGATACTTGCACTGAAGCTACTTCAGAACGGCACCCGTTGATTTCCACCCAAAGCGTGTATTCCCCTGCATTGAAGCGGTTAGCATTTTGCAATACCGGCGGATTTTTCAATGTAGAACTGAATCCGTTTGGTCCGGTCCATTGATAGGAGTCTGCATTTATTGGGGTACTTAGTACAATCGCATCACCTTCGCAAACTTGCGTATTAGCTACAATGGCTGGCGCTTGTGGCTTGGCATTCACTTGAGCAAAGGCCGCTGCTGAAGGCGCTGATACACACCCATTATTATTCACTGTTACATAGTATGCGCCGGCATCGGTAGTTTGTGCATTTTCAATAACGAGTGATGGGGTATTGGTTACTTGCTGACTTCCATTTGGTTTCACCCACACATAAGAAACATTGCTACCAATGATACCGCTTGAGTTAATTACCAAACGTTCGCCTTCACATACAGCGGTAATCGGGTTAATGGTTACCGCTTCTGCACCGTCGGTTACTGCCACTACCACCGTTCCCGGCGACGAGGTACAATTATTTTGAGTAACTGTGAGGGCGTATCGGCCCGCATCGCTTGGCGTAGCATTAGGTATCACCGGATTGCGTTCGCCGGAAACGAATCCATTTGGTCCGGTCCAGCTGTAGAAATCTGCATCGATATTAGCAAAGAGCTGAATATCGTTGCCACCACAAACCGAAGGGCTGCCGGTTGTTGGTGTGGGCACTAGCCCTGCTCCCACTACATTTACCTGGGCAGTAGCTACCTCAGAGGTACATCCGTTTACCGAAACAATCAGGTAATAGTTATAGCTGCCGCTCGGCAACACACCTAGCGCGAGAGTTCTTCCGGTGGCAATCAGTTGCCCGCGTGTTCCGTTGTTATCGTCGTACCAACTGTACGAAGCACCTACAAACTCATTTCCGCTAATAGTTACCGCTTCTCCTTCGCACACGGTGCTGTTATTCGAGATAATCGCTACGGGACGTTCTGCCACTTGCACTTCCACAGGCTGCGAATATTCAGATACACACCCTCCGGCACTAGTAACACGCACGCGCCAAATCCCTGAACGGTACGAAGGATGCGTAGAAGGGATGGTGGTAGTTCCTACTGTAGTAGTTAATACAGGGTCATTCGGGTCGATGGTACCATCGGGGCCTACCCATTGATACGTTGCTCCTGCAGAACCGGTGCTTAGGGTAATAGCATCCCCTTGGCAAATAATGGTTTGGTTTGCAATAAGCTGAGGGGTTGTAGGCTTGGCATCAATCACTACATTTACTTGTGCCGTTTGAGTACATCCGCCTTCTACCGTAGACATGGTTACTACATACACCCCGCTATTTGCCGATGTTGCGCCACCAATAGTAGGGTTTTGTAATGTTGACGTGAACCCGTTCGGGCCATCCCAACGGTAGGTAAAGTTTCCAGCTCCCGAAGGCGTTGCATTTAATTGAAGGGTTTGACCTTCACAAATTCCTGTATTGCTCGAAGCCTGAACGGTTCCTACATTATCAACATATACGCGTTTTGCAAACGACGACCCTGTTTCGCAGTCGCTTACCCGAACACGCACGTTGTATTCTCCTGCATTTGCAACAGTTACCGGGTCAATCACTAATTGCCCTACGGAAGTTATACGCTCAGTACCATCAGGAAGCGTCCATGTGTACGTAGCCGTACCCGGATAGGCTGTGGCAGTCAATTCTAGGCGTTCGCCTACACAATACCGGTCTTCTCCTGAAATCACAGGAGGCACAATCAGCTCCCCTATCGAAACTTGTACAGTACTGGTTACACTACAGCCTCCTGGCCCTGAAAGAGTCAGTACATAAGTTCCTTCATATTCAGGCGTTACCAGTTCAATAGTTGGGTTTTCGAGATTTGAGAAGAAGTTGCGCGGGCCTGTCCACTCATAGTTAAAAGGCCCTCCAGTGGTCGGTGCTCCGGCAAAAAGTCGCAAAGTACTACCTTCGCAAACAGGACCATTCGAGAATGGTGTAGGCACAGAAGGGAACGAATTCACACGCAAACGCTCAGGCAGCGAAGTAGGTAACGAACATCCGTCAATATCGACCTGAACGGTGTAATTTCCTGCTGAAGTTAGGGTTACCGGATCAATTACGAGTTGGTTCGAGCCTGAAGTAACCGTGCTACCATCGGGTAATGTCCAATTATAGGTTACACTCGACCCTGCCCCGGCATAATTAGAAGCCGTAATTACGGTTCTGTCGCCTACACAAACTGGGTTTGGTGGAATAATCGCCGGGCTAAACGGCGTAATATCTATGATATCATTAAAGATGATAGAGCCTGTATTAGTACATGCACCATTGCTTACAGTTACTACATAAGTTCCATTAATTGCCGCTGTAGCATTTGGAATACTTGGGTTTTGTTGCGTAGACACAAAACCATTAGGACCAGTCCATAAGTAGCCTGTAGCTCCTGTACTTGTTACGGTTAACTGAAGCGTACCACCTGCGCAATTTCCATTCGAATAGTTTACAGCCAATATCGGATTGGTCGGCTGTGGGTTAATCGTTACTTGCTGCGCTACGGAGCGGGGCGAGGTACATCCTCCTGCTGAAACTTCTACAGAGTATAAGCCTGCATTGGTAACCGCCGCACTAGGAGAAACCACAAACGATGGGTTGGTAGTAGTACCCAATAAAACTTCGCCTCCTCCATTATCGAAATACCAACGGTATTGCGTAGTAGGAGAGTTGAAGGCATCGGTACGAAGCTCCAATACATCGCCTGTACATAAGAATGGTGCAGTAGCAAGCGCAGGTGTAGGCGGAATTGGCAATATGTTATTCACAGTTATCGAAGACGTTGCCGAAGAACCACACGAACCATTACTCACTGTTACAGAATACGTTCCATTACTTTGTATAGTTGCTAAGCTGATTGTAGCATTTTGCGTAGTAGCCGTAAAACCATTCGGGCCAATCCATTGATACGTATACCCTGGCTGATGGTATAATGCAGGAAGTTCAATAGTTAGGGAACTTCCTTCACAAATGTTTGTCGATGGATTCACGGTGAGCGCAGGCGCCGTTGGAACTGCATCAATTTGCACATTTACCTCGCCCGATCGGGCTGAGACACACGGAGTGCCACTTGGATCGCCTATAATTTCCACTGAGTAGTTCCCTGCATTTGCAGCGGCAGCAGAAGCGATAGAATACGATGGGATCGTCGTAGGATTACCAGTTGCAAGTGGTGTACCGTTCAAGTACCAACGATACTCTGCGCCAGGGTATGCTGCCGTTGAAAGTGTTAAAGGCTGCCCTTCGCACAGCGCTGTCGAACTTAGCGAAATGGTAGGAGTTGCCGGACGGTTGGCAATCGTAGCATTCACGGTAAATGGATTCGATTGGCAGCCGGTGCTGGCATCGGTCATCACTACAGTGTAAGAACCTGAGTTGGCTGCCGTCGCATTCGGTATCACAGGGTTTTGTGCCGATGACGAATAACCGTTCGGCCCTGTCCACTGGAAGGTGTATGTTCCCGGTGCTGTTGGCGTTGCTGTTAAGCCACTATACGAAGCCCCTACATTGAGGCAAAGTGCATCCGTTGCTGCCGCTGTTAACGTAGGCGGTGTGCTCACGGTTACATCTACCGATACCGCCGTGGCATCACACCCATTGGCTTCAATTACCAACCAAAAACGGTATGGTGTACCGCTCGCAGCTAATCCACTCACAACCGGATTCTGGTTGGTAGATATTAACGCATCTTGTGCCGTATTCAAGGTAGTATTATCAGTCCCATCTTCTTGATACCACTTGTAATTTCCTCCTGCTACTGTGTTTCCAAAGAGTTGTACTACATCGCCACTACACACATTACCTCCACTAGTTGGTACTGCCGTTGGTAATGGGTTGATATTAATGGTGATAGGATCTGATATTTCTGACACACATCCAGACCCATTTTCTACTTTCACTCTCCATTCTCCTTCTAGGTAATTTCCATCAGTTGTGGCAATCGTAAGCGTATTGGCATTGCCAGCAGGGTTAAATTCTATCCCATTCGGTTGAATCCAGATGTAATCGGCTGCGCCCGGCGTAGCACTTAACTGAATCGACTGATTATCGCATACATTTAATGAGGTAGCCGAAATAACAGGTTTCGTAGGTTTGGGATTCACTACTAAATTGAATGTTCTAGAGTTTGTCCCACATCCGCTCTGAGTAGCCGTGAGTTCGTAAGTCCCTGCTTTCGCCGTAGTCGCTACAAACGAAGGCGGGCTTTGTAGCGTAGAGGTAAACCCGTCAGGGCCACCCCATTGATAGCTCGTCGCTGCCGTGGGTGAGGTAAGCACTACAATTTCTCCTTCACATACCGTAATTGTGGCAGGGTTTGGTGTAGTAGTACCATTCGCTGTTACGTTCAGGTTCGGTGCAGCAAGTGTTGGCCCTGTTACTACATCGGTAAAGACCACATCGGACACACATCCATTATTAGTAATACGCAGATAATAGCGTTGTGTGCCGGTAGTTAAGCCGGTAATTGTATGGTTTTGCCCGGTAGAGATAAGGACATCAGCAACATCGAAGCCAGCCGTCGTACCGTCTTCGCGGAACCACTCGTAGGTAGCCCCCGCAATTGGGTTAGCAAAGAGTGTTACCGAACCTCCGTTACACGCCGGTCCATCGTTTAAGGCTAATGCCGATGGTTTTTGGTTAATAGTGATAGTAACAGGGTCGGAAATTGGAGAGGTACAAGCATTGGCATCTACAATTTGAACTTTCCATTCCCCAGGTATATAATCTGCAGAACCTGCTGTAATTGTCCTTGTATTTGAGCCTCCATTATCTAAAATTCCTCCATTTGGTTTAATGAAGATATACTGATTCGCTCCTGTTGGTGAAGCAGTTAGTACTAAGTCTTGGTCGCTGCATAAAGAGAGTGCATTCACATCGAGTGATGGTCTTGCAGGAGCAGTGTTTACTACAACAGCTTGAGAAACCGCAGGAGAGGTACAACCATTTATTTCTACTTGTAACTCATACGTACCAGCATCGGCAAGCGTAGCATCGGCAATTACTACCGAACTATTCACCACCGACTCAAATGAGAAGCCGTTAGGTCCTCTCCAAATATATCGTTCCGCCCCTGCATAATTATCTGCAATGAGTTGTATGATTCCCCCTTCGCAAACGGTAGTTACCGAAGCTGCATTGATGGTGGGTGCAACGGTAATAGCAGGTTGAATTGCTAAGTTGCGTGGAGCAGAAACCAACGATTCACACCCATCTACCGTAACGGTTACACTATAATTTCCGGCATTTGCCGCCGTTACTCCATTCACAGCTAGTTGAGGGATTGGGGTGGTCTGTGGACCTGTAGGCGTCGTCCAATTATACGTTACACTAGCGCCAGTATAGGCAGGTACGTTGAAGACCACATCTTCTCCTTGACAGACTTGCGTGGGTCCCGAAACTGTTGGTGTACCAGGGCGTGGGCGAATCAAGTTCATATCAATTGTTTCGGTTACAGAACACTGCCCACCATTGGTAAGTGTTAGCGAATAGGTTCCATTATATTGCACCCCTGCATTAGTTATGGTAGGTGATTGTTCCGTAGATGAGTACCCGTTGGGTCCGGTCCATAAATAACTATCCGCCGTAACAGGATTTGTCAGGGTAATCGTACCCCCTGGGCAGGTTGAACCAGGTGTTCCATTATCATAAGCTACTGAGAGAGTCGGGTCGGTAGGGTTTGGAATAATCTCTACATTGGTTTGTGCTGAAATAAGTGAAGTACAACCATCTACGGTAACGCGAACACTGTAGTTCCCTTCGTGGGTGGCTTCTACCACAGAAGGCACAATGTACGAGGGAATCGGCGTAGTAGTTAGCGACGTACCATTTCTGAACCATTCATACGTTACAGTCCCCCCACTGTAAGGAGGATCCACGCGTAATTCCATTTCTTCTCCTTCGCAAAGTTTACCTGCAAAATTGATGACTGGCGTTGCCACGGCGTCCGTAATATCTACCACAATCGAAACAGCTTCGGAGCGGCATCCGGTGGCGTCTTCCACGTATACTGTGTACGTACCCTGGTCTCCTGAATTTGCCGTAGGAATCGTGGGTTGCGTTTCCACGGAAAGGAAACCATTAGGACCTACCCAATGATAAGTATAAGGGCCAGTACCACCTGTGATAGTAAATGGTTGCGTATTATCCGAAGCACGCTGATTTAAGCGTAAATCGGTATTACCAACTGTACAGTTTAATTCGATGGGTGTTTGAAAGTCGGTGATGGTCGGTTTTGCCAAAACGGTTACATCTACATCCGACACGTTAGAGCAAGTACCAACTGCAAGGTCTAACCAGAACTTATAGTTCCCTGCAGCTAAATTAGGTACTGTAGCATTGCGGCTTGTGGCTACCAAGACATCTTGTGTACCTAATTCTTGTACGCCATCGCCGTCATCTTGATACCAACGGTACAACGCACCAGTCGCATCATTGGCTGACAGCGTCACGTCTTCGCCAGCACATACCGTTGGCGTTGCAGTAGGTAGCGAAGGCGTAGAAGGAATGACTATGATGGTTACCGGGTCAGAAGGCTCGGATTCACAGTTTGTTGAAGTATTCACAATTTGAACGCGCCACTCGCCAGCGTTAGCAAGCGTACCGGTTACAGGGAAAGGATTAGTGGTATTTTGTGTAACGGCACCGGTGGGGGCAATCCAACGATATGCTTCGTTTGCACCTGCCATTACCGATGAGTTTAACTGTAAGGTAGCACCCTCGCAAACACTAGCAGGCACAGCACTAATGACTGGTTTTGCAGGTTTAGGATCAACGTTTACATCAAATGTAGCGGTACGAGATCCACAACTGCTGAAAGCGGTAACTGTATAAGTCCCTGCATGTGGAACCGGAGCTACGCTGTTCGTAACTAGTGGGTTGGCATCGGTAGAAGAAAAACCACCCGGACCGCTCCACTGATAGCTTACAGCGGCAACCGGCGCTGTAAACGTCAAAACTTCTCCTTCGCAAATATCAATATCTGCAGGTGTAAATGCAGCGGGGGCTCCTGTGTTATTAATTGCGACATCTACAAAATCGTTTGAGGTACAACCATTTACATCTACCACCAAATAATATCTTCTTGCGGTAGTGAAATTGGTAATCGTATGATTTTGAGTAATAGCGATCAACGGATCGGTTCCAATCTCTAGCGTATTGTTTCCATTGTTATCTTCATACCAACGATACGAGGCTCCTGCTACAGTATTTCCAATAAGCTGAACATTATCGCCGGGGCAAACGCCTCCTGCTGGCGAATTGCTCGTCGCATCAGCAGTTGGAATTGGCGTAATCGTCAATGTTTGAGGAGTAGAAGGATCTGACTCGCAACCTGCTGCAGATCGGGTGATTACTCGCCAATCTCCTGCGGCATACGCAATATCGCCACTGGCAATGGTCGCTGTATTTACATTTCCCGTATTCACGGTGTTCCCATTCGGGCTTACCCAAATGTAGGTATCAAAACCTGTATTAGCAGAAAGCTGAATAGCCGTACCGTCACAAATATCATTATCTACAAGAGTAAGTACTGGCTGTGTAGGTTTTGGCGAAAAGGTATAAGTTACCGTATTAGTAGCGGTACAAGCACCGGTAGTTACTTCTAACGTGTAGGTGCCTGCATGCACATTTTGGAAGTTCGTTGTTACCGTTGGGTTTTGTAGCATAGAACTGAACCCGTTCGGGCCTGTCCATTGATAGCTCGCAGCAACCGTAGTAGTCGAAAGTGATAGCGTTTCTCCTTGGCAAATAGCTCCGGCAGCAGGGGCAATCACAGGGGCACCAGGGGCAGGAGCTACA